>CAKOSE010000042.1 GCA_934102055.1 uncultured Bacilli bacterium | reverse complement strand
TGGGATATAATAAATTGTTCTAAAGATGGACAAATGAAATCAATTAAGGAAATAAGTGATGAAGTATATAAAGTGGTATCTTCTAGCTAATTTCTTCTTTTTATGTTATAATTAGGGTAATTTAAGGATGGTGTATTTATGATAGAACTTTATGATCATAACAAAGAAGCTTATGAAAAAACAATTGATATGCTTGATAAGGAAAAAATGTGTTGCATAATTCATCCAACAGGAACAGGAAAGAGTTATATTGCTTTGAAGTGGTTATATGAAAATAAAGATAAGAAAGGTCTATTTGTAACTTCATCTTTATCTATAATTGATAATATAGAACGAACTATAAGGGAAAATAATATGAGCTTGGAAGAGGATTTTCCAAATTTAAAAATAATTACTTATACCAAACTTATGAAAGATCCATATATTAATGCTGATAATATAGTTCTTGATGAGTTTCATAGAGCAGGAGCGGAAAAATGGGGAGAAGGAGTAAGTGAATTACTTGAGTTTAATAAGAATGCTAATGTTTTAGGACTTTCTGCAACACCGGTTAGATATTTAGATGGGAAAAGAGATATGTCTGAAGAAATTTTTAATGGTAATGTGGCATCTCATATAACTTTGCCGTATGCTATTGCAAATGGTATTTTACCTGTTCCAACTTATATAAATGCAATTTATTCTTTTAAGGAAGAAATAGATAGAATAGAGGATAAGATAAATAAACTAAAAGATGAAAATGATTATTCCAGAATGATTGAATTTACATTTAATTTAGATGATTATTTAGGTGGTGATAAAAAATGAGTTTAGTTAACAATGAAGAATTAAAAAAGATAACAACTACAACAAACGGAAGCATAAATAAGCAAGTTATTGATTTTACTAAAAATATTTTGCTTTCACAGTTAAAACCTTATATTTTAGACGAAACACAAGCTAAAATAATAAATGAAAAAATAAAAAATATGAAAATTGAGATATTATCAAATGATGATTTTAAAGATAAATTTTATAAAAGCAATGGTAAAGGTTTTTTGCCGGGTGCTTATGTTTATCAAAATACTATTTATTTTAGAAATGATTTAAATTTTGATATTAATGAACTCCACAACTTAATTCACGAAATGTTACACATCATATCTGATAATGGTGAAAAGAGTGGATTATTACAACGTAACAAAGAAAAAAATTATATGTATGGCAGGGGTTTAGATGAAGCATTTACAGAATATCTAACATCATTAATATTGGATGTTAATTTTCAGGGTTATTCAAAAGATTTTGAATATATAATCCAGTTATTAATGATTTTGACAAATTTAAATATAAAAGATTTATTTAAATTATACATTTCAAATGAGGAATGGCTTACTGATGAGATAATAAGTAGATTTAATCCAAATGATAATGAATTAGTTGGATTAGTTGTTGAATATGATAATAGGCTAAATCCTAATAAAACTTTTAATCCAAACAATGTATTTCATTATTTATTTAATTCAATAAAATGTAAAATAAATAATAATGAAAAATTTGATGTCAATAAATTACAAGAGTTATTAAAACAATATTATAACTATTATTATGATGTGGATCGTGAATTAGATTTATCTGTAAAAACTAGTATGGCAGAAATATTAGATATTCTAGGAACTTATAAGCATAGTATAGGTCGATAATAAAATTTATAATAGTGAAAGGAGCAGTATTATGCAAATTTATAATAATTTAGGAGAAAATAGTAATCAATTTGTTGTGAGAACTACTGAAACCAATAAAGATGGTATTCATTTGATAATTACCAAATCTAAATTAGCATCTAAAAATGAACCTTGTGGAAGTTGGCTTTGTGATCAAAGAGTGCCTTGTTGAAAAGGAGAATTATCAAAGGAAAGAGAAGCAAAATTAAATTTGTTAGGTGATTGGGTAACTTCTACAAGAAGAAGG
>CAKOSE010000041.1 GCA_934102055.1 uncultured Bacilli bacterium | reverse complement strand
GAAAAACAAATCCAAGAACTAATAGATAACTTCATCATAAAACTAAGACTAGTAAGACACCTAAGAACCCCAGACTACGATGAACTATTCTCAGGAGACCCAACTTGGGTAACATGTTCAGTCGGAGGCACAACAGTAAAAAACAAAAGCATGGTAACAAAAACAAGTTATAGAATACTCCATACTCTAACCAATTTAGATCCAGCACCAGAACCAAATATGACAGTACTATGGAGTAATAACTTACCAGAAAACTTTAAAAAGTATTGTGCAAAACTAAGTATAGAAACAGATTCAATTCAGTACGAAAACGATGACGTAATGAGACCAATATACGGAGATGATTACGCCATAGCATGTTGTGTATCAGCAATGAGAGAAGGAAAAGACATGCAATTCTTCGGAGCAAGATGTAACCTAGCAAAAGCCCTTCTATACTCATTAAACGGAGGAATAGACGAAGTAAAAGGAGATAAAGTCCTAGAAAATATAAAAAAGAACGAAGAAGAAGTCCTAACATACAAAGAAGTAAAAAAATCATACTTCAAAGTCCTAGAACAAGTAGCAAAAACCTATTCAGATGCGATGAATATTATCCATTACATGCACGATAAATATGCCTACGAAAAAGGACAAATGGCCCTTCACGATACAAAAGTAAACAGATTAATGGCTTACGGAGTAGCAGGCCTTTCCGTAGTAGCAGACAGTCTATCAGCAATAAAATATGCAAAAGTAAAACCAATTAGAAACAAAGAAGGAATAGCAATAGACTTCGAAATAGAAGGAGACTTTCCAAAATACGGAAATGATGACGACAAAGTAGACAACCTAGCAAAAGAAGTATTAGAAAAATTCTACAAAGAATTAACAAAACACAAATGTTATAGAAATGCAACACCAACTCTTTCAGTACTTACCATAACATCAAACGTAGTATATGGAAAGAAAACAGGATCAACTCCAGACGGAAGAAAAAAAGGAGAACCATTCGCCGCCGGAGCAAACCCAATGCACGGAAGAGACAAAAATGGAGCATTAGCATCCCTAAACTCAGTAGCAAAACTAGACTACCAAAACTGCTGTAGAGATGGAATATCAAACACATTCTCCATAGTACCAACAACCCTAGGAAAAACAAAAGAAGAACAAATAAATAACCTAGTAGGAATCCTAGATGGTTACTTCATTCAAAATGCTCATCATCTAAACGTAAACGTCCTAACAAGAGAAACCCTAATAGAAGCCATGAATAACCCAGAAAAATATCCACTTCTAACAATAAGAGTATCAGGATACGCTGTAAGATTTAACAGATTAACAAAAGAACAACAACAAGAAGTAATAAAAAGAACATTCCACGAAAAAATGTAATGGGAAGCATAAGTAAAATAGAAACCCTAGGACTCCTAGACGGTCCAGGTATAAGAACAGTAGTATTCCTAAACGGATGCCCATTAAGATGTAAATACTGTCATAACCCAGAAACATGGCAAATAAAAGAAAACAATTACACAGAAAAAGAACTAGTAGAAAAACTAAAAAGAAACAAACCATATTATAACAACAGTAATGGTGGAGTAACCTTCTCAGGAGGAGAACCCCTAACACAACTAGAATACCTAACAAAAGTAGCAAAACTCCTAAAAAAAGAAAACATCCACATAGCACTAGACACATCCGGACAAACAAATAAAAATCCACAAGAACTATTAAAATACATAGATCTAGTAATATTAGACATAAAACACACAACAAAAGAAGGTTACAAAAAATTAACACAAGGAGACATAGAAAAACAAGAAAACTTCATCAAAGAACTAAACAAAACAAATATACCAGTATGGATAAGACAAGTAATAGTACCAAACATAACAGATAGCAAAGAATATATAGAAAGCCTAAAAAACTATCTAAAAAAAATAAAAAACATCCAAAAAATAGAACTATTACCCTTCCACCACCTAGGATTTAGTAAATACAAAGAATTAAATATACCAAACCCATTACTAAACACAAAAGAAATGGACACAGAAATATGTAAAAAACTAGAACAAGAACTAAAACAAGAACTAAACATAGGGCTCTCCACTTTTTGGTGGGGTGCCAAAGATAAGTCTTAGTCTTATATTAAAAGGAAAAAAACACTATTTTATATA
>CAKOSE010000040.1 GCA_934102055.1 uncultured Bacilli bacterium | reverse complement strand
AATGATGGAACAACAATGATGAGTGGTTATAGTTCATCTAGAAATTCAGGATATAAAGGAATAATTTATGATTCAGGTAATTACACAGGATATTCCGGAGCAACTTATCCAAATAACAAATATTATGATAAATACAGTTTTAGCACAAGCAATACCACTAGAATAAGAAGCAAACTAGGAGATGGAATAAAAGAGGTATATAAAAGTAGTTCGAGTGGCTGGTATAGTGATGGTTCCAATCTTGCCAACCATAATAATTCCTGGTTTCTTCGTGGAGGTTATCACCGAAATGGTGCAAGTTCTGGTATATTTTATTCCAATTATAGCGGAGGTGCATCGGTAGCTAGTATCTCCTCTCGCCTTATAATAATGCCCTAATTCTTAAATATGACACTTTTTTAACAGTCTTATAGAATTACTTATTCGTAATTTTATAAGATTTTTTCTTTGTAAACTGAATTATAATTTTTATCTAAAATTATGAGTTATAGTAATAGTTTTTCAATAACAAAAGTTTAATGCTTTTTAATAACTTGATGTTTATTTCTTTTGTTTTCTTAATCTTTTTACAATGACTTTACATAAGGAAGATGTAAATTTTTTTGATAAAGAAAACTATTTTGATTATTTTTATTTATAAACAAGACAAATTGTGTTAAAATGGGTATAGTAGGTGATTATATGGATATTAAAATGTTATATTTATCATCAATTATTATAATATCTTTAATACTTATTGCAGTATTTTTTGTTGTATATAAACGTAAGAAATACAAGGATTTAAGGGAAAAACTTGAGGAGCTTGAGAGACAACGTAATCTTATAGTTGCTACTCCTGTTATGACTGAACTTGATAAGATAAAAGTAATTGTAAAGAATGATCAGCTTGAGGACAAGTATAATGAATGGCAAAAGAGATATGATGTTATAAAGAATGAGCGTTATGGTGAAATTACTGATAAGCTTTTGGATGTTGATAATTTAATAGAACAGCGCGAATATAATAGTGCTCGTGAAGCGGTTTCTTTTTTAGAGATGGAGATATATAAGTTAAGAGTAAGTACTGATAATTTGCTTGATGAGATTCGTGAAGTTACTATGAGTGAAGAGAGAAATCGTGCTATTGTGACTAAGCTTAAGTCAAGATTTAGGGAACTTGAAAGGACTTTGAATAATAATAAATCTGCGTATGGAGATGTTGTTACTAATATTGAGCTTCAGTTTGAGAATATTGAGAAGAAGTTTTCTGATTTTGAAGAGATAATGGAACATAATGATTATGAAGAGGTTGTGGGTTTAGTAAAAGTACTTGATGAGATGATTGCTCATATGGGAGTGGTAATTGAGGAGTTACCTGATTTAATTCTTTTGACGGATAAAATTTTACCTGCTAGGATAAAAGAGGTAAATGATACTTATGATAGGTTAGTGGCAAGGGATTATCCTCTTGATTATATGAAGGTTCCATATAATATACTTCAGATAGAGAAGAAGTTAAATGATATAAAAACTAGGATAAAGATACTTAATCTTGAAGATAGTATGTTTGAACTTAAAACGTTTTTGGATTATTTAGATGGTCTTTTGAATGATTTTGATAAGGAAAAAAGAGCAAAACGTTCATTTGATGAAATTGCTAAATCATTTAAACAAAAGCTTGAGAGAGTGAATAAGATTGTTTCTGATATTTATGATCAGTTAGATGATATAAAGAGTATGTATGATTTAAAGGATGATGATTTAAAGGATTTAGAGATTGTTAATAAAGATTTGTATAAAGTAAATAATGATTTTAATAATATAATTGGAGATTTGAAAAATAAGAAGGAACCTTATTCTAAGTTAAAGGATAGGGTAGCAAAGATTGCTAATGGTTTTGGTACTATTGAGGAGAACTTAAATACGTGTTTGAAATCATTAGGAAGTATGCATGATGATGAAATGCGTGCTAGGGAACAACTTGAAGAGATAACTGAGCTTTTAAAGAAATGTAAGTTAAAGATAAGAAAGAATCCTCTTCCTATAATATCTAATAATTATTTTGTTGAACTTAGTGAAGCTAATGATGCTATTTATGAGATAATAAAGGAACTTAAAAAGACTCCGATTACTATAAAAACATTAAATATAAGAGTAGATACTGCTAGGGATTTATCGTTAAAGCTTTATAGTACTACAAATGAAATGATTAAAACTGCAAGACTTAGCGAAATGACTATTATGTATGGGAATAGATATAAACCTGTTGATAAGGATATAGAACAAGGTCTTGATATAGCTAGTCAATTATTTTTTAAGGGAAATTATAAGAAATCGCTTGAGACTGCTATAGCGGCGATTAATATAATAGAACCTGATATTCATAAGAAAATGTTGAATCTTTATAAAGATGAATAAGTATTTTAATTAGGATTTTCATGATTTGATGAAGTCCTTTTTTGTAAAAATTTTTAAGTTTATATACTTTGTAATGTTTGAGATAAGTATAATCTATAAAATATAAAAATTAGTATAAGGGAATAGTGAAACTCTTATACTTTTTGTATGGTTAAATCTAGATTTGGTCATTTTACAAGCTTTCTTAAATGGTTTATAGTGGAACAAATGAATTCATTTTACAAGAAAATAACTGTAAAGGAAGGTAATAAGATGATTAATAATATAAATAATATTCCTATGTTAGATAGGATGACTAGTGATAAAGATTCATATAAGAAGGAAGAGTA
>CAKOSE010000039.1 GCA_934102055.1 uncultured Bacilli bacterium | reverse complement strand
TTCGGAATAGTGTAGTGCTGGCGGTCTATCTCTTGTTTTCGGTTGCTTGCTTCCTTACCGTACATGAGCATTGTCAAATTTGTTGCAACATGTCCTGCAGCAACTGCTGCAATATTAGCTGCTTGAGCAGGAATAAAAATAGCATATCTAGGTCCTGACCATGTCCAAACGGAAATCCCCAATGTATAAAAGATAACTGGAATAAATGTAACCAATAAAAATCCTGGATATGTTTGAGCTATTGCTTGTATTGGATTAAAAATCAATAATACTAATGAATATAAATCAGTATTAAAATCAATAATTAAAATTTTAAGTGTAAGAATAATAAAGAAAATAGGTATAACATTTTTTATCCATTCTTGTACAAACTCTGGAATTGTATTATTGTTTTTAAATAAATTTAATTTTGCAACCATATGAAAAATAAATGCTGTATATAATCCAATAATAATTGCAACTACAATTCCAGAAGGACCAAATCTCGCCCATGTAACAGAATATACACCATCTACAACTTCACCTTTCATAGCTAATATATATGCACAAATTCCTGTTAATCCACCAACAACTTGATATCCACGATGCTTTAATGAACCCATTAATTGATAAACCATCATAAAAGATACTAATAAAGCTAATAAATTAAATGTATAAGTAGTAATAGCACTTAAATCTGGTAAAATATTAGGTATATATGGTTGTACTACATTATAGAAAAAAATAAGACACCCAGTTAAAATAAATGGCAAACACTTTACAATACCAGCAGAAAAACCTGATATCCATGGTCTTTTTGTAAATTTTTCTACTGCTGGTGTCAATGAATTTTGAAGCCAATCCATCATTTTCTTCATTTTTAAGTCAATCTTTTTTTCCATTTTTATTTTCCTCCTCTTTATATTATTTTTCTAATTTTTTTAATGCAAAATCTATAAGAGCCTCTCCATCTAATGCCCCATAAATATTTTGGGGAATAACTGCAACAGGAATATTATATGGTTTTGCCATTTCTTCAAATTCTTCTAAATGTGATTCATAGTGAGGACCTAATAATAAAAGTTGATAATCCTCTATCACATCTTCTACAATACTTTGGCTTTTGGCATCAACGTTTATATTTGCTTGTATAGCAGTTGCCGCTTTTTGTGCTCGTTGTGCTAAAAAACCGGAACTCATTCCCGCACCACAACACAATAAAATATTATACTTTGACATCTTCATTCGCCTCCTTTCTACTTACATCGTCATTGTAAAAAGATTTTTAAAACAAAAAAAGTTTCAATTTTTCTTACAACAGCGAAATTTTGAGACTTTTTAAGATATTATTTAACTGTATAATTTTTATAAAATAAGGAAATACTAATATAATATGGTTATAAATGGAGGTATAAAAATGGTTACAAAAAGGGATATTATTAAGTTTTTAAATTCTTCTCCTGCAGAATCATTTACAACTAAATCTATTGCAACACATTTCAATGTTACTCAAAGAACTATTCAAAATTATTTAAAAGAAATAAAAGAAGAATATCAAAATTGTATAGAAACAACTCCAAAAGGAATGATTACTAAACAACCACTTGAAATTAAAGAAGATTATTCTATTCCATTAACCTATAAAGAAAGAAAATCATATATTTTAAGAAAACTACTTATGAATACTTCTCCTTTTGATATAGATGAGCTTGCTGAATACCTCTGTATATCAGAGGTTACATTACTAAACGAAATTAAAAAAATCAGACGTTCTATTGAAAAATATGGTCTGGTTTTAAAAACTAAAAATAATCAATTATTTATGATAGGTTCTACAAAAGATAAAAATGCTTTAATGATTCAATTAATTTATAAAGAAGCAGAAAATTCTTTAGTCAGTATATCTACATTAAATGCTATTTTTCAAAATTATGATGCTGAAAAAATAAGAGATGTCTTATTAGAAAAACTTAATAAATTTCATTTTTTTTTGGATGAGTATTCACTAATAAACCTTTTACTACATATTTTAATTACAATGAACCATCATCAACAATCAACTCCATTTCTTCACAAAGATGATATGCATCAAGAATATATAAATCTAGATTATCAATTCATATCTATCACAGATGAAATATGTAGTTCATTAGAAAATATTTATAATGTAAAATTTACGGATTATGATCGATATCAATTTGCACTTTTGTTGCTAACTCGTGCTATTAGAAATAATGAAATAAATCATATCAATCAAAATAAATTTTCTGTAAGTAATGAGATTTCATTGCTTGTAAATAACATTATTAAAGAAGTACATAGGACTTATAATATTGACTTAAATGCTAATGATTTTGTGATTGCATTTTCTTTACATCTCAAAAATATGTTAATACGCATTAAAGAAAAAATTTATATACATAATCCATTACTCTATAATATTAAATTAACATCCCCTTTTATATATGATATTGCAGTCTATATTTCTAATATTATTTGTAAAACAGAGCATGTAAAAATACATGAAGATGAAATTGCATATATTGCATTGCATATTGGTGTACGAATAGAAGAATTAAATAGTATTAAAGGAAAATTGAAAACTGTTTTAGTTTGTCCTTTATACTATTCTTATTATAATCACCAATTAAAAAAGATTGAAAGTTTTTTCCATGAAACTATACACATTATTGCTATTATTACCAATCCAGTAGACCTTGATACTATATCTTGTGATTTCATTCTTACAACTATACCTATCAAGCAAGTCAAAAACTGTGTTTTAATATCTAATTTTTTTAACGAAACAGATAAAGATAATATTGCTTTCATGATCAACAAACTAAAAAAATCAAAAGAACAGGAAAAAGCAATTATTCTACTAAAAGATCTTATAGAGCCAAAACTATTTCACCTTCATACCACATATAAATCAAAAGAAGATGCTATTAACAAAATGAGTGATTCTTTAAAAAAGCTTGGATATGTTCAAGAGGAGTATAAACAAAAAGTATTAGATAGGGAAAAAATATCTTCTACTGATTTTGGTATGATTGCAATACCTCACCCAATTGATTACTATGCAAATAAAACAGTCATTGCTGTATCCATACTAAAAACACCAATTCTTTGGGAAAAATCTTTTGTAAAAATTATTTTCATGATTTGCATTAATAAACAAGATTTTTCTAATTTTGCTGATATTTTCTCTTTTCTTACTCAAATTTATAGCAATAATTCTAATTTAGATCGTCTTGTTAAAGTAAAATCTTATGATGAATTTATGAATACAATGATTTCTTTATATAAAGAATAAAATATCTTTTATTAAGAGTAAAAAAGTTGTAATGAAATAACTTATCAATAAGTTTTTAAGTATCTTTTTACTCTTTAATGAATAAAAAAATAAACTATATAGTTTAAGAAATCTTTTCATTTTGTTTATAAATATCTTCAAATCAACTTATAAATTTTACTAACTATAATTTTTGTTTATTACAAAAAAAGCGACATATATAGTCACTCAATATTTTTAAAATAACAACTATATCCACCAATCTGGTAATAATTCATCCAATGAAACAACTTTATTTTTTTCATAATCTAACATTACTTTTATATCTTGATAACTATCTGGCATAAGTTGTGCTATCAATTCACGACAAGCTCCACAAGGTGGAACAATTTTTCCTCCAACTGTAACAGCTACTATCTTTTTTAACTTTTCACTTCAGCAATTTTTCAAAGATAACAGTATAGTTCAACAACCACTTTATTCAATGACATTATATGATGCTGTAAAAGAA
>CAKOSE010000038.1 GCA_934102055.1 uncultured Bacilli bacterium | reverse complement strand
ATTCTTTCTTCATAACTTATTTTAGTCATACAAAAACCTCGTTTCTATTTTGTCCAAGAAACGGGGTTCATATCAAATATGGTCTAATAAGATCATATTTTTTTAATATTATACATTTTTTATTATACATTTTAAAAATATTTTCATAAATTAAAATAGGAGAATTTAAATGTGAAATATTAATTCTTAAAAAATAAAGGAGGATGTATAATGAATAATTGCAATGATTATGAGCGAATAAGAAAAAAGATTGAAGTAGAAAGACAAAAGTATAAATTTTGTTATATTCAAGGATTGATAGGACCTAAGGGAGAAAAAGGTGATGTTGGTCCACAAGGGGAAAGAGGGCCTGCAGGACCAACTAGTATTAATGTTGGAACTACAGAAACAGTAGAAACGTCTGAAAAAGCTAAAGTAGAAAATGTGGGAACGAATGAAGATGTTATTTTGAATTTTAAGATACCTAAAGGGGAACAAGGAATAGATGGAAAAGTTGGTCCACAGGGAATACCTGGACCCAAAGGTGAAAAGGGTGATATAGGTCCACAAGGAATAAAAGGGGAAAGGGGTGCTCAGGGGCCCTCTACTATTCAAATTGGAAATATTGAAACAATAGAGTCAAATGAAGAAGCAGAGGTTATAAATGTTGGAACACCTGTAGATGTGGTTTTAGATTTTAAAATACCAAAAGGAGAAAGAGGAGATAAAGGTGATCAAGGGCCGAGGGGATTACCAGGAGAAATAGGAAGAACAGAGCATATTGCTATAGATGAAACTGAAACTTTAGAGCCTGGTGAACCTGCTACTGTTATGGATACTTTTGAAAACTGGGTACATCATCTTGCATTTTCTATTCCAAAAGGAGAAAAAGGAGATACTGGTGAGAGAGGGGTACAAGGTCCAGCAGGACCTCCAGGAACAGAATTTGTATCTTCTTATGGAATTAGATATTCAATGGTTGATACTCAACTTTCTTTACTCCAAGGTACTGATACAAAAATTCCATTACCTGAAAGAGGAACTGCTTTTCTTACAGAATATCCAGATGATAATTCAATTAAGATAAAGGAAAGTGGAGTATATTTAGTATCATATTTATTATGTGGTGCAACAAATGAGGAATGTTCTATAACTATGTCAGTTAGAGCAAATGATATATTACAACCTGCCACGAGTGCAACAAGTGAGTTTAGTGCTCAAATGATTAACAATATAAGTGGAACTACTATTGTTTCACTAAGTTCAAATGATCTTATAACACTGAATATTAAGTCCTCAAAAGCTGTTAATTTGAAATTCAATGGAAGTACTAATGCAATGCTAAGTGTAATTAAAATACATTAGGAATAGAAAAGCTCTATTCTTTTTAATTATTTCTCTTTTAATTTTTGACATAAATTATTATAAAGGAAGGTGATAATTATTCAAATAATAGATAATAATACAGTAGTTGTTACTACTAGTGATGAATTAAAACAAGTGTTGAGTGAAGATAATGATTATAATTATATTTATTTAGGTAATGATATTGTTGCTACTAATGGTTTTATTATAAATAACAATAAAAGTAAAGTAATAATTGATGGAACATATAAGAATGAAAAATACACTTATACAAATAACTTAAGTTTAGAAGAGGAAGTTATAAAAGTAAGTAAAACTAATAAAAGAGTTGTATTGAAAAATATGAATATAATATCTTCACATGGTTATGGAGTTGTTTATGTTCCGTCTCATCCAAATTATTCTGATGTAGTTGTTGAGTATAATAATGTAAATTTTAGTGGAATAGAACTTTCAAATAATTATTATGGAACAACTAAAATTGTTGATTCTGTTATAGAAGTAAAAGATATTAATAATGTTTCGGCACAAAGGGTCTGTGATTCGAATAGAATCATAATAGATGGTGTGTCTACAATAAAAAGTAACTCAAATACTAACACAGTTTTTTTCTTTAATGATGTTATACCATCTTCAGTTAAAATTATGCCAAATAGTAGAGTGAATATTACTACAGAAAAAGAATTTATGAATGGGACAAATAGACTTGATTTAATAGTAGGACATGGTGCAGAATTTCTTTTAACAACTGGTAATGGATTTGCTAAAACAACAACGCATGGAGCTAGAAATGTTTTGATTGAAGAAATGTCTAATTTTACATTTATTGAGAAAAGTCATCAAAGGATTCCAATGTGGAATGTATTTGGAGACTTTATAGTAAAAGAAGGTGCAAGTATTTCAGTATTAAATACATATATGACTACACCATCTGATAATTATAATATTTATTTTAAGGGTACAAATCAAAAGTTTATATTAGATAATCCAAAATATGTAAATATTTATACTAAGAATGCAAATGTTTTATATAGCAATAATCCAGTTGAATTTTCATTTAAGTTTACAAGAATTAATATGTGGATATATGCTCTTGATTATACTTCTGCTTGTACAATTGATGATACACCAGCACTTTATTGGTATAAAGAGAATACGCTAGCTGAAATAACGGGAGTATTAAGTAAAGATAGTACTACTATTACTTCACATAATTTTACAGATACTGAGTTAAGTTCTTTATCAGATATAAATAGTTTTTCTTTTCAAAATAAAAAAATACTAACGATAGGACTTCTTAGGATAAATGTTCATCCTATTGTAGATTCTACAAATGTTATATCTGGTCATACCATACCATATGCGAATGTAAGAATAGAATATGATAATAAAAGTTTAACATCAACAGCAGATGAAAATGGTTTGTTTGAAGTTAGTATTGATTCTGCTATTTCAAACAATACAAGAATTAAAATAATTTCTTGCTTGAATAGCTGTTTTGCTGAAAGAAAGGTAATACCACCTTTTATGGGAGAATTGACTTTGTTAAAGGTAACAGAAAATATTCCTTTTAATATAATACCATCATCTACTAACCCAACTATTTTACTTAAAGAAAATAAAACAGTTGTAACTGTAGTTGATAGTAGGATAAATAGTTCTGATTGGAAATTATATTTAAATTATATAAATCCAATGATAGAAAAAAATGGTAAAGTGCTAATTGATTCATTATTTTTTAAGAAATTTGATAATAAAGAAATAGCATTAAAAACAAATAAGAAATTAATATATGAATCAAGTGATAATGGAGGAGGGATAAGTATTAGTAATATTACATTTTCTCTAGATAAAGGATTATTTCTAAAGCCTAGTAAAGATTTATTAAAAGATGAGGATTATTCTACTTTAATTATTTGGAGTGTTGAGGAATAATGCCTTTACAAGAAACTGAAATTATTCATAAAATATATTGTAATGAGGTGACGATATGATAAATGATTATATTTATATAAAACTTTGTAGTAACGAGAATATAAATCCAGGTAATTTAAAAGTAAGAGTAATAAATAAATGTAATAGGATTGTTTTTGAGGGAAGAACAGATTATTTTGGAAAAATAAAAATACCAGTATGTGATAATGAGGTGTATAAGTTGATTATATATTCTAATTTTTCAATTATAAAAATACCTTTAATAGCAAAAAAAAATGAAGTTTATTGTATAAATATTGGTAATAATAATAAAAGTAGAAAAAATCTTGTTACAATACTTTTAATGGATAAATATAATCCAAATATTAAAATAAAAGGAGGAGAAATGATAATATGGCGAGACATACAATCCCAATAACTAATGGTAAGGGAAGTATTGAATTAGTTAATGGAGTATATAATGCTTCAGCAGTAGTAGGAGGTTATGATGCTTCGACTTTAGAGCCCAAACAAGTTACTATAATAGAGGGTACGAATGATTATACTTTTACTATAAGTGCAAAAGGTGTTTTAACACTTCATGTGACTGATACTGGAGATAAAACTACTGGTGTTCAAATTGTAGGGGCAAAATTCGTTAGAACGGATAGTACAGGTACTGTAACAGGAGTGGAGGCAGTAACTGATGGTGATGGTAATGCAGTATTTAATAATGTTCCGTTTTCATCATCAGAAAGTATAGAAATATATTATAGACAAATTACGAGTGATGGAGGACATACATTCGATGATGGTGTAAAATCTATTGTTATGAATTCGTCAACAAAAACTGTTGAGATTGCAAATCCAGCAGCACCAGTTAGAAATATAACGCTTACTGATGCAAGTTTCCCTAATATACCAATAAAAGATGGTCAAGTAATATTAGAAGATAATCAGTAAAGAAATAAGTCTTAAATAGTTATGCATAATTTACAAATATATAGTCTTTCTTTATTTTCTAGTCTTGAAATTTAAAATGACAACAATCGCTTGAAAAAGAGGTTGTTTTATTGTAGAATTATTTTATAAGAAAAGATAAGAAAGGAGGAAATTTCCGAAATATTTTAATTATTTTATTAAACACAAAGCTGGGTAAAATAATTCAAAAAAAGTGGGTAAAATAATTCGTAAATTTAAAAAAACTATGAAAAACAAAGACCAAAAAACAAACAAGCATTCGTCTTTGGAGGGGCAATTATATAACTTTTTAAATAAAAATATAAAGGAATTTAATCCTTATATAATATCAACTTTAAGTATAATATTTTTAGTATTAGTCGGAATTGTCTCTTATAAAGTAAATACAACATATGCAGTATTTACAGATACAATAACTGGATCAAAAACAATAGAATTAACAGTAGCATTACCTAATTTAGATAAAAGTGGAGTAAATGAACCAGAGCTTGCAGAAGGAATGATACCAGTATATTATGATGAAAATACAGAAACATGGAAGAAAGCTGATAAAAAAAATTCAAATGAAAAATATAGATGGTATAATTATGATAAGAAAATATGGGCAAATAGTGTAACAGTAAGGAGCACTAATAGAAGTAAATACTTATCAGCAAGTGTAGGAACAGAAATACCAATGGATGATATATTAACAATGCAAGTATGGATACCAAGATATAAATATAAAGTATGGAATTATAATAGTGATGGAACCAAAACAAGTAATGAACAACAAATTGAAATAACATTTGAAAAGGGAACAGATAAAACTGGAGAAATAACATGTGAAGATGCAATAAGTGGAACAGATGGAAAGGCTTCAGAAACATGTAAATTAAAAGAAACAAAAGAAACTTGCACAGATAGTACATGTAATAATAAAACATATACTCATTCAGCATTTACATTTGGAGATAAGGAAATAACTGGTTTCTGGATAGGAAAATTTGAACTAACGGGAACAATAAACAGTATTACAACAAAACCAAATTTAAGCAGCTTAGGAAATAGAGAAGTAAGTGATTTTGAAACTAACATAATGAAAATGAATGTAAGTGGTAATCAGTATGGTTTAAATACAACTACTGATACTCATATGATAAAAAATAGTGAATGGGGAGCAGTAGCATATCTATCACATTCAAAATATGGAACATGCTCTGGTGGTACATGTAAAGAAGTAAATATAAATAATAGTTCTAGTTATTATACAGGAAGAAGTGGAGGAGCATCAAGTACATCAAGTTCTATGGAGGGAACATATAAATATAATGAAACTAAAAAAAATACAACAACAATGACTGGGGGAACTGCAATAACACCAACAGTAACAAATGATACAACATACCCTTGGACTTTTTTAGATGGTTTATATAAAAGTTCAAATCAAGGAAAAGATTCTACAACAACTAATCTAAAGTTTAGTTTTACAGCACCAA
>CAKOSE010000037.1 GCA_934102055.1 uncultured Bacilli bacterium | reverse complement strand
GAAAAGGAGAATTATCAAAGGAAAGAGAAGCAAAATTAAATTTGTTAGGTGATTGGGTAACTTCTACAAGAAGAAGGAAAGTCAAATCTATAGAAAGAAAAGAGGAGGAAATTAAGGATAGAAAACCTCGTACTTAGTTTTAAAGTGTGTTATAATTATTAAAGTTATGGAGTGATAATATGTTTGAAAATAAAAAGGTAGTTGTTTTAGGACTTGCTCGTAGTGGGGTTGCAGCTTCTAAGTTTCTTAGGAAAAGAGGTTGTGATGTAACTGTTGTTGATAAAGTTAAAACTTATGATGAGAAGGTTTTAGATGAACTTGAATCTTTGGGTATTAAGGTGATTCTTGGTTCTCAACCTGATGATTTGATTGAATCTTCTGTTGATTATCTTATAAAGAATCCTGGTGTTCCTATTGATCATAAATATATTTTAAAGTGTAATGAACTTGGTATTCCTGTTATAAATGAGGTTGAAATGGCTTATAGGTGTATTCCTAAGGATAAGAATATAAAGATACTTGCTATTACTGGTAGTAATGGTAAGACTACTACTACTACGTTGTGTTATGAGTTTTTGAAAAGGGATAATAGGAAGGTAATTCTTGCTGGTAATATTGGATATCCTCTTTGTTCTTTTATTGATTCTTTGGAGAATGATACTATTATAGTTATAGAGGTATCTTGTCAGCAACTAGAAAATTTATCTAAATTTAATCCTGATGTTGCTATTATGACTAATATTGTTGAGGCTCATATTGATTTTATGAAGACATATGAACATTATAAGTATGTTAAGAGTAAGCTTTTAAGAAATCAATCTAGTAGTGATGTTGCTATTTTAAATAAGGAATCTAGGGATCTTTTAGATAGTGTTAAGAATGCTAAGAGTACTAAGAAGTATTTTTCTTCTAAGGATGTTATAGATGGAGCTTATTTACTTAATGATAGTATTTATTATTATGATGAAAAGATAATTTCTATTGATGATTTAAAATTAAGAGGAGTTCATAACTATGAAAACATAATGGCTTCTGTTATGGGTGTAAAAGAATTTGGATGTAGTACTTTTTCTATTGTATCTGTTTTGAAGGAGTTTACTGGTGTTGCTCATAGACTTGAATTTGTTTGTAATAAGAATGGTAGAGTTTTTTATAATGATACAGAGGCTACTAATATAAAGTGTACACAAATTGCTTTATCTAGTTTTTCTGAACCTACAATAATTCTTCTTGGTGGTTTGGAAAGGGGACAAAATTTTTATGATTTAAAGCCTTATATGAAAAATGTAAAGGCAATAGTTGCTATGGGGGAATGTGAAAATAGAGTAAAGGAATTTGGGAATTCTTTAAATATTCCAACATATCTTTGTAATTATATAGATAAGGCTACAAGAAAGGCTTATGAGATTAGTTCTAGTGGTGATGTTATATTGCTTTCTCCTGGAAGTGCTTCATGGGATCAATTTAAACAATGTGAAGATCGTGGTGATCTTTTTAAAGAAATAGCTAATAGTTTTTAAAAATCGACATTTAACTGAATGTCTTTTTTTTATACTTAGTTTGGTGGTTTGATGAAGATATATTTGGATTATATATTTTTAATAAATTTTTTATTTGATTTTATTCTTTTATTAGGGGTATCTATAGTACTTAAGAGAAATGTTAAAAAGATAAGATTATTTTTGGGTTCACTTTTTGGAGGGGTTTCTTTTTTTGTTATATTATTTGAGTTTTCTCAACTTGGATTTTTTTTTATGAAAATGATACTGGCAATAATTATGTTGCTTATAACGTTTTCTTATAAGAATTTTAAATATACTTTGAATAATTTTCTTTATTTGATCATATTATCTATCATAATGGGTGGAGGACTTTATTTGATAAATACAGAAATAGGATATAGTAATGTTGGGATGATTTTTTTTACAAATGGGCATAGTTTGAATATATTTATATTGGTTTTGATTGGATTTGTTTTAACTATTTTTTATGTTTTTTATACTAAGGCGGAGAGAAGACATGCTAAAAGTAAGTATAAGGTAAATGTTTATTATGGCAATAAGGAATATGAGTTTGAGGCTTATATGGATACGGGAAATGATTTGTTATATTTTAATAGACCTGTTATTATTATAAATAATGATAAGATGTTTGGTAAGGATGAGGATTATGTTTATATACCGTTTAAAACTGTTAGTGGTACAGGAGTTATGAAGGCTGTTAAAATAAGTAAGATATTTGTGTCTGAGAAGGGTTTTATTGAAAATATTTATTTAGCCATAGCAAATGACAAATTTCACGTGAAGGATTGTGATATGATTTTAAATGTGAATTTATGGGAGGAATAAAATGAAAAATAAGATATTAAAATTGTTAAATAAGTTTTTTAAAAAAGGTGGAGTATTTTTTGTTGGGGCAACTGATATTTTACCTCCACCACTTTCTAAGGAGGATGAGGAAAGATATTTAGAGTTAAAGGAAAATGGTGATATAAGGGCAAAGGATAAGTTAATTGAGCATAATTTAAGATTGGTTGTATTTCTTGCTAAGAGATATGAAAATACGAAGGTTGATTTAGAGGATTTAGTAAGTATTGGTTCAATCGGATTAATAAAGGGGATTAATACTTATAAAAGGGGTAAGAATATAAAACTTGCAACTTATTGTTCGAGGTGTATAGATAATGAAATATTGATGTATTTAAGGAAAACTAAAAAGACAAAGACAGATATATCATTTGAGGAATCATTAAGTTTTGATAGTGATGGGAATGAGCTACATTTGGAGGATATTTTAGGAACTGAAGATAATATAGTGACTAAACCTTTAGAGGATGAGTATGATAAAAGAGTTTTAAGAGAAGAGTTAGATAAGTTAGATGATAGAGATAAAGAGATAATGCAGATGAGATATGGTTTAAATGGTAAAGATGAGTTGACTCAAAAAGAAGTTGCTAAAAGGTTAAATATAAGTCAGTCTTATATATCGAGGATAGAGAAAAAAGTAATAAAAAAGTTAAAACAAATAATAAAAATTTAACTTTTTTATTTTACAGGAAATTTATATTTTTTCGGTAAAAGTAATTCATTAGCTATTGACGAACATACGTTTTGTTTGTTATAATTGATTTATCTAGATGGCCTTATGTATGTGCAAGGTTTATAAGTTTAGATTGTATCCGAATTATATTTAAGAAGAATTAATAAATAAGATGTTTGGATGCACTTGTTTTGTTTATAACTACTATTTAGAAAAGATGAAAAAGCAAGGTTATACATATGCATATAATAATATCAAAGACTATGTTAATAATTTAAAGTATAGATTTTACTTATTTTTTGTTCTGTGTTATAACTATATTAACCTTTGAAAAGAAATTTATAAAGTGAATGAAATCTAAAAATAGTTTTGATAATTTCTTTTGGTGCATAAATAGTATTAGTTGGGAGTTTGTTGATATGACATATACATTAGTAGGACAAAAAGATTATGTCTTAGAGGAAGTAAATAGAATAGAAAAGGGACAAGATAATGTAATAGGTTATAATTTAGAAGAGGATAGCTTAAAAGATGCGATTATTGATATAAATACTTATAGTTTATTTGGAGACAAAATAATAAAGATATTTAATATTGATAGACTAGAGGATCCGAAACCTCTTTTAGGTTATTTAGATAATCCGAATGATAATATACTTGTTCTTATATCTTATAAAGAGTTAGATAATAGAAAAAAGATAACTAAAGTTTTAAAGGAAAAAACAGAATATAAGGAGTTATGGAATTATGATTTGAGTGCTTATATAAAAGATAATTTAGATGGGTATAAGATGGATTTTTTGGCGATAAATTTATTGATAAGTCATTGTGATAGTAATATAAAAAGGATAAAAAATGAGCTTGAGAAATTGAAGTTATATAAGTATAATGATAAGGAGATAACGAGGGAAGATGTAAATAATTTAGTAAAAAAGGGATATGATAGTACAATATTTAATTTAATAGATGAAATAAATAAAAGAAATAAAGAGAGAGTAATGGGTATTTATAAGGAATTGTTACTTGAGAATGAAACTGAGGAAAAAATTCTTTATACGATTGCTAATCATTATAGACTTCTTTATAAGATAAAGGTTAAATCTATGTCTTTAAGTGATCATGAGTTGATAAAGTTATATGGTTTACATCCATATAGATTAACTAAGTTGAAGGAACAATGTAATTTAATATCTGGTGATGAGATTCTTTCTATGTTAAAGGAATTAAGTAATATAGATATAGGGGTAAAGAGTGGAAAAATAGATATTTCAACTGGGATGTTTCTATTTTTTGAAAAGTTATAAAATTATATACTACTATTGTGTTTATCGTGGTATAATAAGAACATAATAAGGGGAGTGGGTTATGGAAAAGATATCTGTTTTTATAAATAATCTTGTTGAAGTAATGGTTTCTTTTGGTCCCTTGGGAGGATTTGTTTTGGTGCTTTTAGAATCAGTATTTCCTCCACTTCCGCTTGGTGCAATAGTGGGATTAAATATGTTATCATTTGGGAATTTATTTGGGTTTCTTATATCATATGTAGCTACTATAACTGGATGTATTTCATCGTTTTATTTGTTTAGGTACTTGTTTAGAGATAAGTTTATTCATTGGTTTTCAAAGAGCAAACAGGAAACAATTAAAAAATGGATGGATAAATTATCGAATATTGATTTTAATACATTAGTGGTGTTATTTGCACTTCCTATAACTCCGGCATTTGCAGTTAATATAGCTGGTGGATTAAGTGAGATATCTGCTAGGAAGTATTTGATAGCACTTATTATAGGAAAGCCTGCAATGCTGTTATTTTATGGTTATATAGCAGTATCTTTTGTTGACAGTTTAAAAGATCCAATAAATTTTTTAAGGGTAGGTGCTCTTGTTTTAGCAGCATACATTATAAGTAAAATAGTAGAAAAGGTAGTAAAGGTGGAGAAGTAAATGGAATATATAATAGTAGGATTATTAGTAATTATTTTGATTTTAACGGTTGTAAGTTTAACGAAAAGGGGAAATGAGGCTAATATAACAGAGAGACTCGGTAAGCTGGAAGTTAGTATAATGAAAGAGATGAGTGAACTTAAGAGTTCATTAAATAAGGATTTTAATAGTTTATCTGAAAAACAAGAACAAAGACTTATTTTGATGAATGAGAAGGTAAATGAAAGATTAGATCAAAACTTTGAGAAGACTAATAGGACATTTTCTAATGTACTTGAGAGGTTATCCAAAATAGATGAGGCTCAAAAGAAAATAGATTCTTTATCAAGTGATATAGTATCTTTGCAGGGAATATTAACAGATAAGAAAACAAGGGGTATATTTGGGGAAGTTAACCTTAAGCATATATTGTCTTCAGTATTTGGAGAAAGAAATGATAGTATTTATAGATTACAATATACATTGCCTAATCAAACAGTTGCAGATTCGATACTTTTTGCACCTGAACCGCTTGGTACTATAGCAATAGATTCAAAGTTTCCTCTTGAAAACTATAGAAATATGGTGGATAAAAATATTAGTAGGGTTGAAAGAGAAAAATATGAAAAGTTATTTAAGGCAGATGTGAAAAAACATATAGATGCGATAAGTATGAAGTATATTATTCCTGGGGTGACTACAAATCAGGCAATAATGTTTTTACCAGCTGAGGCTATATTTGCAGAAATAAATGCTTATCATCAAGATATAATAGAGTACGCCTATAAAAAAAGAGTATGGATTACTTCTCCGACTACATTAATATCTACACTTACAGTAATACAAATGTTACTTAAAAATATAGAAAGAGATAAATATACAAGTGTTATTCATGAGGAATTAAATAAATTAGGAATAGAGTTTGGAAGATATAAAGATAGATGGGATAAGTTATCAAGAAGTATTGAAACAGTAAGTAGGGATGTGAATGACATTCATACAACAACAGAAAAGATAACAAAAAGGTTTAATTCTATTAGTAGAGTAGAGCTTGATAAAGAAAAACTTGAAGAACTTAACTAAAAATAATTGCTTTTTAGTAAGAAAAATGGTACATTATATATGTACTTGTTTTGCGAATGTGGTTTAATGGTTAGAATATGGCCTTGCCAAGGCTAGGATGGGAGTTCGATTCTCCTCGTTCGCTCCAGAAGCAAAAATCGTCGCACCAAAGCGATGTTAATGATTAAATCAATCGGCTCTCCACTTTTTGGTGGGGTAGAAAATAAGAGGGTCTCCACTTTTTAGTGGGGCCCTGATTTTTTATAAAACTC
>CAKOSE010000036.1 GCA_934102055.1 uncultured Bacilli bacterium | reverse complement strand
CGGACAAGAATTCACTTATACAATGAAAACAGATAAAATTCATCCTCTTGATGCTTTATTAAACGAATTAAATATTATTCATAAACTAATTAGACCACGTACACCTAGACATAATGGTAAAGTGGAAAGAAGCCATTGCTTTTAATTTTTTTATAAATTTTGTCTCACATCATTTACAATTATACAACCACTTTATATACTTCATCACTTATTTCCTTAATTGATTTCATTTGTCCATCTTTAGAACAATTTATTATATCCCAAGACAAATAATCTGCTACAAATGTCGCATTATCATAAACCTTCTTCATAAAAGTTAAATCATTCTCATGAATATCACCTTCTACTGCCTCACCATTTTCCTCTTTTCTTTTATTTCTCATCTTCGTAATTATATCTAAATCTGCTGTTAAAAAAATCACTTTATCAGGCTTTTTTATACCTATTTTATTATATTCAAAATCCATCACATAATTTAAAAATTTCTTCTTTTCCTCATCATCCTCGATCAAAGTACTCTGATATATCAAACTTGATGTAGTATATCTATCAAGCAAAATAGTATCCCCTTGTTCAAACTTTCTCTTTAAATCTATATTCCAAGTAATTGCCCTATCTACCGCATATAAACTATTTACAAAATAAGGAGACAATTCATCAGGTTTTCCAAAAGTCCCTTTTAAATATTCCTCTACCGGTTTTCCTTGATACGTATTATAACTAGGAAAATGATGAGACTCCACTTTTATATTTTCATCAAGTAATCTTTGTTTCAAAAGATTAAACTGTGTTGTCTTACCAATTCCATCACTTGAACCTTCAATTACAATTAGTTTTCCTTTCATTTTTCTATTCCTTTCTCCTATAACAAACAAATGAATAATTTATATCATCTTTAGTATTAACCCCTATTATCTCTTTTACATACTTAGTCTTATCAAAAGACGGAAAATAACAATCAGCATCCTTATCCTCCATATCTATTTCTGTTAAATACAAATTTTCAGCATACGGAAGAAATAATTTATAAACAGAAGCCCCTCCAATTATAAATATTTCCTTTTCATCTAAACTAAATACCTCGTTATAATCATTTATTACAGTTACATCTTTTATCTTTTTTTTATCATACGACAAAACTATATTATTCCTATTAGGAAGAGCTTTTCCTATTGAATTATAAGTATTCTCCCCCATAACTACTGTCTTTTCAATAGTTTTCTCTTTAAAATATTTTAGATCCTCTTTTATAGGCCAAATCAATCTATTATTTTTACCAAGCTCTAAGTTCTTACCTACTGCAGCTATTATATTTATTATCATTGTGATATTGGAAAAGATATCTTTCCATGATGTTTATATTTTCTTATTTTTATATCTTTTAACTCCCTTGAATTATCAAACTGATAAAAGTCTTTTATCTCTGGATTTAGCCATAGTTCTGGAGCCTCTAAATCCTCTAAAGTTTCTCCTCTTTCAATTTGTTCCTTTATACCATCAATTTGATTCACATATATATGAGCATCTTTAATAGACCAATCTATTGTTCCAGGTTCTAAATCCGTACAATGTGCTATCATACTCAAAAGTACTGCATACTGAGTTATATTAAATGGAAGCCCAAGTGGCACATCACAGCTTCTTTGATGTACTAACATATTTAATTTTCCATCCGTTACATCCCATTCACTACACCAAACACATGACGGAAGTACTGCAGTATCCAAAAACTCATCTTGCCATAGACTCATTATCATTCTCCTATCAGTAGGATTATTCTTTATCTTAAAAAGCAAATTATCTATATGACCATATCTTTTCACTATCCAGCCATATGCTGTCCCTATCGTATGAGCCCATTCCTTTCCAAAATCCCTTTCAATATCTCTTTTTACCAATTTACCATTTTCATCTAAAACATTTTGAGTTGCTTTCCATATACCATCATCACCAATTTCCCATTCATCCCAAATATGATTATTTCTCTCCTTAAGCCATCTAACATCATTACTTTGAGCTTGATATATCCAAAGCATCTCAGTTATAGCATTCTTATAAAACACTTGTTTTGTAGTAAGCATAGGAAACTCATCACTAAGATCAAAATGAAAATTATAACTAGGTATCTTAATAGAATTAGTACCAGTTCTATTTTGAACTTCTACCCCTTCTGTTAATATTTTTTTACATAATTTTAAGTATTCCTTATCAAATTTAGACATCTTCTTATCCTCCTAAATAGATTATACAAAAAAAAAGCAACAATTGCTACTTTTATATTTAATTTACTTTAATAAAAACTTATTTACTATTACTTCAACACTAAAGATATATCATTTAAATAAACATTAAATCCTAAATTTAACTTTTCAGAAAACGCTTGTACCGATTTTAAAACCTTTTGTATAAAATAAAACTCTGTTAATTCTTTAATATCTATTTTTTGATCTGCTTCTAAATATACATTTAACTTTCCATCTTCTATTTTTATTTTTATATCAGTTATATATATTAATTGTCTCATCCCCTCAACATTTATTCCATAATGTGCTACCCTGTCTTTTGTTATATCAAGTTTATCAGCAAAAATAAGAGCTAGTGCTATTATGTTATCAGTATCAAAACCATCACTATGAATCCTTATTGCTTCTAAAACTTCTTCATGATGTTTTAATTTTATATTATTTCTTATCAAGTAATCTTTTGCAAAAATATAACTTCTCTCAGCATGGTTTTTCTTCCCTAAAGTAGCCCCTGTATCATGAAGAAGTGCTGCTACTTTAGTGTCCTCTATTATATCTTCAGGATAATTAAGCTTAGTTAAAACCTCTTCTGCAATATGTGCTACATTTAAAACATGGGTAAAGTCATGATGAGCCCATGCATCTGTATTATTCTCAAGTTCATTTACCTTTTCATAAATTTCAATTATTTCTTTATCATTTCTAATCTTATTATACATATTTCCTCTTTCCATATAAGTATATCATAAGAAAAAAGATAAGAGAACTTTTTCTCTAATCTTCATTTCCTATTTTATTTTTAATATATTCCATTAAAAATACTACTACTCCACCCACTATAAATGCTATAACACTAAATGTTGCAAATGACAAAGGACTTTTCGGAGTACTTAAACTTGTAGGACCCATAATAATTGCATATACCGATCCTATCATAAGCCCTATTATTGTATAAATTGTCTGACTTCTATATTTTTCAAGTGCCTTTTTAACTAATCTTATCACTAAGAATATTCCTGCAATTACCCCAAGACCAAATATAAATAATATTGGAACAAATTCAAGATTCAAATGAAGCGTTTCTTTTATACCATTTATAATTGGTAAGTAAAGCCCAAATATCAAAAGTAACGTTGAACCAGATATACCAGGTAAAACCATCGCAGATATTGCAACCATTCCTGCGACAAATGTATAAATACAAAGTCCTATATTTAAACTAGATACACTTATATCAATACTATTTATTGTTTTTTGATTTAAATATGTAAGTAAAGATACCACAACTATTCCTATTACTGTAAATATTAAATGCTTATAATTTCCTTTTAAAAGTTTCAAATCATCTTTTATTATCAATGGAATTGCAAATAAAATAAATCCTACAAATAAAGAACTTACAACGTATATATGCGATTCAAATACCTTAGATAAGATAATAGTAGCAAGAGCCATTCCTATAATCCATCCTATTCCTAACTTTATCAAAAATTTGATTGCTTCCTTTTTATTTCCATCTTTACTAAACAAATCATTAAGAGAATTTATGAATTTATCATAAAACCCTAAAATAAACGCCACTGTACCTCCCGACACTCCAGGAACACTATCCGCAAGAGCCATGCAAAAACCCCGAAAGGCATTAACTATTAAACTCTTCATACATTCATCTCCTATAAATCTTTTTTTATTATCTTATCATTATAATCATATTTTTTCTATATATTTTTTATTAATAGACATTTATTTTACATTGTTTTTTTCTTCTAACTTTAGAATTATTAGACTTTTCTTCACTTATTGCCTTTATTTGATAATTTGTTAATAATTCTTGAGATACTTCAAAATTATTTACCATAGGTATATGATTACCAGTTTCATCAAATAAAAGAATCGGAATCTCAGAATATGGAAATGTAACTACATGATACTTATCATCAATCAAATTATCATAATTATCTTTAGATATAAAATCATATATATCATAATATCCTTGATCTTCTCCATATCCCACTAACATTTTATATACAATGTCATTAGATAAATTCTTATTTTCAAAAGAATCTATTATCCTCCAGTCTTTTGGTTTTAAAATCTTATTAATACTTCCCATAGTTTTCTCTCCTTATAAATATATTTTTCATTTAACTAGTTTCAACAGCACACATTTTGTTAACTTTTCATGTGACTTATTATGAAATTTTAACCTCTCATTCATTAGTAATTCATTCATAAAACAAACCTTTTTTATTTTCGCTTACTTTGGATAAATTAAGAAAGTGTAAAATAACATATACTACACATATTTTTTCATAAATCAATAAATATATCAATAGTTTACTTGTTATTTGCCTTTTTTCTTTCGAATAAAACACATAGTTTTCGCTTGAATATAAAGTTTTATTTAAGTTGTAATACTGCCAAACATTCAATATGCTTAGTACAAGGAAACATATTAAATCCTTTTACTGTTACTAACTCATAACCTTTTAATAAATCTATATCTCTTTTTAAAGTACTTGGATTACAAGATATATAAATCAATTTTTCAGGTCTCATTTTAATTATATTATCTATTACCATTTTACTCAAACCACTTCTAGGAGGATCTACTACTACTGTATCAAAACTATCACAAATAACTGATGCATCACCACAAATAACCTCATAATTTCTTATATTATTTAATTTTATATTCTCTCTAGCACACTTTACCGATTCCTTGTTAATCTCAACTCCTACTACCTTATTACAAATATCTGACAAATATAAACCAATACTACCTATCCCACAGTATAAATCTAAAAGCCTATCACTTTTACTTACTTCACTTTTTATCTCTTCATAAAGCTTATAACAACACTTACTATTCACCTGAAAAAAAGCCCTATGATTTACTAAATACTTCAAATTTCCTACACTAGAAACTATAAATTGATTTCCAAATATAAGTTCATCATTTTTATATATCGTTATTTCCTTTTTCTGTTTTAACTTTTCTATACTACTTTCATCTAAATCTCCTATTATATGTAATAATAAGTCTTTATCTCCTTTTCTTATTACTATTTCATCTATCCTAGATAAATCAAACGAACCTAACACCTTTATCAAATCATTTATTCTCTTATCAAGTAACTTACACTTTTCTATACATATCAAATTATTAGTCTGTTCATCATATAAACCCAGTCTTCCATTATCAACATGAAGAGTAACCTTATTTCTATAATTATACCTATCTAACGAAACTATCCCTTTTAACTTATCCCCAAAAAGTCTTCTTAAATATATTTCTTTTGTTTTTATTTCCCTTTCATAAGGAACATGCATAAGATTGCATCCCCCACATTTATCATAGTACTTACATTCACTCTCTATTCTATTAGAACTTTTCTTTAAAAAAGATATAACCTCTCCATAAGCATATTTTCTCATAACTTTTGTTATTCTTATTTTTAACAAATCATTGGCTACTGCATTTTTTATAAAAACTGGGATACCCTCTATCTTACATATACCATTTCCATTTTGATTATCATCTATTACTTCTACATCATATATTTCATTTACTTTCATAATCTACCTCTTTTAACTTTTTCATGATTTAATATAACATATAACAAAAATATAATCAAGCACAAAACAAACATTTGTTCTACTTCGCTTTTTCTGCACAAAAAAAGCGTATTACTTTTCTAATACACTTACTTGTTTCTTATCTCTTCCAAGTCTTTCATACCTAACTACACCATCTATTTTAGCGTATAATGTATGATCATTTCCCATTCCAACATTTACTCCTGGATGGATTCTAGTTCCTCTTTGACGATAAATAATAGCTCCTGCTTTAGCACTTTGTCCATCTGCAAGTTTAGCTCCTAATCTACGTCCAGCTGAATCTCTACCATTTGAAGTAGAACCTCCACCTTTTTTATGAGCAAATAATTGGATATTTAATCTTAACATAAATATTCCTCCTATAAAAATCTAATGTTTTTTGGATAATCTCTCTCTAATTCTTTTAATAAAGATATCATGTTTTCTATTAACTTCTTCGTTATTTCTGTACTTTTCTTTACTTCAATAACAAATGGTTTTTCTTCCACAAAAATTGCATCTTTTTCTATTCTTAAAATAGCATTTACAGTAGTTATAACAATGCTACTAACCGAAGCACAAACTATATCCTTACCATAATCATCATAAAGAGCATGTCCAGTTATCATTACTTTATTTACTTCTTTATTCTTTTCTTCAACTTTTACTTTAATCATATTAATTAACCATTGATCTTAGTAATTTCAACCTTTGTATATGGTTGACGATGTCCTTGACTCTTGCGAGTACTCTTACTCTTGTTAACATATTTAAAGATTCTTATTTTCTTACCTTTTCCATGTTTTACAACTTTTCCTGTTACCTTAGCACCTTCTACATTAGGATTACCAAAGTTTCCATCAAGCATTAACACTTCATCAAAAACAACATTCTTTCCTTCTTCAGCATTTAACTTTTCAACATAAATAACTGATCCTTCTTCAACTAAATATTGTTTTCCACCAGTTTTAATTATTGCTTTCATACTTACCTCCTTATCTTTTACCTAAGACTCACTCTTAAGGTGCCTACCAAGTAGAACTTTTACCTTTTCAATGTGGTTTAAAGCACTATTACGAGGCCTTAAACATATAAGATATTACCATATATTGCTAAGAAAAGTCAAGATTATTTCATGATTTTATTACTTTAAACAGTAAATGCAATTTATATTTTATATATTTTTCAAGTTGCATTTAGTTCAATAATGTATTTTAAT
>CAKOSE010000035.1 GCA_934102055.1 uncultured Bacilli bacterium | reverse complement strand
ATCTCCTTAATTTAATTATAACAAAAGAAAAGTAGATCACATTCTTTTTATGTGTCTACTTTTACTTTATCACTTCAATACTTTTTTTGATATCTCTTTGGTTAATTATTTACTTTATGTTGGATTAATGGAGTATTTTCTGTTATTGGAGCAAAGTTATAGCCGTGTTTTATACCATATTTTATTATTTTTTCTACGGCATTAACACTATATGTGTGAATATCATGTTGTAAGACTACATTTGTTTCTTGCTGAGTTAGTGTTGTGATTACATTTTTTGCAACTTGTTTTGTACTTTGTGTTTCACCAGCGTCTCCACTATATACATTCCAATCAAAGTATATATATCCTCGTTTTTCTACTTCTTTTGTTAGTTTTTTCATTATTCCTTTTTGATAGGATTTACTTATTGTATTAGAACTTCCTCCGGGAAATCTTATTATTTTTGATTTGTGTCCTGTTATTTCATAAACTGCATTTTCTATTTTGTGTAAATCATAAAAATAAGTTTTTTCATCTTTATATATTGAATAGTTATGACTCCATGTATGAAGTCCTATTGTGTGGCCTTCATTATATTCTCTTTTTAGGATTTCTTTGTAGTTATTAACATTTTTTGTTACAAAGAATGTTGCTTTTATGTTGTATTTTTTTAAAATATTTAAGAGTTTTCCTGTGTCTTTACCTGGCCCATCATCAAATGTTAAATATATTGTTTTACCGTTTGGTTTGGTTATATTCTTTTGTTCTTCGACTTTTACTGTTCTTATTGTTTCGTTTTTGTTACCAGATTTATCTGTTACTTCGTATTTTACACTATAAGTTCCTTTTTTATTTGGTTCTACATTGTTTGTTATTTTTATGTTATTTGTTATATCTCCATCACAAGTATCATGTGCTACTGCACCTTGTTCTTCGTAAGTGCTATTTATTTTTAAATATTCTATTTGTTTCCCTTTTAAAGTTATTTTTGGCTTTACGTCATCTTTTATTTCTGCTTGTTTAATGATAGTTGTTTGATTATTTGATGAATCTTTAACTTTATAGATGAAGTTTTTACCATTTTTTTCTATTTTTATTTTGTTTGTTATATCCCCATCATAATTATCTACAGCTTTTATTATGGTATTTAAAGGAGTACCATTTGGGCATACTATTAGTTTTTCTGTGGATATAATTATTTTAGGTTTTGTCGTATCTTTTACTTTTACTGTTTTTATGATTGTTTTTTCTTTGTTTTGATAGTTTATTTTATAGTTTATTTTATAGTTTCCTAGTTTTTTGGTATTTACTTTTCCTGTTTCTTTGTACTTTAAAGGTTTACAGACGAAAACTGATCCATAGCATATATTGGGATTTGTTTTTTTATAGGTACTGTTTACTTCGATTATTTCGTCTTCTAGGTTTGATATTTTTAATTCCTTTTTTACAAAGAAATTATAACCTGTTATAATTAAAATCATGAGTGTTATTAGTAATGTTGTTAATAAAATTATTTTTGTTTTGTTAGATAACTTCATATTCACCACTTTGCCTTTCAATTATATTTTAACACAAAAGTAGAATTATATCCTATAGAAAGAAAAAAGTCATTAGATGTCTCTAATAACTTATTCTTCTATTACTCCGTAATCTCCGTGTTTTCTTTTGTAAACTACAGACATTTTGTTTGTTTCTATGTTTTTGAACATATAGAAGTCATGTCCTAATAATTCCATTTGAAGAATCGCTTCTTCTTCGTCCATTGGTTTTAGCTCTACTTGTTTTCTTTTAATTATTTTGTTTTCATTTTCTTCTTCGGGTTCAAAATCTAAGATAAAATCGATTTTACTTTTATTTCTTTTATTAACTAATCTTGTTTTATTCTTTTTAATTTGTCTTTCTAATTTATCTATACTAGTATCAATTATAGCATAGAAATCTGCTCCTTCTTCTTCTACTCTTAATGTGCAACTTTTAAGAGGAATAGTAACTTCTATTTTTTGTTTAGGTCCATATACTTTAAATAAGATTGTTCCTGTTATTTCATTACTATCTTCAATATACTTATTTAGTTTTTGAAGTTTTTCTTCAGCATATTTTTTCATTGCTTCAGTTATATTCATTTTTTCTCCACGAATATTTATTTTCATAATATCATCCTCCTAAATCAATTTTAGCACATTTTAACCAAAAATAAAACCACTATTTGTGGTTAAAATCAATAAGTTTCTTCTACACTTCGCTTATTAAGTTTTCTTTCTCTGTCTGTGTATATAAAAGTATTGTTTCCAAATTCCATCATTAATATTTCATTCATGTTCTGTTTCCTTTCACTTTTCATTAATTAAAAAATAGATATGAGCCCTTATATCTATTTTTTAATTGTTTTATTTTTTAGTTAGACTTGTTGATATTTTTTGTGCTAATTTCTTTTCGTGGTTGAATTTTCCCCACCATAGAACACTAATTGGCCCATCACCCATTTTTTTCACCTCGCTTCTTTAAGTATAATTCTTTAACTAATATAATCATGGCCATAATTATAAAGTAATCTAATGATAATAAATTACTTGCAAATCTACCCATCTCTGCAACATTCATTAACTTCATTTTACAGGTGTAAGTTATACCTTGAACCATCACATTTATTATCCAAGATAAAATGCTATATAGTATATACTTCTTGCTCCTATTAGAATATAAATAAAAGAAAATCATTATAAAACATATTATATAGATTTGTCCTGCTATATATCCTAGAAAATAGGCTATTATCCAGTTAATTATCATATATAACATTGACCACTTAAATATATTCTTAGATTCTTTAACCCTAAAGAATAGTAAAACCATTGAATAGAAGTTAAAAATACATACAAAGCAGCTTATCAATATATCATATATTTTATTGACACTAATTTCAGTAATTTTGGAGTTCACTATACTGTAATGAGGTAACCCTAAGCTTTCTAATGTTATGTTTAAAATTATTAAACCTATTGTTATTATAAATAACCATACTATTACTTTACCTATCTTTTCGTTGTTCTTTAACCAGTTTATGAAATCTTTCATATTTTACCTCTCCTTTATTATAATACTATTGATTTTATGTGTAACGCAACGGATGTGCAAAATGGTAATTTATTCCATTTTTTGTTTTTATATTCTATCACTATATTTATATTTTTCAAGGTTTTTTGTGGTATTTTTTTAATTTGCGTTTGTTGATATTGGTTTAATTATGTGTTATAATTAGTGCATGGGGACGATCGGGTTCGACAGAAGTGTAATGGTTTAAATTGCAAGTAGATGGCAATCTTTAAATGCAAATTTAAATATATCTGGAAACAGACAATTACAATTCGCTTAGTATTTAATTAGCGAGCTCTAACTTATTCTTTGCTTACGGGAATATTTTAGGGTTATACCTAGTAAGCTATATTATTGTAGTGCCTATATGCAATGATGAATTTTTATAGGATAGTTATCTATTTGGATGTCGGTTACTTTGTAGATAATGATAATTTATAACTGACTAAACTTGTAGAGGTTTAAATTAATTTGCTTTTGGACAGGAGTTCAATTCTCCTCGTCTCCACCATATTTGAATATACCGAACTATTAGTTCGTTTTTTTATGTATTGATAATTTATATTACTTTTTTTGATAAATGATGGAGGATTTGTAATAATTTATGATTTTATATTTAGTTTTAGTGTAAAACGTTTTAAATATGATTAATAATAATTGACAACTTATAATTATATACTTATTATTTAAAGTAGAGGTGTGTATATATGTATGATATTAATGTTAAAAATGTAAAGAAGGGCAGAAGTTTTTTTTATTTATTTCTTTTTTTAGGAATTTTCTTTTTTATTGTGATGACTGTTTATTCTGTATCATCAATTATTAAGTTGAAGAGTTTTGATTCGAGTGTCACATCAACAAATGTTGAAGTTAAATCGTATATAAGTGATGAAGGTGATATTATGTATTCACCAGTTTATTCGTATGTAGTTGATGGAAGGGATTATGTATGTACTTCTGGGATGTCTTCTACTGTAAACCCTGGTAATAGTAATAAAACTGTTTATTATGATTCAAGTAATCCTTCGAATTGTATGACGGAGTATTCTAAATCTGGGAATAATTTTTTATTATTTTTCACTTTACTTCCAATACTTTTTATTATTGTAGCAAGTGTAAATATTAATAAAGTTAATAAAAGGGTGAAAAAGATATTGGAATTAAATAAGACAGGTAAATTGGTTAAAAATTTGCCATACCGATTGGAAAATTCTGGAACAATAGTGAATGATGTTCCTCTTCAAATGCCTGTTGTGGATTATGTATTACCAAATGGACATAATGTAACATTATGTGGTGATGTAAGGAATGATCGAAAAACTTGTGATTCAGATGGTATGGTTGATTTATTAATTGATGAGAATAATCCTGATAATTATTTTATTGATTTTGAAATAAATCGTATTGGTGGTAATTTACCTCAAGATTATTATCAGCAAAATTCTTCAGCCTCTTTTGAAAATGGTAATAGAGGAAATCAACCGGTTTATAATCAAAATTTATATTCAAATAATTATAATCAAGGAAATAATAATCAAAATATATCAAATCAAGATAATAACATTCTTTAATGTGTATAACTGAGAAACTTTGGTGCTAGTATTGAAGTTTCTTTTTGTTTGTGTTATTATTTGTATGGAGACTATTTATAAATTACTTTTGTGGTTTATAATTTTTTTACTAGGCCGATTTAGTTTAGTGGTAAAACAGATGCATGGTAAGCATCAGAGATCAGTTCAATTCTGTTAATCGGCACCATTTTTACATATTAAAAGATTCCTTTTCGGAATCTTTTTTTATAACAAGAGTTTTAGGAAGGCTTCTTTATGAAAGTTATTTATACTTCTTACTGAATAATATCTTTGAGGTTTTCCGTATTTTAGGAAATCCATATTGTATGAAATATATGTTAAGCTTTGCTTTTTCCAGTAGATTCTTAATATTATTTCTATTTCATAACCGTTTAATCCTTTTTCTCTACACATTTCTACTAGTTTATCTCTATCTGATGGTAGTTTTAATAATGTTTTTAATCTTTTTGACACGTTTCTTCATCCCTTACTACTATGTAATTCATATATATTGCAAGACTACACCCTAGTAATATACATAATAATACGCTTATATAAATACTTGGTATTAGTGCCGTTATTATATAAAATATGGTCCAGGTAAATGTTGTACATGCTATTGTTGAGTTAAGATGAAATGTATCTCCTAGAAATGTTCTTACAAAGAAAAAGCCTATTAAGAAAAATGATAGTTCTGCGAATGCATGATTGAAATATGCTATTATAAATACTCCTGCTGATTGAATTAGCTGAAGTGGTATGGTTATGCCATAAAATATTATGTTTTCTATTAGTTTTTCGAGTTTTGCTGCTTTGTTTTGGGCATAATATTCTATGGATTCTGTATTGTTAAACCATATACCATTTTTCTTTTTTCTCTTTTTATTCTTTTTTTCATCGTGTTTTTCCATAATCATCCTCCATTATTTGAATAAATTTTTAATATTAGCATATGTTAGTTGGTACTGTGGAAATCCTACGCTTTCAAGTGCTGTATTAATTATGATGATCATTACCATTATAATTAGTATCCATGTTATTATTTTTGCTAACTTATTGTTGATTCCTAACCATTTTGTAAATTCTTCCATATTCTCTCCCTCATTTCATATTATACTATACTGTTTTTATTTATTAACGCATATTAAACGCAATTTCCATATTTTTCCAATTGCATGTTATATTTTATCATTTTCTTTTTGTTTTTCAAGGTTTTTTATTAAAAAAAATCACTTAATTGTGATTATTTTTTGGTTTTGTTTCTTTATTATCTGCGATTATACTTGTTTTTGTTATTATAAATACTATTAAGAGTAAGATTATTATATATATTATTGCTCCTAGTTTTTTATCGTTTAGTACATATATTATTGATGCGAATGCAAATAATATGTTCATTGCATATATTGCTAGTACTGTGTTTCTATGAGATAATCCTAGGTTTAGTAATTGATGATGAAGATGGGCTTTATCTGGCATATATATTGGTCTTTTTTTGATTAATCTTCTTATTATTGCAAATAATGTATCTAGGATTGGAATTCCTAATAATAGGATTGGAATAAAGAATGATGTCATTGATACTGTTTTGAATCCTAGTAGTGAGATTGTTGCTATCATGAATCCTTGGAACATTGAGCCTGAGTCTCCTGAAAAGATTTTTGCTGGGTAAAAGTTGTGGCAAAGGAAGCCTAAGGATGCTCCGAGCATGATAAATGCAAGTGATACGTTTAGTCCACCGAAGCTTGCTTTCATGAATGCTATTATTCCTATTGTTGCATAAAATATACTACATGTTCCTGTTGAGAGACCATCTAAGCCATCTATTAAATTAATTATATTTATGCATCCTACTATGAATAATATTGTTAATGGATAGGATAATAAACCAAAGTTGATGTGCATATTAAATAGTGTTATTTTGTCTAGGATTATTCCTCCGTAGAAGAGTACTACTGCTGCTGCTATTACTTGCCCTAATAGTTTTGTTTTTGCTCCTATTGGACTTATATCATCTATTACTCCGACTATGATAATGATAAATGCTCCTATTAGAATAGCATTCATTTGGATACTTTGAACTCCGAATAACATATATCCAAATAGAAATGTTAGGAATATTCCAAGACCTCCTAATCTGGGCATTGGTTTTGTATGGACTTTTCTTTTGTTTGGTATATCCATTGCTCCTATATGTTTTGCTATTTTTTTTATGTAAAATGTTATTAGAAAACAAAATAGAAAACATGTTAGGATTATAATTAATATATGTGTGTAATTACTTAGATCTAACATAAAATCACCTAGGGTTATTATATCATTATTTTAAAAAAAAATATAGATAATTTTATTTATCTATTACTTTAAACAGTAAATGCAATTTATATTTTATATATTTTTCAAGTTGCATTTAGTTCAATAATGTATTTT
>CAKOSE010000034.1 GCA_934102055.1 uncultured Bacilli bacterium | reverse complement strand
CATAGGATCATATGTTTCTTCTTCACATGATAAACACATATTAGTAATAAATTCTTTAACATTATCTGTTTTAATATCTGCAACTTCCATTATATTTTTTGTAATTGTTCCTGTTTTGTCAACACATAACACTGATACTGCACCAAGTGTTTCAACTGAAGAAAGTTTTTTTACAAGTGAATTCTTTTTTGCAAGTCTCCATGCACCCATTGATAAAAATACTGTTAAAACAACTGGGTACTCTTCTGGTATCAAAGACATTGCAAGAGTAACACCTGATAAGATGCTTTTTACTAATCTATCAGAAAAACTCAAATTAGATAAATTAATAAATGTTAGAATAGTAACTAGTAGGAATAATACTAAAGCAATTAATGCGCATATTTTTACTAGGGCATCAGTTTGCTTTTCAAGGGGTGTTTTACCACTACTTGCCTTATTTATATTGATACCTATTTTCCCATACTCAGTTTCATTACCAATTTTATCTACTTTAATTATTCCAGTACCTTGTTCAACTAAAGTACCTTGATATATATAATTACTCTTCCAATAATCCTTAGAGTTATTATTATCGCAACTCTTAAAGACACCAACTGATTCTCCTGTCAAACTTGATTCATCAACTTTTAATCCACTACATTTTAATACATAACCATCTGCAGGTATTTTAACCCCTTCATGTACATACATAATGTCATTTGGTACAAGTTCGCAACTAGGTATTAATATCTTTTCATTATTTCTTAAAACTTTTATTTTAGGCTCAGATAAATCTTTTAATGCATTTAAAGTTTTATCGGTTTTCCATTCTTGTATAATATCTATAATTATTATTCCAAAAATAAATATAAACATTATAACTCCATCTCTTACCTCACCAAGCACAAAATAAATTGTTGATGCGGCAATAAGAAGCAAAAACATTGGTTCACAAATAATATGAATTATTTTAACTATAAAATTCTCTTTTTTATTAGTAACTATTTCATTTTTCCCGTACTTCTCCCTTAATTCAAGCACTTCTTTATCATTTAAACCCTTAATTTCCATATTATCTCCTCAAAAATAGTATATTCTTATATAATTAAATATTACTATACCAACTAAAAAAAATCAATTCCATCTTAAGAATTGATATTAAGTATTTAACTATTCAATTTACCTATTATTTTTTGGCAAATCAATTGCCCAATTTTCTAAATTTTTAATACTCTCCTCATGTTCTTTATATAATTCAATTAATTCTTTTGTTTCAATGTTTTCACTATCTTTTAGAATTTTTAAATTATAGTGTAAATTTTTACCAATTAGTTTATATCCGGTAGGTAACTTATCGAATTTATATTCATTTTTAAAGCATATAAGTGTTGCTTCATAATCTGAATTATTAATTACTTTTTTTATTTTATCTTTTGTATTTTCATTTACCACTAGTAACTCTTGTTCAATTAAGTCATGAACTAAAGCACCAATTAAAAATGGTTTTGTTATTCTAGCTCTACTAAACATTTCTACCAAATAACCTTTTTGATTTAATATAGAAATTGCCTTTGCTAATTGCTTATCAACAGGGATACTATCATTTTCTTCTTCAATTTCAAATGTTTTATTATTTAAACAAGTATAATCACTTAGCACTTATATCAAATCCTTTCGCTTTAACTTCTAATAAAATATTAACAAATGATAAAAATATTGCAATACATTTTTACAAACTTTATATTCTTACAAGTTATTTCTTTTTATTCTTGGCAATTATTTCATCATAATCACATGTTTTTGATATAACTTCATAAGGATGTGTTTCTCTATAGAGTTTTCTTTCTTCTAATGGCATATTTAAAACTTCCTCTGCTACATCCATATGAAGAATTCCATCAAGATGATCCAATTCATGGGACAAAACCGTTGCTTCAAAACCTTCAAATGTTTGAACATTTTCAAAACCATTTTTATCATAGTATTGTACATCAATTTCATATGGTCTACTCACTAAACCCATATTATCTAAACAACTTAAGCATGCTTCCCAATATTTAGTATGCCCTCTTCTAGAAGTAACAATTGGATTTATTAATACCCTAGATTCATTATGTTTCATGTTCTGTAAAGGTACATCTAAAGTTGTGTTTTTTAAATATATTATTCTTTTGGGAATACCAATTTGCACCGCTGCTAAAGCAAAACATTCTGTTTCAAGACAAAATTGTTCTAATAATTTTATTTCTTTCTTATAAGTTTCATCATTTAAATCAACAGGTCGAGATATTTGTCTCAAATATTCTTCATCATTTAAGATTGTTTTTCTCTCCATTATAATCCTCCACACAATTTTATTTTAACACAGATATTATTAATTCCAAAGTTTCACTTAATTGATAAAACAAAAATTGTTAAATTGAATTTGAATTTCAGTATTCAGAAATAATTCCAATAGCATTTGTTTCTCTTATCCATTTTTGAGGAGACATTTTAAAAGTGTTGCTTCCAGCCTCATTTTTAAACGTGTCGAATTCGCCCCCTTTAAAACTTTCATTACTTAATTCTTTCCATACAATAGAAATGAAATTATTTCTTAACCATTTTTTTACAACATCTACTGGTGCTTCATTTTTTACACTATTAATCATCTAAATTGTCTTTTTTAAATAATAACAAAAAATCAACTTCTTTTAGAAATCGTTTCGAAGTATTTTTCGGAGTATAAAATTAAAACAAACCCATAAAATAAGGGTTTGCTATATATTATTTGGTGCCCTAAAGGAAGAAGTAGAACAACTCTAATTTTTTTTAATTAATTTTTTCTTCACAAACTGAGGTGTTTGTTCTAGTTTTACTAATTCATCAACTAAATGATTACAAACTTCTAAACCTGAAGAACTTATTGGATTAAACTCTATAATATCAATAACTTCTTTACCATCCATTAATATTTGCCCAACATCCAAAACATAACTACTAGGAAAATTTGACACAGAAGATATATTTTTTATTTGATCTTCAACAAACAATATAACTTCATTTGGAACTTCCGTTGGATAATCCACATATGATCTAGAAATGCTTAGTAAAGAATTATTTAAAACGAATACTCGATATTCTTTACAATCCATATTGTTTTTCTCATCTTTGATTGGTTCAAAAACATCAGAAAGAAAAATAGAGTCTTTCAGAGACACGTTCCTTAATGTAGGGCTTGTTGTAAAATATTTTTCCCCTTCTAAATCTATATATCCAAAATATTTCAAAATACAATGTGTGTGACTTTTTTTCACTGTTTTCAAAAAAATGTTTTTGAAAAACAGTTTATATTTCTCAGAGTTATTTTGAAAATCTTCATAAGTTGTTTGAACAACACTTCTATGTACTGGTTGAATTTTTTGTGGCCAATTCATGATTTTCCCCAAATCTTCTTTTGTTTGAATACTTAGTGCACCATTTTCTTCTAATTGGTTTAAAAGCTCCTTTTCAGTAGATATAAAACTCCTAGGAAATATAACCTTGTCCCTAATCTCAATTTCTTCACTGTCTATATAAAATTTCTTAGTATTTCTATCAAACACTACCAGCATATCTCTCTCTTTAGCAGCATCCATCAATTCTTGTTCTTTAGTTTTTATCCAAATAGTGTTCTCATCATCATTTTCACTTATACTATAATCTGTTGTGCCTAAGCAAGGAACACTAAAACAAAAGTAATCAATTTTCATAAAAATTTCCCTCCAATATTAAGATATTAAACAATCACATATTATTTAGTAAATATGCAAGTGTGTTTTCTAAATGACATAGTCATTTTAATTTTATAAATACTTTAGCATAAAATTAAGTTTTTTAAAACTCGGACTATAAATAGCTCGAGTATCAATCAATTATGGTGCGATTACAGAGCCTATTTTGAACTCTTGCACAAAAGTAGAATTGATAAATACTAAATCTATATTTATTATAACACAAATTTTATAAATAAAAATTATTTTTTTCTTGAATTAAAATTATTATTACTATCAAGAAACTCTATCATTTGTTGTGTATCACTCGTTGTATCAGAAATTCCAATAGAAACTAAAAGGGATTCAGGTTTTGTATAAGAATATTCTTGTTTTGCTTTTTGCCATACATCATAGTCTAAACTTTTTATCACTTGAAAGTTATATAATTTATTTAATTGTTCGTATGAATATGTAATAAAATAATTTAAATCATAAATTGTATTGTCATTTAAATAAACGGCATGTAAAAAACTATTTTGTGCATTAGCTATTTTAATTAATAAAATATTTCCTATTTTTTTGGTTTCTAAAATATCAATCACATTTGAAAAACACATTGGTTGATACTGATTTAAATTTACTATATCATCTAAATCTTTATCTTTTTGAGAACTATTACAAAGTGAAGAAAATGTAAAGGTTCCTATTATTCCTCTTATAATAATATTTCCTTTTTCATCAAAGTTAACACCATCTATAAGACCAGTTCTAATAAAATCATTCACATCATATTGATACCAAGATTCATCTTTATATCTTTCTTTTGCTTCAATTATATTTTTTATAAAAGATAATAAAACATGTGAGAATGAATAGTTAAAATTATGTAAATCAAATATTATTTTTCTTTTTATTTCATTGTCTAAAGATTTAAATTTTTCACTATTTACAAATGAACCATTAGACATATCATTATATTCAAAAGATAATTCATATTTATTATTAATATATTGTTGTATTTTCTTAATAACATCGTCATGTGTTATTCTATCCATTGATAAATATTTTTGTTTAGATTGTTCACTCATAATTAACTCCTTTTTCTATAATAAATTATAACATATTTTTATTTGTTTTAATTACTTTACAATTCAAAATCATCAAATTTTCCTCGATTATTATCATATTTTTCTATTTTCTTATAAATATTGTACATTTCATCAAATAATTTCGTATCAATTATATCTTTATTGTAAAGTTCATTGACAATGTCCATATATTGTTCCCGTTCTTCTTTCTTACCAAATAATTTATCTTTAATAAGTTTTATAATCTCTAAAAATTTGTTTTTCCAATAATCTATTAAATCATTTAAATCTTTCTTATCTTGTTTTAACTTTATAATATCTTCCTTTTGCTTTTCGATTTTTTGTTGTTTGGTATTAACTGATATTTCTAAACTATCTATTTTTAATTTTTGTTCATATTTAATAGTTTCTAGTTCTTCAATTCTTTCTTGATTATCTTCTAAGTCTTCTTTTACTTTATCAAGTGAGATAGTGAAGTTTGCTATATCTCTTACATTTTGATTTGTTTTATTTACTTCTTCAATATAATCTAATAATATTTGTTTATTCTCGTTTGATATTACTAAATTATTTTTATTTAAAAGTTGTTGTTTTAAATTGGTTAATATTTCTTTAACTTCGTTTGATTTATTATCTAATTTTTTAGTTTTATTATTTGCTTGTTCAATTAGTTTTTGATGGTTATCATATTCAATTACAAGTTCATCATAATGTACCATTTGTGAAACAGTATAATCTTTATTTCTTCCTTTTTTCTTATCTTTTAACTTTGAATCTAATCCATAAGTTTTATTATAGGATTTTATACAAGCTTTTCCCATTTCTTCTTGAATAATTTTTAATGAGTCTTTTGTAAATATTGAAGTTTTACCAACTTGTTTTTTCATACCAGTTTTACAATTATCTTTAATCGCTATTCCCACAATGTGCATATGTGGACTAGATTAATCAAAATGTATTGTCGCATTTGCTACTTTAAAACTAGGTACTAATCTTTCTAAATCTTTTAACATTATTGAATTAGTTAAGTTTTCTATATAAATATTCGTTTCATAATTAAATGCTAGAAATATTTTATCTTTAATAATTATTCTATGTGGTTCTACATATGTAAGATTTGTATGTTCTATAGTTCTAATACTTCCATTAAAAATAGTAGGAGTAGTATTACAAAAACCACATATAAATTCTATTTTGTTCTTTAAAGTTTCTTCAATTTCTATTTCTTGTTTAATAATATTAACCATTTTGAATCTCCTCACTTTCTTTTAGACAAACAAAAAATCAATTCCATTTCTAGAATTGATATTTATCATTAGGCCCAAAACTTTAAAAAGTTCGAGCAGATTCTTCTCTGGTGCCCTAAGGGAAGAAGTAGAACAACTTCTAGGGCAAAAGAAATAGCTAGTAATAACTATTAACTGATATAAGTATAACACATTTTTTGAACAATGTATTTAAAAATATTAAAATAAATGTTATAATGTATTAAGGAAAGGAGGTTTTTATATGATTCAAGTTAGATTAAAAAATCCCACATTAATAATTGCTCCTGTGTCCCAGGAAGAAGTAAATAAAGGTTTTGGATGGGGCTCTCTATATGTATTATATAAAAATAAGAATGGTGAAGTTGAAATTGGAATACCAGATATGGTAGAGTATTCTCCATCAACAGCTAATATGTTTGGGTTTGGTGAAGCTACAGAAAAAGCATTTTTTTATAATGGAGGGTCTAGTTTAATAGAATCTGCACCTACCATTAATGACCGTCCAATATATATTATTCAACCATCTGATGATAGAAAAGTAGCAGCTTATGATATTATTAATAATGTGGATGTTAAACTTTCAGATGTTTTAAACGGAAATTTCAAAGTTGTTACTGATAATATTGAAGATAATAAGCATCCAAAACATATGTAATTTGTCTTGCACACGCTAATTGATTATGTCAATTTGCAAGTGTGTTTCTAAATTATCAAAAATTTAGTATAAACAAAGAATACGACTAATCAAAGTAGTCGTATTCTTTTTCTAATGTTTCTTCTTTTATAAAACCATTTACTTCTATTTCTTTATCAGTATCTTTAGAAATATCTATTAAATCATAAGAATTATAAAAATCTTTTTCATAGCATTCTTTTAAAATATTTATAGTTTTATTCTTATCAATTTCATTTTTAGAAAGTAGAATTCTTCTAAAAAACTCTTTTAACATTTCTAGTATATTCTTGATAAAGTCAATTAAGTTATTATTATTTTGGTCTAACTTTTCACATTCTTC
>CAKOSE010000033.1 GCA_934102055.1 uncultured Bacilli bacterium | reverse complement strand
AAATAAAGATATAAATTGCATTATACCTTTAAATATCCATTATTTAATACAAATTGCATTTAACTATTTAACTAACTGATTTTTTTAATGCACTGATAAAAATTCTAACTTCCCGTTTTTTTATTGTAGTGAACTTAGTCTTGCTGATTATGGAATTTTTTACCTACATTTATTTTTAATAAAGACTAGACCTTTTTCTTTGAACACTTCTACCTCTTAAATCACATTTTAAAGAAGTGTTATTTTTGATTAAGTCATCAAAATCAATAATCTCAAAATTCTTAATATCTGGTTTTAAATAGCAATGAAAAGTTGTGGAAACTTCACTGATGTATCCTAGTGCATAAATTTTTTCATTATATTTAACAAAATAGTTCTTAAGGACAAAAAACTCGTCTTCTCTCAAACTTGGATCAATGTCATTTTCTTCAGCATAACTTTCGATAAATCTATAGAATTTTTCTAGATTGCTAACATTTTCTATATCATAAGTGCTAGCTCCTTCGTTATTATACTTGTAATAGTCATTATCAAACCCATCTGTCTTTTCGATAAAAGAAGCAAGCCACTTCATATATCTTTTATAAATCATAATACTTCCCCCTAAATAATAAAAACCCCAAAGGGGTTAATTTACAAAATGGTGACCAGTACGGGATTTGAACCCGTGAATGCTGCCGTGAAAGGGCAGTGTGTTCAACCGCTTCACCAACTGGCCATTTAAAAATGGCGCCTCAACTAGGACTCGAACCTAGGACCCCTTGATTAACAGTCAAGTGCTCTAACCGACTGAGCTATTGAGGCATAAAATGGTGGGCCTGAATGGACTTGAACCATCGACCTCACGCTTATCAGGCGTGCGCTCTAACCAGCTGAGCTACAAGCCCATTTGCTCTTCAACTAAGCAATATAAATATTACTATATATTTTATGTTTTGGCAATAGTTTTTTGAACATTTTATTAATTTTTTTGAGTTTTTTCAAAAATCATATAAATTTAGCTCCGGAATCAGCATTAATTTCTAAATCAGAAACATTTCCATTTTTGAATAAAAAGTATCCTGCAGCTGCAACCATGGTAGCATTATCAGTACAATATTTCATCGAAGGGTAAGAAAACGAGAAATCTTTTTCATGGGAAAGTTTTTCAAATGCCTCTCTTATTCCTTTATTAGCAGCTACTCCTCCTGCTAAGATAAGTTTTTTAACATTATATTTTTCCATAGCACGAATGGTTTTATCAGTAAGAGATGCTACTACTACATTTTGAAATGAACAAGCTAAGTTTTCTTTATTAAGTTCTTCACCTTTTTGATCTAAATTATGTACTAAATTGATAACAGCACTTTTAAGACCACTAAAACTAAAATTAAAACTATCATTGCATAGAGGAACAGGAAGTTTATAACTAGGCTTCCCGATATGAGCAAGTTTATCAATGACTGGCCCTCCTGGGTAAGGAACATCAATTACCCGACCTACTTTGTCATAACACTCTCCTACTGCATCATCAAGTGTTTTACCAATAACTTCATAATCAAAATGGTCTTTCATATAAAGAAGTTCGGTATGTCCGCCACTAATAACAAGTGCCATCAAAGGGAAAGTCATTTTGTTTTCAATATTATTGGCGTAAATATGACTTCTAATATGATGAACAGGAACAAGTGGTTTATTATATATATAAGATAGTGTCTTAGCGGCTTCAATTCCAACAAGCAAAGACCCAACAAGCCCAGGGCCACTGGTAACTGCAATAGCACTAATATCATCCATCGAAAGGTCTGAATCTTTAAGACACTTATCGATAACGAAAACAATATCCTTTACATGATTACGACTTGCTATTTCAGGAACTACACCTCCATATAAGGTATGAATATCAATTTGACTAAGTACAACAGTACTAATCTCATAAGAACCATTTTTAACAATAGAACAAGAAGTTTCATCACAACTTGTTTCTATTCCAAGTATATAAACATCCTTCATATCAATTCCTTCTTTCCATAAGTATCCCATCTTTATCACCATAATACCCCTTTCTTGTAGCAACTTTATAAAAATCAAACTTCTTATAAAGACTAATAGCAGATAAATTATCTTCTCTTACTTCTAAGGTAATGTTTTTTCCTAGGGAAACTAGTTTTTTCATAAGATTAGTTCCTACTCCTTTATTTCTATATAAAGAAATAACTTCAATATTATTTATCTCAATTCTGTCATAAATATCACTATAATATAGATATCCTAAAACATGATCGTCTAAAATATATACAAACATTTTAGCAAATGGATTATTCTTAAATTCATTAGAAATATAATCGTAATTAATGAAGCTATTTTCTATAACAAATAAGTTAAGGGGACTAACACTTATTATCACAAAGCTTCTCCTCTGCTTCTGGTCTTTTTAAGTAATTTGGAACAAATAACATAGGATCTTCTAGGGTTTTCTTACCATATTTATAAAAGTTTTCTAAGGAAGGCTTAAATAAGGTGCTATCAAAAGAAAAACTATCGTTAGAGACATAAACATAATCTAATGAATAAGAATCTACTTTTTTGATTAGGGCATCAAGTTTAATATAGCATTCATCCATTAAAACATTGTAATTTTTATCATATATACTAGCATATACATATCCTCTTCTAGCATCAATTAAAGGAACAATTATCCTAGAATTGCAAGATGTTGCCATAACGTCTAAACTAGAAGTACTGTAAAGCTTAATGCCTAAAAAGTAAGACATAGTTTTTGCAATAGTTACTCCGACACGAAGTCCTGTAAAGGATCCTGGTCCTTTAACACAAATAATTTCATCTAAATCATGCACTGAAATACTAGAAGAATCTAATAAGTTCTTAATTTCAAAAAGTGCTTCTTTTGATAAGTCTCTATCAAATCTTTTGTATAAACTAGATAATAAAGTGCCATTTTTAAAAATACCGATATTAAGATAACTTGAAGATGTATCCAAAAAAAGGCTTATCATAACACAGCCTCACATAAGTCTTCATATATTTTTCCAAAAGGTTTTATTATTAAAAGTCTTTTGTTTTCACCAAGTATTTTAAAGGATATTTCAAGTCTTTCACTAGGAAGTTCATCTTTTATAAGATCAGACCATTCGATAATTGAAACTCCTTTTTTTACAAAGTACTCAGGAAAGTCTATTTGAACATTTGCCTCGTCAATGCGATAAACATCCATATGAAAAAGGGGCATTTCTCCCCCGTAATATTCTTTTACAATATTAAAAGTTGGAGAAGTTATAGTATCAGTAATTCCTAGGGCATTTGCAAAACCTTTAGTAAAAACAGTTTTGCCGCTTCCAAGGTCTCCTTTTAAACAGATAACCATATTAGGAAACTTTTCACTTTCTAGGTTTTCTGCAAATTCAATAGTTTCACGCTCATCAAGCGATGTTAATTTGTATTCCACTTATATCACCAAAAACATTTTATCATAAAAAAAAGATGTTATACAACACCTTTTGCTATTTTTTAACTTTTACTTTATAAATAACTTCATCATTCTTTTCATTAGTGATAGTAGATATTCCTGAAAGGATAAGAACTATACCGATAAATACTCCTGTTGCAACTACTGGTATCATAGGAAGAGCAAAAGCAATAACCCCTAAAACTATTCTAGTGATAGGACCAATAAGTGCTTTGGTATCATGACTAACTTTAGTAGTAAAGATTAAACTGGTAAGTCCAGAAATGAATAACCATATACCAAGAATAATTGGTACAACTTTAATAGCACCATCGGTATTATTAACTAAAATGATACCAAAAAGAAGTGCTAAAACGCTGCTACCAACAGTCATTGAAGCATAGGGATTCTTACTTGCAATAGCACCTATTATACCGATAATAGCATATACAATTAGAATAATACCTCCGGCAAGAACAATACTTGAAAACGCTCCTTTAGGACTTATTATAAAAACTGCCCCAAATAATATAAGTAAAATACCAAAAATATAAGTCCAAACCTTTTTACTCATAATTTACCTCCTTTAATATTTTAGGTATTCATCTTCTTTAAAAACTGCATTCTTATAAGAAGAATTATACACTTTGTAATCATATGAGTTTCCTTCTTCTTTAATAAAAACCGCATAAACTTTGATGGAACTGTTTTTAGAAAGAGGAATTACTGTTTCTCCTTTTTCTTTGTAAATGATATTGCAAAGGAAGACATACTTATTACCACTGTTTTCTATAAAATTGCAATCTGTTGAAACAATTTTGTCTATATGTTCTGTGTTTTTTCTAACTGATCCAAGTGTTTTTGAAGAAAACCAAGCATCTACTGCAAGTTCTCCATATTTTGATGATTTGTATGGATCAAAAAAGCATCCTGTTATGAAAAATAATGTAATAATAAATAATACAATAAGCTTTTTCTTCATATGATTACCTCATAATAATGATAACATAATAAAAAATAATTTACAATAACTACTCTAGTATATCTGTGGCTTTATGATCTGTTCTATCATAAAATTGTAGTTTTCCTTTTTTATCCATGGTTGCTAGAAATATATCAGAAACAGATTTATTTTTCTTTTTAAGTTCTCTTAAAAGCCATTTTCTCTCTTTTCCATATTTTTCTAAGTTATCATCCATTATGTTTCCATCTATGATAACGTTTGAAAGGAGGCACGCTTTATCTTTTTTGATCTTCATATCTGAACATACAACTGGGGCATTCGAGCTTTTAGGCATAATACTAATTTTACCACTTGATTCCATAATAGCGTAGGCAATCTCTTCAATATCAAAGTAACCTTGTTCTCTTGCTTGTTCTAAGAAATCATTAATATCAAATTTAATTTTTTTTAAGCCATCTCTTAAAAATTTACCATCTTCAATAATTATGGTAGGAATTCCTGAGAAAAATCTTCTTAAAACAATACTTTTCATAGTAGCAATGGAAATTACATATGCTATAAGACCAAAGACTACTACTGCCACTGTTCCATGAAGGATATTAGAATCTAAATTGGTGGTCATTTCTGCGGCAAAGTTTCCGATAGAGATACCAATAACATAATCAAATAAACTAAGCTGAGAGACTTGTTTTTTGCCAAGCATTTTTGTTACTAAGAATAAAGTAATTAAGGATAGAACTCCTCTAAAACAAACATTTAATAAATCATTAAGCATAAATAATCACCATAATTATTATGGGTGAAAATATGATAATAATACGTGAAGATAAGATGATTTTGTTATTTATTTGATGTTTTAAAAGAATAAAATATTAAAAAGAAAAAGGGCCAATGAAAGGTAAAAAAAGGCATCCACTTGTTATGGAAACCTTCTTTTTATTTTACTTTACTTAATTGTGTAACATTTTTTAACTTAATTATTATTCTATATTGGTAACTTCAAAGGAATAGCTGTTACTTATGTTACCTGCAGCATCTTCTGCAAAAGCATAATAAGTGGAATTATATGTTGCAACATAAGTGACTACAGGATTAGAACTGGTTTTTATACTTTTCCATTTACAAGTGTTATAACTATCGACAGGAGTTACACACCATCTTTTAACTAAGCTTGTGTTATCTCTCATTGCTATTTGAACTGATGTTGAACGTGCAATACTAGAACTACTAGTTGCAGTAAGTACCACAGGTTTAGTAATATCAATTTTTGATATATAAGAAGAGGTGCCACTACAAACGTTATTACGACATGCTTTTACATAATATGTGGTAGATTCGTCTTTAGAAATTGTAACTTTTGAGCCTTTATTATTCATATTTTTATCGGAAGTTCCATAGTAATATATGACACCACTTTCTGAACCACTGAAAGATAATGAATATGGTTTATTATGCCACTGATTAGTTGCAATATCGTCGCTTGATGTGATAACTGGAATTTTCATAGCACTAACATTAACTTTAACACTACGAGATATGTTATTGCTTGATGATGCTGTTATATAGGCAGAGCCTGGTTTCTTTCCTAGAACTACTCCCGATGACGTGACGCTTGCAATACTATCATCTGAACTACTCCAAGTAATTTTTTTATCTCTAGCATTATCTGGGGTTAAAATAGCAAGTATTTTTTCACTTTCTCCTTGTACTAAACTAAACTCACTTTTACTAAGGCTTACTTCTGTTACAACGGCATCTGTTGATGAAACTTCTTTTGATACTACAACTGATATCTTTTGACCAAGACTGCTCATGACAGGTCTTACAGTAATTGATGTTTCTCCAGCTGCTACTGCAGTAATAAGTCCACCATCCGACACTTTTGCAACTAAGTTACTAGCAGTATCAAAGTAGATTTTAGATGTTGTTGCGTTAGCAGGACTATATTTAACTTTGGCACGTATGTTTTGTTTTGGTCTTAATTGAACTTTAGTTGGAATAACTTCAAAGGATTTCATAGGAATACTTTGTTTTGTTATATCAACATTAACGGAAATGAATCTTGCACCTTTTCTAATGGTTAGAATGGCACGACCTGTATTAACTCCAGTAATTTTTCCTGTTTTATCTACAGTCATTATGCTTTCATTACTAGATTCATAAGTTATTCCTTTAGAGCATTCTTCTTCTCCATAGTCAACTGATAAATCGTAGAAAGAGCCTTTAACAATAGAAATATTTTCTATGTATAACAAATCACTATTAAAAGCAGGACATACGACAATTTCTTTTTTCATATTGGCCATAGACTTTTTGCCTAATTTACTATTAATAGATATAGTAACTCTTCCCTCTTGTGCTGGAACAATAGTATTTACGACGTCTTTGCCAGTAAGTTCATCATTCAAAAATGTAACAGCATCTTTATTTGAGGTAGTGAATACAGTTTTAGTTTCGTCAAGATTTTTCTTACCATTTGCGACTACAGATATAGAACCTGTTTCTCCCATGTAAACAACATCTGGAACAATAATTGTTGAGAAATAAGAGGCTCTGTCTTTAGCAATATAAGCATATATAACAATGATAATAACTAGAATAAGAAACAAAATTCCACATATAACAAAAACAACTCTCTTATTAATGTTACCAAGAAAATCTTTTACTTTTTCCTCCGGGGTCATATGTTCGTTTTCTTCAAATACAACACTAGAATTATCGATGTAGTTGGCATCTCTAGAGGTACCAATGCTACTCATATCAGAATTATCTCCATAATCTTGATGATAAATATCTGATGGTTTTTCTAATGGAATCTTTTCACTTTTATTTTCATTTTCTTTAACAAGTTCTTTGTTTTCATCCAAAGCATCCCCACTAACGTAATAATCAGGCTCTTCAACATTAAAATCTTTTCTAGCCATGACATCACCCCTATTCTATATAAATGATATAATAAAAAAAGAAAAAAAGCAATAAATTTTGAGTACTATTTTTGCTTTTATATCATCTTTATTTTAAGCTGTTTATTTCTTCTTTTGTGAGTCCTGTATATTTAGACACCATATCAATAGATAAATTATCATCTAACATTTTCTTTGCAGTTGCAAGCGTGTTTTTCTCAATTCCTTCTTTTATAGCTTCATTCTTTAAGGTATTTATTACCATTTCATTATCCTTATCTGGAGATATTACATTTACAAACTCTGAGTCTTCATT
>CAKOSE010000032.1 GCA_934102055.1 uncultured Bacilli bacterium | reverse complement strand
TAGTTATCCTATCTAACATAGGAATATTATTTATATTATTTGTCATTTTATTACCTTCCTTTACAGTTTTTTTCTTACAAATGAATTCATTTATTTCACTATAAACCATTTAAGAAAGCTTGTAAAATGACCAAATCTAGATTTAACCATACAAAAAGTATAAGAGTTTCACTATTCTCTTATACCAATTTTTATATTCTATAAACTATACTTATCTCAAACATTACAAAGTATATAAATTTATTTTTTTACTTATTACTTTCCTAATCAATAAGTTTAACACTAACAAGTTTAGAAACTCCAGACTCTTGCATAGTAATACCATATAAAGTATTAGCATATTCCATTGTTTTCTTTTTATGAGTAATTATAATTAACTGAGTCTTACCATTATAATTTTTAAGATAATTACCAAATCTATCAACATTTGCCTCATCTAAAGCTGCTTCCACTTCATCAAATAAACAAAATGGTATATCTTTTATATTAAGTATAGCAAAAAGCAAACTAATCGCAGTAAGAGTTTTTTCACCACCAGATAAAAGATTAATACTAGATAATTTCTTTCCCGGAGGAGTAACATTAATTAAAATCCCTGTTCCTAAAATATCTTTACTATCAGTAAGACTAAGTTTAGCCTCTCCTCCTCCAAACAAAGACTTAAATACTTTATCAAACTCAAGCTGAACCTGCTTAAAAGAATTTAAAAAATCCTCCTTCATAACCTCATCAAGTTCCTTAATAATTTCCATCAAACTATTAGAAGCCTCTTCAAGATCAGTACTTTGTTTCTTTAAAAACTCATATCTAGTACTAACCTTTTCATATTCTTCAATTGCACCAACATTAACAGGACCTATATCTTTAAGAATCCTCTTATACTCATTAACACTTTTCCTTGCAATATCCTCATCAATCTCTAATATATATTTTTCCTTTGCTTTTTCAAAAGTCATTTGATAAGTTTCACTAAGAATATTAAGCAAATTATCCATTTTAACACTAGACTTAGTATTAACAAGTTCATACTCTTTAAGCTTTGATTCAAGACCTCTAAGAGATGAATTATTAATCCTAAAAGATGCTTCTACCTCATCTATTTTAGCCTCTAGTTTTTCCTTTTCAGAAAGCTTAACCTTCGACTTCTTAAGAGTTTCCTCCTTTAAAGCCATTACCTTATAATATTCTTCCATTACCTCTTCTTCTTGATTACTAAGAGTATTATTAATAACACCTTCTAAACTACTTAAATCATTATTAATCTTTTCTATCTGAGAAATAACCTTTTCAAGTTGTTCTTTTTTAGAATTAATCTTTTCATCAATAACTACAACACTCTTAGAAATATTAAAAATCTTATCTTGCAAGTTTTTATAAGAATTATCAGCCTCATCATATTTAGTCCTAACACTTTCAAGTTCCTTTTCTACAACAACTTTTTCCCTTGAAAGATGTTCAAGCTCATACTTATCCTTAATAATAGAACTAGTCTTTACCTTACCTCCAGTAATAGAACCTCCAACATTAATAACCTCTCCTGTTAAGGTAACAACCTTATATCTATTATTAATAATCTTACTTATATGATTAGCACTATCTATATTACTTGTAAGAATAACATTTCCAAGTAAATTTCTAATTATATAATTATAATTTTCATCACATGACACAACATTTGCAAGTACATCAATAAAACCATTTTCCCTTCTTAAAACAGAAAGAACCTCATCATCTATAAATCTCGGTTTAATAACACTAAGAGGATAAAAAGTTACTCTTCCTAAATTATTCTCTTTTAAAAAGTTAATAGCACTCTTTGCATTTTCTGGTCTATCCACCACAACATAATCACTAGCACCCCCAAGAGAAACCTGAACCGCAAGCATATACTCATCACTAACCTCAATCAAATTAGAAACAGTATTATGAATACCAGAAAGTTTTGGATTAGATAAAACCCTCTTAACATTTAAAGAAGCAGAACCACCTTGTTCTATATAATCAGTAAGATATTTTATCTTATAACTAATATCAGTTATTTTCTTATTATAAGAAGATATTTCATCTTCAAGATCTTTCCTTAAAGAAGCCTTTGCATCAAGTTCCCTTTGTACAATAGAAAGCTCCCTATTAACAGAATCCTTCTCATTATTAAATATTTCTATATCACTAGAAATAAACTTCTCTTCATTAGAAAGTGATAAACTTTTTTCTTTTAAACTAGTAATACTCTCATGAACCTTAAGATCATTACTATCATACTTACTTCTTTCATTTAAAATATTCTTTTTACCATTAAGCATTTCAAGTTCTTTAGTATATTCAATATACTTTTTATTAAGACTAGCAATCTCTTCATTTATCTTATATAAATCTTTCTTATACCTTTCTAAATCGATATCATAAGACGAAGAACTTCCCATAAGCTTAGCTATTTCAAGCTCAGTACTTTCAATTAATCTTTCATTTTCATGAAATGTATTATTTAACTTATCTAAATCATATGCAATTAAAGCAATTTCAAGTTTACTTAATTTTTCATTATATTCTAAATACTTAAGAGCATCTTCTCTTTGAACCCTAAGAGGCTCAACCTGAGTATCAAGTTCCATTATAATATCTCTTACCCTAGTCATATTCTCATTAGTCTTATCAAGTTTACGAAGTGCTTCCTCTTTCCTTTTTTTATATTTTAAAACTCCTGCAGCCTCCTCAAATATAGCACGTCTATCATAAGGAGAACTATTAATAATATTAGCAACCTCTCCTTGAGATATAATATTAAAAGCATACTTCCCAATACCACTATCTAAAAACAAATCCAAAGTATCCTTTAAACGACACTTAGTATTATTAATAAAATACTCATTTTCACCACTTCTATATACCTTACGTGTTATAGATATCTCAGTATATGGAACCTTTAAATAAGAATCACTATTATCAAACACAAGAGTAACAGAAGCAAGATTAAGAGGTTTTCTGCTCTTAGAACCAGAAAAAATAACATCAGCCATATTACTAGAACCACGTAATGTCTTAACAGATTGTTCCCCCATAACCCATTTAACAGCATCAACAATATTACTCTTACCACTTCCATTCGGACCAACAATACACGTAATATTGTCATCTAAATTTAAATTAATTTGATCAGCAAAAGACTTAAAACCACTAGCCTTTATCTCTTTTAAATACATACTATCCACATCCTATATGTCATAAATAAATTATATCAAAAAAAAAGACAAAGAAAAAGAATTAATCAAAAAAATTAACTCCCATCATCTACAAACATCCTTATCATATAAATCAGAAACATCCTCTAAAGTATTAAAATAATCACAAGATTTATCAAAAGACTTTTTCCTATCATTGATATTTATAATCTCTTTTACTATTTTTTTATTGCTCGAATAACACAAAGGATTAACATTTTCAAAATTTTTACTATTCTTAACACTTTCTACCTGAGATATCAAATAAAGGATCTCATCATGATTATACCTATCTACCCCTAAAGAAAGAATATCTTTTATTATAGATACAGCATACCTCTCATTTTTATAAATCCCATCCACAATCAAATCATCAATTATATCAGAAAACTCATCAATTATCTCCTCATCAGAAAAACTAATCTTCATTTACTAATCACCCTATCTAAATACCTTATCTCATTTTTTAAACACATTTTTTTATAAAAATACCTAATCCCCAGAGAAGAATAAATCTTAAAAAGCTTTTCCCTATTACAAATTAAATACTCTCTATAAACAGGATCATTCATATACTTACCATACTTAAACCCATACTTAGTATATTTAGAGTTACCCTTCTCAAAAACAATTATAGGATAAAACTTATTCTTATCCCTTATAACCCTTTCAAAAGTAGGAACATATCCAAACTTAAACATACTCTTCCTAAGGTAATAATAATCATTATTCGAAGACACAATTATCTTACAAGAATCAATTTTATCAAGACCATTTTCTATAATCGAAATAATAGTATTACTACCAAGACCAGACAAAATAACAGTATCAATTCCATTCTCAAAAGAATCCAGCCCATTTGCCTTTTTTAAAGAAATCCTATCTGAAAGATTATATTTATCTATATTATATTTAGCTCCTTTAAGAGGTCCATCATTTATATCGCTTGCTATTGCTTTAACATTTTTCTTAGTTTTAACAACATATATATCTAATAAAGCATGATCACAGCCAACATCTAAAATAAAAGAGTTATTAGAAACTAGATCCCCAATAGCTCTAAGTCTTTTTGATATATTCATCAGTCGGTTAAAAAATCCTTTAATTTTTTACTTCTAGATGGATGTCTCATTTTTCTAAGTGCCTTAGCTTCAATTTGTCTTATTCTTTCACGAGTAACTCCAAAAATTTGTCCCACTTCTTCCAGAGTTCTACATTGACCATCTTCAAGACCAAATCTCAATTTAAGTACTTTTTCTTCTCTTTCAGTAAGAGTATCAAGAACACTACCAAGTTCTTCTTTCAAAAGTTCTGCTGTTGCATATTCCTCTGGAGACATCATTCTTTCATCCGGAACAAAATCCCCAAGATGTGAATCATCCTCTTCCCCAATTGGTGTTTCAAGAGAAACTGGTTCTTGACTTATCTTCATTACTTCCCTAACTTTCTCCTCAGTAATACCAAGTTTATCTGCCAATTCCTTATCACTAGGTTCCCTATTCAATTCTTGAGTTAATTGTCTTTGTACTCTAGCTAATTTATTAATAGTTTCAACCATATGAACAGGAACTCTTATAGTCCTAGCTTGATCAGCAATAGCACGAGTAATAGCTTGCCTAATCCACCAAGTAGCATAGGTAGAAAACTTATACCCCTTACTAGGATTAAACTTTTCAACAGCTTTCATAAGACCAATATTACCCTCTTGAATTAAATCAAGAAACGCCATCCCACGTCCAACATAACGTTTAGCAATAGACACTACCAAACGAAGATTAGACTCAGCAAGAATTCTTTTAGCATCCTCATTACCCTCTTCCACTTGAAGAGCATATTCATATTCTTCCTCACTAGTAAGCAAATTAATTCTACCAATTTCCTTAAGATACATCCTAACAGGATCATTAATCTTTATATCCTTATTAGAAGAATCATTAATAATAATTTCTCCACCATCATCTTCATCTTCATCTTCATCATCGCTTGCGTCACTAGAAATTATTTCAATACCATTTTGCACAAACATATTATAAAGTTCATCAAGAGAATCACTATCAGGTTCAAGACCCTTTAAATGTTCAGCAAGCTCTTCAAAAGTTACCTTATTACCATTTTTTTTACCAAGTTCCAGTAACTCTTTCTTTCTCTCCTCAAAAGACTTAATTTCATTAATCATCAAAATTCACTCCCTATTTTAACAAGCCTAATCTTCTCCAAATACTCTGCTTTTTTAACAGGATCAACCTCATCTTTAATTAATTCCTTTAACCTTTTTATCTCTTGGTTCCTACTATAATCCCTAATCACTGTTATATAATCATCAAACGCCTCAAAATTAGCCTCTTCATCTCCTGCATATTTTAGCACATTTTTTACCTCATCCAAAAGACTCTCCTTATCATTTAAACTAGTAATAAAATCCGCCAAAACAAGAGAGCCATTTAACTTATAAGCATAAATAATCTCATTAGCTAAATACCTAGCCTCCTTATAAGGCAAATAATTAAGTTTTTTCTGATAAACCTTAGTCTTCTCATAACTATTAAGCATAATATAAAGAATATCATAAGTAGCCTTTTCATACCTATTAAGCTTCTTCTTAACCACAGGATTTGTTTTTAACGTTTCAATTTTACTACATTTTTCTATTTTTTTCAAGCTATTTTTTAAAATATTTACATCTATATCAAACTCAAGAGATATCTTCTTAAGCAAAAACTCCTGCTTAACAAGATCATCATCTTGTTTTATTTCTTTAAGAACACTATTAATATAACTAGTCTTCTCATCAAGATTAGAAAGATTAAGACCATCTCTCATATGATATAACTTATATTCATTAAAACTAATAGCACCCTCATAAAGTCCAAGAAAACTATCCCTTCCATACTTCAAAACATACTCATCAGGATCATACCCATCACTTAACGAAATAACCCTAACATCAATCCCATTAGAAGTAAGAGCCTCCCCAACAGACAAAGTAGCATGTCTACCAGCAGAATCACCATCTAAACAAATATAAATATCATTAGAAAGCCTTTTCAAAAGAGCAATTTGCTGCTTAGTAAGAGCAGTCCCCATAAGAGCAACAACATTCTTAACACCAACAGAAAAAAGCCTAATAACATCCATAAAACCCTCTACTAAAATTACACTTTTCTCCTCACGAACAAAATCCTTACACTTATAATAATTATACAAAACCTCACCCTTCTTAAATATAGGAGTCTCCTTCGTATTTATATACTTACTAGAATCACTAATATTATAAATACGCCCAGAAAATCCAACAGGTCTATTATTAGTATCAAAAAGAGGAAACATTATTCTATTAGTATATAAATCATTATAACCATTACCAAGTCCATACTCTTCCATATCAAAAGTACTATACCCCTTTTTAGTTAAAACATTAGTAAGAGCACTCTTATCAAGCGAAAGACCAATCTTAAACTCAGAAATAAGTTCCTTAGATATCCCCCTAGAAGAAAGATAAGAAATAGCACCCTTCCCAAAAGAACTGTTAATATTGTTCTGATATAGTTTTAACGCAAGATCATACATCTTATAATACTTATCATACTTAGAACTACTCTTAACAGAAGTACCATTAAAACTAATACCACAACGTCTAGCAAGAATAGATAAAGCCTCTCTAAAATCAACATGTTCATAATCCATAACAAAAGATATAACATTACCACTAGCACCACAAGAAAAACACTTATATATCTGCTTATCACTAGACACACTCATACTAGGATTAGTATCATCATGAAAAGGACAAACCCCAAAATAATTCTTTCCCTTCTTAGAAAGAGGTATATAACTAGAGATAACATCAACTATATCATTAGCTTTTCTTATTTCATTTATAGTATTATCCATAGACACCTCCAAAAACAATATATATTATACACCAAAACTAAAAATTAAAAAAGGAAATAATCAAAAAATAATGACAAACAGATAAAAATAGTGTATAATTAAAAAGGTTGATTCTTTTATAAAAATTAACGAAAGGAGATTATAATGTTTAAAAAAGACAAAACTTATGTCTTTGCTTTAGGAGGCTTAGGTGAAGTCGGAAAAAATATGTATGTCTTAATGCATAACAACGAAATAGTAATAATAGATGCCGGAGTTATATTCCCAGAAGAAGAACTAAGAGGAATTGATTATGTTCTTCCTGATTTTACTTTTCTAAAAAATAATGAAAAAAAGATAAAAACACTTATTATTACTCATGGTCATGAAGACCATATCGGAGCAATACCATTTCTTTTACAAAATGTAAATATACCAAGTATTTATGCTCCAAATCAAGCTTATGCTCTTATAAAAAAGAAATTAGCAGACAGAAATATTAATTACAAAGGACTTAGACCATATAAAAGCAATGACAAATTAAAATATAAAAACTTTGAAATATCGTTTTTTAGAACAACCCATTCTGTACCAGACTCACACGGAATATGTGTAAAAACTCCAAATGGTACAGTCGTGGAAACTGGAGACTTTAAGTTTGACCTAACACCAATCGGACCAGTTACAGATTTCACAAGAATAAGTGAAATATCAAAAGAAGGAGTTACCCTACTAATGAGCGAAAGTACTAACGTATTAGACGAAGGCTTCTCAATGTCAGAATCAAAAGTCGATGAAGCTTTAAACGAAGTATTTTCAAAACACCAAGATAATAGACTTATAATAGCAACATTTGCCTCAAACATCTATAGATTAAAACACATCATTGAAACATGTAAAAAATATAAAAGAAAAGTTTGTATATTCGGAAGAAGTATGGAAAACAACATAAATATATCCATGGAAGGAGGATACATAGACGCAAAAGACGTCTTAGTAACCCCAGACATTGCAAACACTTTAAAACCAAGTGAAGTTGCCCTACTTTGTACAGGAACACAAGGAGAACCACTCGCAGCACTTTCAAGAATAGCAGATGGAACTCATAAACAAATAAAACTAACTCCAAAAGATATAGTAATATTCTCATCAAGTGCCATCCCCGGAAACGGAAGAGCAATAGCAAACACTATAAATAAACTATATCTAAAAGGAGTAAAAGTGTATACAAGCTCAACAGATAGAGAAATACACGCCTCTGGTCATGCCATGAGTGAAGAATTAAAACTAATGATAAGATTAATGAATCCAAAATATCTAATGCCAATTCACGGAGAATATAGAATGCTTAAAAAACATGCACATCTAGCCAAAGAATGCGGAATAAAAAAAGACAATATATTCGTATTAGATAATGGTGATGTCTTAGAAATGTACAAAGGAAATATAACAAAAGTAGGAAACTTCGAAGTAACAGAAACATTCGTAGATGGAAACAGAATCGGAGACATCTCCGGTGCAGTTCTAAACGATAGAAAAATAATGGCTAGTGAAGGAATACTAGTAGTAATAATAAACCTAAACATGGAAGAGCGAAAACTACTAGCAAAACCAATGGTAACAACAAGAGGATTTATTCTAATAAATGAAAACGAAGAACTAATCAAAAAAATAGAAAAACTAGCAGAAAGAAAAATAATAAGAAAATTAGAAGACAAAAAAGTAACATTCACTGATGTAAAATCAGAAGTCACAAAAGAATTAAGTAATTTTATAAAAGAAGAAACTGGTAGAAAACCAATTGTTCTTCCAATTATTCTTAATATTAAAAAGTAAGATCAAACAAACTAAAAGGTACCCAATGTCAAGGACTAAATAAAAAAGAGAGAGTTTAGGCAATGGATTCAAATAGATGATTTCGGTAT
>CAKOSE010000031.1 GCA_934102055.1 uncultured Bacilli bacterium | reverse complement strand
GTATAATGGAAGAGTATGTAAAAGATGCAAAAAGAGCAAGTATGGAAGATGATATAGTAGGATTATATGATAAAGAACTCCATGAAGAAAAGCTTAGAATAACAGAACTTGAAGAAGCAAGGGAAAAGGGTATAGAGATTGGAACTAAGCGTAGCATACTCGAAACAGCAAGAAATATGTTAAAGAAAAAATTAGATATTAATCTAATAGCTGAATGTACAGGTTTATCTAAAGAAGAAATAAGTAATTTAAAATAAATATGATATAGAACAGAAATAGTACTTGAAAAAGTATTATTTTATTATAGAATTAAACTATAAGAAATAATAAAAAAAGGTAATTTTATAGAATTTTTGTTGTGTCCATATTATATTCAACCAACTCTTTGTTTTAAGCCACCTGATAGGGTATTTGGGTAATTATTAATAAAGTCTTTTAGACCGTATTTTTTTAGAAGATTTATTACATTTTCTTTTGTTTTTTTATTTAGTTCTTTTTTTATTTCTAGGCCTAGACATGCGTTATCTAGTACTGTTCTCCATGGAAAAAGAGAATCTTCTTGAAGCATATAACCAATTTTTAACTTATTTTTCTTATAGATTATTTCTCCTTCATAATCTTTTATTATTCCTGCTAATATAGTTAAAATTGTTGATTTTCCACATCCAGAAGGTCCTACTATTGATATAAACTCTTTATCTTTAATACTAAAACTAATATCTTTTATGGCAAGAGTTTCATTTTCTTTAGTGTGATATGTTTTACTTAAATTTTTTATTTTTAGTAAACTATCTTTCATATATTAAGTCTTTATAACTAACTTTCTTATCTAAGAATCCTGCTTCTATGACTATGTCTTGTAAGTGATTGAAGTCATTTTCAGAAAAGTTTGTTGTTTTTGGCCAAGTATTGTTTTTCTTATAGCTATCAATGGCATTTTTTATATCGTTATAAGATGTGTCTGGAAATTGGTTCATGATAACGTTTGCTATGTCTTCGCTTTTGTTATTGTTTACGAAGTTTAGACCTTTTTTGATTGCTTTATCGAATTTTTCTATTATTTCTTTGTTATTTTCGATATAGCTTGTTCTTGCGTTATATGCTGTATATGGAACGTTATCTGTTAGTGTTCCTAGTTGTTTTACTTTGTATCCGTATCCTTCGTTTACTATTTTTGTTGCTAGTGGCTCGAATAGTGTTACGAAATCTCCGGTTCCTCCGATGAATGCTCCGGCCATTGAAGCGAAGTCTATACTAGTATCAATTGTTAGATCTTTTTTGGGATCTATACCGTTTTGTTTTAGTGCATATTCAAGAGTCATTTCAGGCATACCACCTTGTCTTCCTCCGATTACATATTTTCCTTTTAGGTCTTCGATTTTAAAGTCTTTTATTTCTTTTCTTGATATTAGAAAGGAACCATCTTTTTGAGTTAATCTAGCAAAAGTTTTTATATAATCTTTTTCACCTTTATTATAAACGTATATTGTAGCTTCACTTCCTGATAGACCTATATCTGCGTCTTTTGATAGCACTGCGGCCATTACGTTATCAGCACCACTTGTTAGAGTAAGTTCTATATTAAGACCTTCTTCTTCGAAGTATCCATTTTCAATTGCTACATATTGTGGAGCGTAGAATACACTGTGAGTTACTTCTGCGACTTTAACTTTTGTTAAATCATTACTTTCTTTACTTATATAGAAGATACATAATATTAAGCATAATATTAAGATAACTATACAGGTAATTATGGTAATTATTTTTTTCATTTTTTTCCTCCTTTGGTTACATTTTATTATATGAAAAAGTTATAGAACGTGTTATATAAAATAACAATAATATAAAAATTAAAACAAAAGGTCTTATACGTGATATAATAAGTATGGAGGAAATGTATATGAGAGTAGTTTATACACATGAAAAGATAAGTGATGATGGGGTGTCTTGTTTTTTAGCAGGTCCTACTCCTGTTAGTAGTGATATTAAGTCATGGAGAAAGGATGCGATTAAATATTTTGAAAAACATAGTTTTAAAGGGACTTTATATATACCTGAATTTAGAGATAAATCTTATTATGATGATAAGACTGGTCTTTGTGAGATTAGATGGGATCAAAGTGCTTTAGAACAAGCTAGTGTTGTAATGTTTTGGATACCAAGATCAAAAGATATGTTAGGCCTTTCAACAAATGTAGAGTTTGGCTTTTTGATTTCTAAGGGAAAAATGATTTATGGAAGACCTAATAATGCTTTTAAGTGTTTATTTTTAGATTATTTATATGAAAATAAATTAAATAAAAAACCTAGTGAAACTTTAGAAGACACAGTCATAAATGTAATAGAATATTTGAAGGATGGTAGTTATGAGTAGAGATAGAAGAGATGGTAAGAGGGTTACAAATATAAATGGAATGAGTCATATTATGTATCATTTGGGAAAGAAGAGATCTGAAAATGAAGTATATATAAATTATGATATAGATGTGACTGATCTTGTTAAGTATGTTTGTGATAAAAATAAGAATAGTGATGTTCATGTTACGTATTTTCATGTTTTTGTTACTGCGATAGGAAAAGTTATTTATAATAGACCTTTGTTAAATAGATTTATAGTAAATGGTTATTTTTATGATAGAAGAAAGGTTCAAGTTTCGTATGTTGCTAAGACGAGTTTTAAGGATAAGTCTCAGGAATTAATGAAAGTTTTGGATATAAAAGAAGGAGATAATCTTGATACTTTGAGTCTAAAGATATCAAAAGATGTAAATAAAATAAGGACAAGTAGTTCTAGTGGTACTGATGATTTAGTTACAAAAATAGGAAATATGCCTAGGTTTGCAAGAGGTATGATTGTAAGCGTTTTTAAGTTTTTAGATAAACATGATATGTTACCTAGTGATATGACTAAGGAAATATTATATTATAGTTCAGTTATAGTTTCTAATTTAGGAAGTATAGATTGTAAGGATGCTATTTATCATCATTTATCAGAAATGGGTACTAATTCAGTAATAATAACAATTGGTAAGATATATGAAAAACAAGAGATAATAAATGGTAAAGTTGAGACAAGATTATACTGTAATTTTGGGGTAACTTTGGATGAGAGGATTGCGGATGGGTTTTATTTTATTAAAGCAATAAAACTTTTAGAGTATATTTTAAATAACCCGATTCTTTTAGAGGAGGATGCAAATGCTAAAGTTGAAGTTAAATAAGGAGAAATATCCTTGGTATGATTATTATAAGGAAGTTCCTCATAATTTGGAATATTTTAAGGGAACAATGGTTGAATATATAATGGAAACTGCTCTTAAGTATCCGAATTTATATGCTCTTGAATACTATAATAATAGGGTAACATATAAGGAATTTATTGATAAAATAATAGATTGTGCTAAGGCTTTAAAGGTTATTGGAGTAAAAGAAGGAGATATAGTAAGTATTTGTATGCCTAATACGCCTTCTGCACTTTATATGTTTTATGCTGTTAATTTAATTGGTGGAGTTTCTAATATGATTCATCCTTTATCTAGTGAAAAAGAAATTGAGATGTATCTTAATAAGACTAAATCTAAAGTAATAATGACTATAGATTTTACGTATAAAAAGGTAATTAATATAATAAATAATACTAGTATAAAGACTGTAATTGTATCTAGTGCAGGAGATGATTTAAAGGGTTTAAAGAAGAAAGTATATCAAATATATAAAGCTGATGTTACAAAGGCTGTTAAGAAGATAAAACAAGTTTTTTTGAAAGCTTTCCAAAACAGAAGTGTAACTTCGTATAAGAAGTTTATACTTCATGGTAAGGGTTATTATGAAGATTATACTTCTAAAAAGCAAGATACAGATACTGCTGTTATACTTTATAGTGGTGGTACAAGTGGAACACCAAAAGGGATAAATCTTTCTAATAAGGCATTTAATGCTTTAGCATTAGAGGCTCATTATATGTGTAAACCTGTGAAAGCAGGGGATTCAATTTTGTCTATAATGCCAATATTTCATGGCTTTGGACTTGGTGTTTGTATACATACTTGTCTTCATATTGGAATGAAGTGTATTTTGATACCGATATTTAAGGGGAAAAATCTAGGAAAAATAATTAGGAAAACAAGACCAAATTTTATGGTTGGGGTGCCTACTTTATTTGAGGCTCTGTATAATAATAAAAAGTTAAAAGATGGTGATTTTTCTTCAATTAATTGTATTGTTTCTGGAGGAGATTTAATTTCTGAGGAGGCATATAATAGATATAATGAGATGTTTCAAAAGTATGGTGCAAAGGCTAAGATAAGAGTAGGATATGGTTTGACTGAATCTTGTGCTGCAACTTGTTTAAGTCCGGCTGATATTCACAAGGAATCAAGTATAGGAATACCTTTTCCTGATACGATATATAAGATTGTAAAGATAGGAACAACAAAAGAAGTTAAGCCTCTAGAGGATGGAGAAATATGTATAAGTGGTCCAACACTTATGCAAGGATATTTGGATGAAGAGGAAGAAACTAGTAAAGTACTTAGAAAACATAATGATGGGAATATATGGTTGCATACTGGGGATATAGGATGTATAGATGAAGATGGTTTTATTTATTTCAAATCTAGGTTAAAGAGGATGATTGTATCATCTGGTTATAATATATATCCATCTTATATTGAAAATGTAATAAATAAACATGAATATGTGAAGACGTCTACTGTTATAGGTAAAAAAGATAAATATAGAGGACAAATAGCAAAAGCTTATATTGTTTTAAAAAAGGAAGTAAAATTAACAGATGAAGTAAAGGAAGAGATTAAGAATCATTGTAAGAAGTATATAGCTAAGTATTCAATGCCAAGAATATTTGAGTTTAAAAAAGAACTTCCTAAGACACTTGTTGGTAAAATAGCTTATCAAGAGTTAGAAGAAGAGACAAATTTAAAGGAAAGGAAGGATAAACATGAATAAGTATCCAGAGTTAGTAGTAGATTTAGATAAATTAAAAGAAAATTATAAACAAATAAAGAAATTGTGTAAAGATATAAAAATAGCAGGGGTTATAAAAGGATGTACTGGTATACCTGAGGTTGCTCAGTTATTAGATAAAGAACATGTTGATTTTATAGCATCTTCTAGGATGGAACAGTTAAAACCTTTAAAGGGTAAGGTGACATGTTCTCTTATGATGATAAGAATTCCTATGCTTAGTGAAGTGGAAGAAATAGTAAAATATACAGATATAAGTTTAAATAGTGAATTAGAGGTTTTAAAAGCATTAGATAAAGAAGCCAAGAGACAAAATAAAATACATGAAGTTATTTTAATGAAGGATTTAGGTGATTTAAGAGAAGGTTTTTATAAAGAAGAAGATATTATAGAGGCAGCACTTTTTGTAGAAAATGATTTGGATAATTTGGTGCTTGCTGGTATAGGAACAAATCTTGGTTGTTATGGTGCTATAGTTGCTACAAAAGAAAAATTAGAAGAACTAGTAAGAGTAGCAGAACATATTGAGAATAAGATAGATAGAAAACTAAAATATATATCTGGTGGTGCTACTACATCTATTCCAAGGTTAATTGAGGGTAATATGCCAGAGAGAATAAATATGCTTAGAATAGGAGAGGGAATACTTCTTGCTCGTGATTTAAAGGATTTATGGGGTTATGATATAGAAAATATGAATCAGGATGTATTTACTTTAAGATGTGAAGTAATTGAAGTGAAAGATAAACCGACATATCCAGTAGGAAAAATATTTGTAGATGCATTTGGTAATAAGCCAACATATGAAGATAAAGGAATAAGAAGAAGAGCATTACTTGCTATAGGAAAGGTTGATTATGCTTTTTCAGAGGATTTGGTTCCTAAAAATAATAAGATAAAAATTATTGGAGCTTCTAGCGATCATACAATAATAGATGTTGAAGATGATGAAAATATAAAAGTCGGAGATATATTAGAATTTAATTTAACATATTCTACACTTGTTTATGTTTCAAATTCCCAGAATATAAAGAAGGTATTTAAAGGTAAAAAGTCTTGAACAGATTGAAAAAAAATATGTTATATGGTATAATCTAACTCTTGAGGAGGGACTATATGGGTAAAAAAGAAATTGATATAGATTCAATAGATTTAGATAGTTTAACTATAGATGAGTTATTGGATTTAAGAAATAAACTGAATAATATAATTCAAATATATACAGATGAGGGGAAAGGTTTTACTGAGGAAGATGTTTTAAAAAAATTAGTTGTTCCGTTAGGACCACTTTTGGAAAAGATTGATTCAAAAAATGGAATGAAAAAGTTTAATATATTATTATTAGTTGAGGAAAAGACTAATAGTATAACAAAAGCATGGGAAAATAAGGATATATATGACTTAGATACTACGAATAGACCATATGTGTTTGAAATGTTAGGATTTGATGAGGAAACGTTTTTAAGTATAAGGGGAATAGGACAGGTTTTTTTAAAGAAATTTATTGATTTTTTAGAGGAATATGGATATACACTTGAAACTGATTTTACACAAGATGATTATAAGAAGTTGTTTCTTTATGCTAAGCAAGGTGGAGCATATAGATTATCTTTGTCAGATGCGAAGAAAAAACTTTAATAATTACTTGATTTTATAAACAAAATATAGTATATTATTATTGTTTCCATTACTTGGATGGACTAAATCCTCGTTTTTCTGAGTTATGGTGTATTATATAAAGGAGGTAAAAGAGTGGCTTTAACAAGTGAAAGAAAACAAGATATAATCAAGAGATTTGCAAAGGATTCAAAGGATACTGGTTCTCCTGAAGTACAAATAGCAATTCTAACTGAAGAAATTCTTGTTTTAACAGAACATTTAAAAGAACATAAGCACGATTATCATTCTAGAAGAGGCTTGCTTAAAAAAGTAGGTCAAAGAAGAAGTTTACTTAACTACTTAAAGAATAAAGATGTTACTAGATATCGTGAAGTTGTACAAAAATTAAATTTAAGAAAATAGATAGGCGCTTATTTTTTAGTGTCTTTTCTTTTTATGGGAGGAATTATGAAGAAAGTATTTGAATTAGATTTCAGAGGAAGAAAGTTAGTAGTAGAGATTGGGGAACTTGCAAAACAAGCATCGAGTTCTTGTCTTGTTAGATACGGAGATACAGTTGTTTTGACTGCTGTTACAAACAAAAAAGAACCATCAACAGGAGATTTTTTTCCATTAATGGTATTGTATCAAGAAAAGCAATATTCTGTTGGAAAGATACCAGGTGGATTTATAAAAAGGGAAGGGCGACCTACTGAAAATGCTACTTTGGCAGCTAGATTAATAGATAGACCAATTAGACCTTTGTTTAAAGAAGGATTTAAGAATGAAGTACAAATAGTAAATACAGTTTTATCAGTTGATACAGATAATTCTCCAGAAATGACAGCGTTATTTGGATCAAGTTTAGCTCTTTCTATAAGTGATTTACCATTTGAAGGGCCTGTTGCTTCTGTTATAGTGGGGCGTGTTGATAATGAGTTTGTTATTAATCCTACGACAGAACAACAAGAAAAAAGTGATATTTATTTAACAGTCGCAGGTACTAAGGATGCAATAAATATGGTTGAAGCAAGTGGTGAAGAAGTAAGTGAAGAGGATATGCTTGATGCACTTATGTATGGACATGAAGCTATAAAGGAATTAATTGCATTTGAAAATTCTATAGTACAAGAAATAGGAAAGGTAAAAGCAGAGTATCCTATTATAAAGATAGATGATGAAATAAATTCAAAAGTAAGAGATATTATAACTGTTAAGATGTTAAATGCTATAAGAATAGAAGAAAAGTTAGCACGTCAAGAAAAGATAGATGAATTAAAAGAAGAAGTACGTGATATATTTAAGGATATGTACAAGGAAGAAGAAAACTTAGATAGTATAATAAATGAAGTTAATGAAGTGCTTGAGAAAATAGAATATGAGGAAATAAGAAGATTAATAACTGAAGAGAAGATAAGACCAGATGGCAGAAGGATAGATGAGATAAGACCACTTGATTCACAAGTTGATATACTTCCTAGGACACATGGTTCTGCTTTATTTACAAGAGGACAAACTCAAGTATTAAGTGTTACAACTCTTGGTTCAATTGGAGAATATCAAATTTTAGATGGTTTAAGTGATGAAGAAGGAAAAAGATTTATGCATCACTATAACTTTCCACAGTTTAGTGTTGGGGAAACTGGAAGATATGGTGCACCTGGAAGAAGGGAAATAGGACATGGAGCACTTGGTGAAAAGGCTTTAGCAAGAGTTATTCCAAGTGAAGAAGAGTTTCCATACACAATAAGAGTAGTATCTGAGGTTTTGGAAAGTAATGGATCATCTTCGCAAGCAAGTATATGTGCAGGGTGTATGAGTTTAATGGCTGCAGGAGTTCCTATTAAGGATATGGTTGCAGGAATAGCTATGGGGCTTATAACAAATGGCAATAATTATACAATTTTAACAGATATTCAAGGTGCAGAAGATCATTTTGGAGATATGGACTTTAAAGTTGCAGGAACTAAAAAAGGAATTTGTGCACTTCAAATGGATATAAAAATTAAGGGAATAACTAAACAAATCTTAAAAGAAGCATTAGAACAGGCTAAAAAAGCAAGATTTGAAATCTTAGAAAATATGAAAACTGCTATCGAAGAACCTAGAAAAGAATTATCTAAATATGCTCCAAAGATAAAACAAATAAAGATCAAAGAAGAAAAGATCAAAGATGTAATAGGACGTGGTGGAGACGTAATAACAAAGATAATTCAAGATGCAAGTGGAGTAGTAAGTGTAAATGATAAAAATGCAGTTAAAATAGATATAGAAGATGATGGAAGAATAATACTATATCATAGTGATTACAAAGTAATAGATAAAGCAATAGAATTAATAGAAAACATAGTAAGAGAAGTTGAAGAAGGACAAATTTATACAGCAAAAGTTGTAAAAATAGAAAGTTTCGGTTGTTTTGTAGAAGTTTGGCCTGGTTGTGAAGGACTAGTACATATCTCAAAACTTGCAAAGGAAAGAGTAGAAAAAGTAGAAGACGTAGTAAAACTAGGAGATGAAATAGTAGTAAAAGCAATTGGAACAGATAATAAAGGAAGGTTAAACTTCTCTAGAAAAGATGCAATGTAAAATATGAACTGAACCCCAAAAGTTGGACAGTTTATAAATAGTTTCTAATTAGAGGATTGTAGCCTGTAATTTACAGGAG
>CAKOSE010000030.1 GCA_934102055.1 uncultured Bacilli bacterium | reverse complement strand
AACATTTTACTACTGAACTAGGTGAAAAAATGCAAAAATGTGCATATCAAATTAATGAATATAAAGCAAATAAAAAAATAAAAGAAGTAATTAAAAAAGAAGGATTAGAAAAAAATGAAGAAGAAATATATAACAAATTATGTGAAAACAAACTCCCAATTGAAGTAGCAGAAAACTTAAATATTCCAAACAAAGGAATTATATATGAGGAGAAAGCAAATGAAAAACAAAGATAAAAAACTAAAACAAATAAATAAAAAAATCATTTCATTGAATAACATATTAAATAATTCAAAAATAGAATACAGTAAGCATAAAACAAAAGCCTTGAAATAGCACCAAAAATAAGATATAATAAAAACAAGGAGGATGATACAATATGGAAAATTATACAAAAGTAGATGTAACTGAATATGTAAAACAAGGAATAACAAATGGAACAATGGAACCACGACAAGCAGAAAAATTTGCTAGAATTATTGCAAGACAAGGAACACCAGGAGAAACAGTAGTATCTTGGAGTGTAGACACAAATGGAAATGAAATACAAGAAAAAGTAGCACAAGTAACAATAGATGAACAAACACAAGAACCAGGATGGATTGCAACAAAAGTAAACGAAAACGGAGAACCAATTATAGATAATAATAATCATTTAAATAATTGGATAATAGATGATTCAACATTCAAGAAAAAATATGAAACAGATCCAGAAAACCCAACTTTATGCAAACCAAAAGGTGGCCCTCAAACATTTGTAGAAATACCAGATAATATAATATTAAATCAATGGGGTAAAGATATGGCAATAGCAGCAGGAGGCTATATCAACATAACTAATCCTGATGATATGTATGGTATATCACAAAGAGACTTCGAAGATACATACAAATACATAGATGAAATAGACAGAAAAGCTATAAGACGTTAACAACGTACTTATAGCTTTTTTTTATTAAACAATATATTAGTTTAGTTTTACCCTCTAGAATCCATATCTATATTTTTACTATAAAAAGAATACATCATCTTTTAATTCATCTCAATTGAAAAATAAAACTAAAAAGGCTATAGTTATTATAGCTTTCAACTATTCTCTAAAAATAGATTCCAATCTATCCTTAACACTATTAACAATCATAGTTTCATAATCCAAATACTGAATTTCATTAAAAGTACTCACTCTATTATTATCAATAAATTCTTTCCCATCAATAATTCCCATAACTTTAAGTAAATCTTTTATAGCTAAATCTAGTATTAATCTTCTCTTAACAACTTCTTCATTCATCTTGCTCTTCCCTCTTGTATTATCTCATCATCAACCAGTTGCTCATCCATATCTAAATAACCATAACTCCTAGCAGCAAACTCAGAAAACTTCATAGCATCTTTTTTATCCTTTTGATTAGCATAATACTTTATATAATCTTTATATATAGAAGTAGCTTGAGCTTTCATATTATCCTGTAATTCCTTATTAGTGCTCTTAAAATCCCTAACATCAAATCCCATAAATTCATCATTGTAAAAAGCAATATCATTAGGATTATCAACACCATCTGCTTTAGCTCTTTCAAGAGGAGTCATATTTGCAATTTGTCTCATTTTCTGAATTTCTTTATTTATCAAATAAACATCCCTTTTCTCATCAACTTGCTTGCCTTCATTAATAAGTTTTTTCATAGCAAGATCCCTTAAATGAGCCTCGCCATCACGAATAGCAACATCTCTTTCAGAAAGCTCTTGTTCTTTTCTTCCCTCATCCATCATTATTCTCTCTTCAATAGGTTTTAACTTACTATTCTTTATTTTTTCATTTTTCTTTATATTTTCAACCATTTGATCATTAAAAACTTGATTTTTCATTTGCTCTTGCATTTTATTAAGTTCAGCATCACTATATTTATCTCCCATAGCCATCATAGACTGATTGATTTCATTTGCTTTAGCTAGATTTCCCTCATTAATAGCTTTTTCCCTATCATAAGCAAGCTCCATGTATTTATTTTTATCATCAACTTGAGCTTCTTTTTCCTTATATTTTTCAAGTTCCTGTTCAATAATAGACAAATCAAAATTACTTAAAAAAGCATTAGCATCATTTAAACGTTTAGTAGCATTACTTTTTATTTTTTGCAAATTATTAACAACTTTAGAAAAATCTACTCCACTAGCCTTCATCTCATCAACAACATTTGTAATAACTGAATCAACCTGCTCAAGAATTTTTTCCGCCCTTTTCTTATTAGCTTGATTATTTCTTATATCAGAATAATTATCTTTTATAGTCTGCATTTCCTTAGTATCAAACTTATCTGTATTTCTAATCATTTTCTCTATTTCCATATATTTTGGATCTATTTCACTAAAAGATAAATTTGATTTTTCAAGATTAAACTTTTTACTTTGATACTTACTTTTTAGTTCTTCCTTTTTCTGCTTTTCAAGTTCAGAAATTAAGTTCTTAGCAGTATAATTACCTTCTCTTTCAACATAAATAAAATTTCCAGATTTAAAAATAGCATCTGAAGTATCTAAAAGTTGTTGAGCTTTTTCTTTTACATCTTTGGCGTTTTTAGTATAATTCTCAGTATACAAAACTGATTTAATTTCAGAAGACAAAGCAATAGATTCATTTTCAGTTAAGGTCTCAGAAAGTCTTTCAAATTGAGATTTCATTTCTACCGGCAACTCATAACTATTATCATTAGTTTCAGTATAAAACTTAGAAAAATTTTGTTCATACGTAGTCAATTTTGATAAATCACTTTGTAAATCAGAAATAATACTTTTTGCTCTAATTTTCTCAAAAATATTACCATTCCTCGAAGTGTTTCTAGCCTCCTCTAACTTATTTTCAATTCTTTGAATTCTTCTTTTTAACTCTTTTTTCATACCTTCATTAATTAATCTAGCATCCATAAAAATCCTCCACTACAATAGTTTATTACTAACAAATTGTATAACAACTATTATAGTATAAATATAACACATACCACCCCCCGCATGTCAATAAAAAAAGAACTAGTTTACACTAGTTCAATTATTACCATTAAAGCGTCGTCTCCACGTCTTTCATCAAGTTTTAAAATTCTTGTATATCCACCATTACGATCCTTGTAACGAGGAGCAAGTTCATCAAATAACTTCTTAACAGCAGCTTTATTATTCATTAAAAACGCTGCAGCTTTTCTACGAGAAACTAAAGATCCATTCTTACCATAAGTAATCATCTTTTCAACACATCTTCTAGCTTCCTTAGCTCTAGCCTCAGTAGTTTCTATCTTTTCATTCATAATAAGATCAATAGTAAGATTAGCTAACATGCTTCTTCTATGCTTATTATCTACACCTAACTTTCTCATTGTAATACTCCTTTCGTTTAATCGTTATCTCTTAAAGTAAGATCAAGTTCTTTTACCTTATCAAGAACTTCTTTCAATGATTTCTTACCTAAATTTCTAATTTTCATAACTTCAGCATCAGACTTATTAACTAAATCTTGTAAAGTATGAATTCCTGCTCTTTTTAAACAGTTATAAGCACGAACAGAGAAATCTAAATCTTCAATTGCAGTCTCTAAAGCTTTTTGTTTAGGATCCTCTTTCTTTTCAATCATCATTCCAGAAACATCTGCAATATCATCTAACTTAGTAACAAGTTCCAAATGTTCGATTAATATTCTACCAGCAAGTGCAATAGCTTCTTCTGGTTTAATAGAACTATTAGTCCATACTTCCATAACTAATTTATCATAACTTTCATCTTGTCCAACACGAGCATCTTGTACTTCATATGCAACTCTTTCAATTGGAGAATAAAGCGAATCAATTGCAATAACTCCAATCTTCTTATCTTCAAGAAGTTTTTTATTTTCTTCTGCACGAACATAACCTCTTCCAGAAGACACAGTCATTTCCATATCAAGCTTTCCACCCTTAGCAAGGGTAGCAATAACCTTATCTTTATTAATTATTTCAACATCTGCATCACAAATAAAATCACCAGCAGTAACCACTCCTTCAGAAGAAGCAGAAACTCTAATTACCTTATCTTCTTTACAATGTTTCTTAATAACTACATCCTTTAAATTAAGAACAATAGTAGTTACATCTTCAATTACACCTTCAATAGTTTGAAATTCATGTAAAACACCATCAATCTTAACACTAGTAATAGCACTACCAGGAAGTGAAGATAACATTACTCTTCTAAGAGCATTCCCAATAGTATAACCAAAACCCCTTTCAAGTGGTTCTAGTTCAAATCTTCCATAATTATTTTTTTCTACATAATCTGTAATTTTATAATTTGGTTTTTCAAATTGAATCATAGGTTCCCCTCCTTTTATTAGTTACGTGGTCTCTTAGGTGGACGACATCCGTTATGTGGAATTGGAGTAACATCAGAAATCGACATAACTTCAAGTCCTGCAACTTCAAGTGATCTAACAGCAGTATCCCTACCAGGTCCTACACCCTTAACAACTACATTAACTTTACGCATACCCATATCATATGCTTCTTTAGCAGCCTTTTCTGCAGCTATTCCAGCAGCATATGGAGTAGATTTTTTACTACCCTTGAAACCAACTGCTCCGGGAGCTGCCCATGTAATAACATTCCCTTCCTTATCAGTAATAGTTACAACTGTATTATTAAATGTTGCATGAACATGTACAACACCTTCAGGAACGTTCTTTTTAACTTTTCTTTTTCTTTGTTTATAAGCCATAGTTTAACCTCCTTAAACTTAATATTATTAAATTATTTCTTCTTATTAGCAACAACTTTTCCTCTACCCTTACGAGTACGAGCATTGCTTCTAGTACTTTGTCCTCTTACAGGTAAACCTCTTCTATGACGAATTCCTTCATAACAACCCTTTTCCATTTTAGCTTTAATATTCATAGAAACTTCACGTCTTAGGTCACCTTCAGTAACATATTTAGATAATTCTTCACGAATTAATCCAAGTTCATCATTAGTTAAATCCTTAGTTCTTTTATTAGGATCAAGTTTAACCGCTTCAATTATCTTTTGAGCAGTAGTCCTACCAATCCCATAAATATAAGTTAAAGATATAACAATTTTCTTATCATTTGGTATTTCAACACCTTTAATACGAGCCATAATTTTCCTCCTTACTAACCTTGAGTTTGTTTGTGTTTTGGATTTTCACAAATAACCATTACTTTTCCTTTACGTTTAATTATCCTACATTTAGGACAAATTTTCTTTACTGATGCACTAACTTTCATTTTTATCCCTCCTACTTTCTATAGGTTATACGCCCACGTGTTAAATCATATGGAGAAAGTTCGATCATAACTTTATCACCTGGAGCAATACGAATATAATTCATTCTCATCTTTCCAGAAACGTGAGCTTCGATAACATGACCATTCGATAATTCAACTTTAAAGTTTCCACCTGGAATTATCTCTAAAACTTTTCCCTCAACTTCGATTACATCATTCTTTGCCATTACGCATCACTCCTGTCAAAATTTCGTATCCATCATCAGTAACAACTACTGTATGTTCAAAGTGTGCTGATGGACTATAATCTTCAGTTTCAATTGTCCAATCATCATCTAGTACAACAATATTTGGACTACCTAAATTAAGCATTGGTTCAACAGCAATAACCATGCCTTTCTTTAGTCTAGGTCCAGTCCCCTTCGAACCAAAATTGGGAACATCTGGATCCTCATGTATACTAGTTCCTACTCCGTGGCCAACAAGTTCTTTAACAACTCCAAGACCATACAAAGTAGCATAACTCTCTATTGCATATGAAATATCACCAATTCTATTACCTGGTTTTATCTCAGCAAGTCCCATGAATAAAGCCTTCTCAGTATGTTCTAGTAAATATTCCTTATCATTTGAAATATCAATAACAGGATAAGTCCATGCACTATCACCATGATAACCTTTATAACATGCACCTATATCAATAGATATTATATCTCCCTTTTTAAGCTTAAGTTTACCAGGTATCCCATGTACAACTTGATGATTAACACTTGTACAAATAGAAGCTGGAAAACCTTCATATCCCTTAAAAGAAGGAGTAGCACCCTTACTTCTAATAAACTCCTCAGCAAGCCTATCAAGTTCACCAGTAGTAATACCAGGTTTTATAAAACCCTTCAAATACTGATGAGTCTGATAAACAATATTACCTGCTATTCTAAGAAGTTCTACTTCTCTATCACTCTTTATAGAAATCATTAAACATTCCTCACTAAAGATGAAACCTTATCAAATATTACATTAGAATCAACATCATTTACTCTAACAAGTAAACCCTTAGATTCATAATAATCAACAAGTGGAGAAGTTTTCTTTAAATATTCATCATATCTACTATAAAATACTTCCTCGCTATCATCTTCTCTTTTTATAAGATTCACCTTACAACTATCACACAAATCCTTTTCCTTAGGAAAAAGACTTTCATTTCTTGTTGAATAAGAAGCCTTACAACTAGGACAAACAAGTCTAGTCGTAACTCTATTCTTAAGTTCTTCCTTATCTACATCTAAATAAATTACCACTCCAAGATCTTTATTAATAGAATGAAGCAATTCATCATACATAACCGCTTGATTAACAGTACGAGGAAAACCATCTAATATATATGGAGTATCTCCTAATTTATTTAGTTTAGCTTTAAGTGCTTTAAAAACTGTCTCATCATCAATAAGTTTACCAGTTTTCATCATATCACGTAAATTCTCATCTTCTTTAGCAAGTTCCCTAAGCATATCACCAGTAGATAACTGAACATATCCAAAATTATCCACTAATTTCTTTGCCAAAGTACCCTTACCAGCAGCAGGAGGGGCTATCAAAATAACATTTTTCATTATCTTCTAGCCCTTCTCCTAGAACCAGCATGAGCTGTATAACCTCTACTAAGTAGACTACTTTCAAGTTGTTTATAAGTTTCAATAGAAACCCCAACAACTATAAGTAATCCAGTACCACCAATCGAAACAGATGATGGTAAAGAAGTCAACATATTTATAAGTATAGGGAAAGCTGCAATTATTGCAAGAAATACAGATCCAGCAGTAGTAAGTCTAACAAGTAACTTAGAAAAATAATTTTCAGTATCCTTACCAGGTCTTATACCAGGAACATATCCTCCATTATCCTTCAAATTCTTAGCCATTTGTTCAGGTTTCATTTGAACAAAAGTATAAAAATAATCAAAGAATATAATAAATACAACATAAAGTACAAGTCCAACCGGAGTAGTATAATTAATATAAGAATTTACAAAATTAGAAAACGATTCATTATTAACAAATTGAGCAATAGTAACAGGAACTGCAAGTAAACTCGAAGCAAAAATTACTGGAATAACTCCTGCAGAATTTATCTTAATAGGCATATAAGTTTGTTTACCCAAATTAGCAGTAGATTTATTTGCATATTGGATACTTATTCTCCTAGCAGCACCTTCAACAAATACAACACCTATAACCACTAACACACATATTATTACAAATAACAAGAACTTAGCACTACCAGCAATAATAGCACTAGTAGAACCAAAATCAAGCAATGTGTTAAAAGCAGTAATCATAGTATTAGGAAGTGAGGCCACTATCCCAGCCATGATAATAAGTGATGTACCATTTCCTATACCCTTTTGAGTAACTTGATCACCAAGCCATAATAAGAAAGCAGTACCAGCAGTCATAACAAATGCTACCTCTATATTTCCTAAAACTCCAAGTGATTTACCCAAAAAAGCATAACTCATCGCATAACCTTGGAAAAATGCAAAAGCAATACCAAGATATCTTGTAATTTTATTTAGTTTTTGTTTCCCTGCATGTCCTTGTTTAGACAAATCTGAGAAATATGGAACTATATCCATTTGTAATAGTTGAATAACGATAGATGCAGTGATATAAGGTATTACCCCTAGAGCAAATATAGAAAAATTCTTAAGAGCTCCACCACCCATAACATTCAAAAGTTCCAAAAATCCAAGATCCCTAGTAATAGATTCAGTACCAGGAATTTCAATACCAGTACCAATTATATATAAAGTAAGTACTGCAATTGTAAAATATAATCTTTTTCTTAAATCTTTATTCTTTTTAGTAAATAGCTGTTTAAGAGTTTTAAACATCTTAAATCACCTCTGCTTTACTACCTGATTCTTCTATTTTCTTAAGAGCACTTTCAGTAAATCTATGTGCTTTGATTGTTAATTTCTTTTCTAAAGTACCATTTCCTAAAACTTTAATACCTGAAAGTTGTTTTTTCACAATTCCAAGTTCTTTTAAAAGTTCAGGAGTAATAACATCGCCATCATTAAATTTATTTAGATCACTAACATTTATAGTAGCATATCTAGTCTTAAATTTAGCATTAGAAAACCCTCTTTTATGAAGTCTTCTAAATAGTGGAGTTTGTCCACCTTCAAATACCGCTGGAATTGAAGCACCGCTTCTAGATTTTTGACCGTTTTCACCACGACCACTTGTTTTTCCTAGACCACTACCTGGTCCACGTCCTACTCTTTTACTTCTATGAGTAGCACTCTTTGGTAATTTATTAAGTTCCATTATCCTAAAATCTCCTCTTTAGTTTTTCCACGAGCTGCACAAACTTCATCAATAGTCTTAATTGATTGTAAAGCTTTAATAGTAGCTCTAGCCATATTTATTTTAGTTCTAGCTCCAAGCGATTTTGAAATAATATCACGATATCCAGCAATTTCAAGTACTGATCTAACAGCACTACCAGCAACAAGTCCAGTACCTGCTGAAGCAGGTTTAATTATTACTTTAGTTGCTCCTTCAGCATATCTAGCTTCATGTGCGATTGTTCTTCCATCTACAATAGGTACTCTAACCATATTCTTATTAGCATCTTGTCTTGCTTTTTTAACAGCTTCTGAAATTTCATTAGCCTTTCCAATACCTAAACCAACAAGACCTTTTTTATCTCCAACTAAAACAACAGCTTGAAATCTTCTTTGACGACCACCCTTTGTTACTTTAACAACAGCTTTAGTATCTAATACGACTTCATCATACATCTTAGCAGGACGATTATTTCTTCTCTTTTGCATAATTTTACCTCCTATTAGAACTCTAAACCATTTTCGCGAGCAGCATCAGCAAGTGCCTTTACACGTCCATGATATAGATATCCTCCACGATCAAATACTACCTTAGTTATCTTAGCCTTCTTAGCTTCTTTAGCAATAGCAGCTCCAACTTTAGCAGCAATTTCAGTATTATTACCTTTCATTTCCATAGAAGATGCACTAGCTAAAGTAACTCCATTTTCATCGTCAATAATTTGAGCATAAATATTTTTATTAGAACGATAAACATTAAGTCTAGGTATATCTTTAGTTCCTATGATTTGTTTTCTAATTCTTTCATGTCTAATTTTACGCATTTCATTACGTGATTCTTTTTTTATCATAATTAACCTCCTACCTACTTAGCTTTTTTACCTTCCTTACGTCTAACATATTCACCAACATAACGAATACCTTTTCCCTTATATGGTTCAGGTTCCCTTACCTTACGAATAATAGCCGCAAATTCTCCTACTTTTTCTTTACTAATACCAGAAACAGTAACTTGATTATTACCTTTAGCTTCTAAACTTAAACCTTCTGGAACTTCAAGTTCAACAGGATGAGAATACCCTGCATTAATCACAAGAACATTTCCCTTAAGGTTAAATCTATAACCAACACCGATAATTTCTAAAGACTTAGAAAAACCTTCAGAAACACCAATTATCATGTTTCTTATATTAGCATTAGTAGTCCCATGCATTTGTTTAGCAGGAATTGTTTCATTTTTTCTAGTCACAACAACTGTATTATCTTTAATCTCAACATTGATAAGTTTACTAAGTTCTAAACTAAGTTCTCCCTTAGAGCCCTTAACAGAAACAACATTATCATTCACTGAAACAGTAACACCTTCTGGAATTGCTATAATTCTATTTCCTATTCTACTCATTTTAATCACCTATTACCAAATATAAGCCATTACTTCTCCACCAAGTGCTTCTTTTCTAGCTTCCTTATCAGTCATAATACCTTTAGAAGTAGATATAATAGCTATACCAAATCCATTAAGTACTTTTGGTACTTCATCAGC
>CAKOSE010000029.1 GCA_934102055.1 uncultured Bacilli bacterium | reverse complement strand
AGAGCAAGTATGGAAGATGATATAGTAGGACTTTATGATAAAGAGTTACATGAAGAAAAGCTTAGAATAACAGAACTAGAAGAAGCAAGGGAAAAGGGTATAGAGATTGGAACTAAGCGTAGCATACTCGAAACAGCAAAAAATATGTTAAAGGATAACTTAGATATAGAAATGATCAGTAAATATACAGGCTTATCTGAAGAAGAAATAAATAATCTTAGATAAACATAATAATAGGAGAGTAGATTATTATGAAAGACATAGTAGGACTTTATGATAAAGAACTCCATGAAGAAAAGCTTAGGATAACAGAACTAGAAGAGGCAAGGGATAAAGGCTTTGATGCTGGTAAAAAAGAAAGCGTACTCGAAACAGCAAGAAATATGTTAAAGAAAAAATTAGATATTAATTTAATAAAAGATTGTACAGGACTTACAAAAGAAGAGATAAACAGTTTGAGGTAATAGTATTTAATGTAAAAATTAATAGACACTGTAAATATGTGTCTATTTTGTTTGCATATTTTGATATAAAAACTAAATTATGATAAACTAATATTGGTGGTATAAATGGATGAGTATATAAAGAAATACTTAGAATATTTGACTTATCAAAGAAACTATTCAGAAAACACTATAAAGAGTTATGAGGAGGATTTGCTTTTTTATCAAGATTTTTTAAATGAACAGGGGATAAATATTTTAGAAGTTGATTATCAAGCTATTAGAAAGCTTTATAATTATATGGATGATAAGAAGTTATCTAAGAATACTATATCTAGAAGGATAAGTGCTGTTAGGAATTTTTATAAGTATTTAGCTAGAGGTAATTATGTAGAGTATAATCCTTTTTGTCTTACTAAGGGTCCTAAAAAGGATAAGTTGCTTCCAAAGTTTTTATATTATAATGAACTTGAAGAGTTGTTTGATGTTTGTGATATGAGTACTTTATATGGATTAAGAGATAGGGTTATTTTAGAGATTCTTTATTCTACTGGTATAAGGGTGGGGGAACTTGAAAATATCAAAATAAAGGATATAGATACTTATCAAAATCAAATAAAGGTTTTAGGAAAGGGAAATAAGGAAAGATTAGTTTATTATGGTGAATATTTAAAAGAGGTACTAGACTTATATTTAAGTAGGAGAAGGGATAATAACAGCTATTTACTTATAAATAGCCATGGTGATAGGCTTTCTTCAAGAGGGATAAGATATATTTTGAATAAATTAATAACTAGGACTAGTTTAAAGACAAAGGTAACTCCACATATGTTAAGACATACGTTTGCTACTCATCTTTTAAATGAAGGATGTGATATTTTGACGGTTCAAGAGTTATTGGGACATGAATCTTTAAGGGCTACACAAGTTTATACTCATGTTACAAATGATAGATTAAAGGATGTATATTTAAAGACTCATCCAAGAAATAAAGAAAGGTTTGATGAAGATGAATTATAGTAATGTAATAAGCGAACTTAAAAAGTATAATTTAATAAAGGAATATAAGGATTATGATATAGATTTTAAATCACTTGAATATAATTCTAAGGAAGTAGAAAAGGATACGCTTTTTGTGTGTAAGGGTGTGGCTTTTAAAAGGGAATATTTAGAGGATGCTATAATAAATGGTGCGACTTGTTATATAAGTGAGAAGGATTATGATGTAGGGATTCCATGTATAGTAGTAAATGATAATAGAAAGGCTCTGGCAATAGTTTCTAAGTTATTTTATCCCGATAATTTATTTAAGATAGGGATAACTGGTACGAAGGGAAAGACTACTACTAATTATTTTGTACATAATATTTTAAGGGAATATTTAGGCTATAAACCTGGTATTTTTGCGACACATTATTTTTATACAGGAAAGCATAGTGGAGAAACTCATTTAACTACTCCAGAGAGTTTAGAACTTCATAGATATTTAAATGAAATGCAGGATATGAATATAAAATATATGAGTATGGAAGTGTCAAGTCAGGCTGAGTATCATCAAAGAACATATGGGATGAATTTTAATATTGGAGTTTTTTTAAATATAAGTGAGGATCATATATCTCCGCTTGAACATAAGAATTTTGATGAGTATTTAAGTTGTAAGATAGAATTTTTAAAAAAATGTGAAACAATTGCTATATTTAAGCATACAGATTATTATGATAGGATAATAAATGAGATAAATGATAAGAAGATAATAACATTTGGTTATATTGATGATTGTGATTATGTAATAAAAAATGTTAAAAATAATGATAATCTTTCTTTTGAGGTTTATCATGAGGGTAAATCTCATGTATATGAGATAGGTATGGCTGGAAGATTTAATATAATAAATGCTACATGTGCGATTGTTATATCTGATTTATTAAATATAGATTATAAGTCTGTTTTAGATGGTCTTTTAAAAACGGAAATAAAGGGTAGAATGAATGTGATTGAGGGAGTTTGTCCTATTATAATAGATTATGCTCATAATAAACTTAGTGCTAAGGCTTTATATGAATCTTTAAAAGAGGATTATAAGGACAAGAAAATAAAAGTTTTGTTTGGATGTCCTGGTGATAAGGGAATAAATAGAAGAAAAGATATGGGTCTACTTGCGGGTATTTATGCTGATTATGTTTATTTAACTGCAGAGGATCCTGGGACAAGTACTGTTAGAGAAATTGCTTTAGATATCGCTAAATATATAGAAAAGTATCATAAGAATTATGAAATAATTGAAGATAGAGAATCTGCTATTAAAAAGGCTATGAGTGATTTAACAAAGGATGATGTATTAGTGCTTCTTGGAAAGGGAGACGAAAACTATCAAATAATAGGTAATGAATGGGTTCCTTATGAAACTGATGAGGTAATAGTAAGAAAAAATCTATCAATGGTAAAGGAGTAAAAGTATGGAAAGTTTAACTTTAAATGAAATAATTAAGTTTACAAGCGGTGTTGAAAGATGTAGTAATAACAAGGATAGTGTGATAACAAATATAACTATAAATAGTAAGGATGCTAATGAAGGGTCTTTGTTTATTCCTATAATAGGACTTGTTCATGATGGGCATAAGTTCATGGAAGATGCTTATTTACATGGATGTAGGAGTTTTTTATGTGATATAAATCATGATTTTAACAAGGATGATATTAATGTAATACAGGTTCTGGATACTACTAAGGCATTTGGTTTAATTGCTAAGGGTTATAAAGAAAAGTTTGATATAAAGACAGTAGGAATAACAGGTAGTGTTGGAAAAACTTCTACAAAGGATATAATAAATTCTGTTTTAAAGACGAAGTATGTAACAATAAAAACTGAGGGTAATTTAAATAATGAAATAGGTCTTCCTAAGACACTTTTTACGATAACTAATGATACTCAAATAGGGATAATTGAAATGGGTATGGATAAGAAAGGTGAAATTGATTATTTATCGAAACTTGTAAATGAAGATGTTGCAGTAATAACGAATATAGGAATGAGTCATATAGGAAACTTTAAAAATCAAGAGGGTATTTTTGATGCTAAGATGGAAATAGTAAATGGTTTAAAAGAAAATGGCACTTTGATAGTAAATGGTGATGATAAGTTTTTAAGAACATTAATTGATAAGAAACATGACTATGATTTAATAACATATGGTTTTAATGATTATAATGATATTTATTGCAGGGAATATAACATAAAGGATGAATCAATAGATTTTACATGTATTTATGAAAATAAAGAGTATAGTTTTGAGATAAATACAATGGCTAAACATAATATAGGTAATGCTTTGGTTTCAATTATTTTAGGCTTTATGTTTGGTTTAACAGAGAAAGAAATAAGTACTGGTTTAGCACATATTGAATTTTCATCAAATAGACTTGATATAATAAAAACAAATAAATATACAATAATAAATGATTGTTATAATGCTAGTTATGATTCGGTTGTGTCTGCTATTTCAGTACTAAATAGTTTTAAAACGAGAAAGGTTGCGATTCTTGGTGATATATTAGAACTTGGTGATTATAGCAAGAGGATTCATGAAATGTTAGGAAGAGTTATTACTTGTGATCTTTTAATAGCTATTGGAAATGATGCTAGGTTAATAAAAGAAGAAGCTGAGAAAAGGAATATAGATAGTTATTATTTTAAAGATAAGGAAGATTTTTATAAGGAGATTGATAATCTTTTAGATGAAGGGGATACAATTTTAGTAAAGGCATCAAATGGAATGAAGTTTAATGATATAACAGAAAAATTGCAAGAAAAATAGACTGCTAAACAACAGTCTTTTTATGTGTATTTTTTTATAATATTTAAATCATTATATTTTTTGTATTTATTCCTAATAGCCATATAATTGTCTGTACCTTTACCAAGAATTAAGATTAAATCTCCTTTATTTGCATCTTTAATGGCGTTTTTAATAGCATGTTTTCTGTTTTTTATAATTGTGTAATTTTTTGTTTTTACTTCAAGTAACATATCATTTATTATATTTGAAACTTTTTCATATCTAGGATCATCCGTGGTAAATATAACTTTATCTGATAAGAAAGTTGCAATTTTCCCTATTTCTTTTCTTTTTTCTTTTTCACGACCACCTGCACTTCCGAGGACTGTGATTATTTTTTTTGGATTTGTGCTTTTTGCAAATTTTAATATTTCTTTTGTTGCATGACTTGTATGAGCATAATCTAATATAATACTTGCTTCTTTTTTTGTTTTAAAGATGTTCATTCTACCTGGGATTGGTTTTATTTTTTTTATGTTTTTTATAATACTTTCTATATCAATTCCTAGAGAATGGACAAGGGCAATACTTGCTGTTAGGTTGTAAACGTTAAATTTTCCTAAGAGAGGACTACAAATGTTATATGTTTTATTTTTGTGTTTGATTGAAAAGCATGTTTTATTGTTATATGTTTTTATATTTAGTATTCTGTAATCTGCATTTTTTTTAGTTCCATAACTGATGAATTTTATTTTCATATTTTTTATATAGTTGTAGGATATATCATCAGTATTTATGATACCTAGTCCGTCTTTGCTTAGATAAGTAAATAGTTTTAGTTTTGACTTTAGATAGTTATCAAATGTTTTATGAATATTTAGGTGATCTCCGGTTACGTTTGTAATAAGGGCACGTTTAAATTTTAGATTTTTACATCTGTTATGAAGAAGTCCTTCACTGGATGCTTCCATGACTAGGTTTTTTATGTTGTTATCTTTTAGGATTTTTGCATATTTTAGAGTTGTTCCTATGTCTGGTGTTGTATTTTTAGTTTTGATATTATAATTGTAATAGTTAAAACCATTAGTTCCTAGACATGCTATTTTATTATAGTTACTGATAAGTTGTTTTATGATTGATGCGGTAGTTGTTTTACCGTCTGTTCCTGTTACTGCGAAAATATTTAGTTCAAGAAGAGGATTTTCGTAGTAGTCGTTATATATTTGAAATAAGGTATCGTTAGTGTTGTTAACTTTTATTAAAGGAACTGCTATTTTTTTATTTATGTTTTTATCTATTATAATAGCACTTGCTTCTTTTATGTCTTTTATGTATTTATGTCTATCTTCATATTGGTCGTGAATGCAAATAAATATATCGTTTTTTTTTACTTCTTTTGAATTGGTTTTTATATTCATATTACATCATATTCATGCTTGTTTGGTAGTCATAACTACTTTTTGTTTTATTATATTCTAGATTGTTTATTCTTTTTTCTAAATCGTTTACTTTTTTTTCTAGTTCACTAATTTTTTGCATTTCATATTGCATATTTTTGTCTTGGTAGAAGTTATCTGGCATAGGAAATGGACTAGGCATGAAGTTGTATGGAGTATTTGGCATAATTTTTCCCCCTTTTTCATTTTTATTCTATGCTTTTTTATTTATTTTGTTACTTTCCTATAGTATAATGTATTTTAGGTGATTGGAATGCGAATTAGAAACGTAAAAAATAAGGAAATTATCTTAAAGGAAAATGGTTATGTTATAGAAAATCCTGGTGATTATATTGGTAAATGGAATGAGGTATTTCAAAATGATAATAAGATTAATTTAGAGATAGGAACTGGTAAGTGTAGTTTTATTTATGAGATGGCAAGACAGAATAAAGATATAAACTTTATTGGAATAGAGAGAATAGATACTGTTTTAGCTTTGGGGATAAAAGAAATTGAAAAGAGGGAATTATTACCTAATTTAAGATTAATAAACTATGATGCGTATAAGGTTGATGAATTGTTTAAAAATGAGATAGATACTTTGTATTTGAATTTTTCTGATCCATGGCCTAAGAAAAGGCATGAAAAAAGAAGGTTAACTAACTTTAGATTTTTGGAAAAATATGATATAATGTTTAAAAGTGATAGAAAAATTAGGTTAAAGACTGATAATGAAAAGTTGTTTGAGTATTCATTAGTTTCTTTATCAAATTATGGTTATAAAATAATTGATTTATCACTAGATTTACATAAAAAAGAAGATTATAATAATATTATGACAGAATATGAGAAAAAATTCTCTAGTAAAGGTTGTAAAATTTATATGTTAAACGCTGTAAAAAAAGTTTAAAAATTAGCAATCATTTGTTATAATAGAAGAGGTGAGTATGAAAAAGTATTTATTATTGTTTGTCAGCATATTTATTTTAACTGGTTGTACTAATATAGATAATCTAAATTATAGTCAAGTAATAACTAAAACTCTTGAAGAGGATTCTTTGAGGACTAATACTTATTTACAGGGATATAAATTATACTTACCACAGCATATGACTTTAATAGGAGATTTAGCTGGAAATGATATTTTATATTCTTATGGTGATAAGTATTACTTATATGTTGATTTAGTTAGTTATTATAATAAGAAACAAAACTCTTATAGTATTGATTCTAGTAATTATACATATAGTCATGAGATAACTAATGATGATAAAAATGGATATGTACTTGTTAGTAAATCAAAAGGTGGATATCTAGTTGAAGTAATGTATAATTATGCAAAAGTTGAGGTAATAACAAATGATATAAAAAGGGCAATATCAGATAGTTTAATAGTTCTTAAAAACATAGAGTATAACTATAAAATAATTGATAGTATGATTGGTTCTAATACTCTTGTGTATGATTCTAAATTGTTTACGTTAGGACCTGAAAAGAATACAGATAGTTTCCTACAATATGTTGAAGAATACGGGGTTTATGATGAAAAAAATAAAGAAAACGATGAAGATGTTATAGACATGAATTCTTCAGACTAAAGAGGTGTAATATGAAATTATTAGATAAAATAAAAAATGCAATTTTTGAAGAAGATGAGTTCGAGGAATTAGAAAAACAGGAAGAAGTAAAGCAAGAGTCTCCTAAGGTTGAAGAGGTTGTGAAGAAGATTGATATTGAAAAGACGATTCCAAAGAAGATAGAGATTCCACGTGAAGAACAGCCTGTAATGAAACCGCTTAGAAGGGAACAACATCGTAAGACTCCGGTTATTTTTGATGAAGAAGATTTCATTATGGAGGAGAAGCGTTTAGCTCCTAAACCTAAGAAGGAACCTAGAAAAATGGAAGAGCCTAAGAAACCTTTATATGGTGGTTATAAGGATGAAAAACCAAAAGAAAAGTTTAAACCTTCTCCGATTATTTCTCCTGTGTATGGTTTCGTTGGAGTAAGTCCAGTTCTTGAAAAGCCAAGAAATGATGATGTTTCATCTTTTAATGAGATGTTTGCGAAGGAACAGGAGCAAAAGCCACAAGTGACACTTGATACTGTAAGGCAAAAGGCGTTTGGGTTAGATACACATGATGACGATGATTTGGGTCTTTTATATGATATGAAGAACGATGATAAGCCTGCTATATCGAAATTGACTCTTGGTGATGCTCAGGAATATTTTGATGATTTAGGACTTGAATATAATGTTGATTATAGAGATAGTGCTAAAGAAAAGAGAGAAATTCAAAAGGCTACTAGAAGTGTGAAGAATGAAATGTTATCTAAAGAAGTAGATGATCAGATAAAGATTCAAAAGGATTTGGAAAAGACAAGAGAACTTGAAATAACAAAAGAACAAATAAAACCAAAGACTGCTAAGGAAATAAAAAAAGTTAAGAAAATCATAGATACAGATTTGGGAATGGATTCAAAAGAGGATGAACCTGATGAAAAAAATTTGTATGATTTAATAGATATGATGTATGAGAATAAATAATAAGGAGGGTACATATGGGAGCTAATAGTGTTCTTTTGACTATACTTTTGGTATTATGTTCTGTTTTGGTGGTATTTTTAATAGTAGGTAGCATAAAATTATTATATACTATTGATAAAATGAATGTATTATTAAATGATATAGAAAGGAAACTAAAAAGTGTGAATGGTGTGTTTACAGCGATAGATACAGTAACCGATACAGTGGCTACAATTGGAGAAACAATTGTGGGAAAAGCATTGTTTATGGTAGAAAAATTATTTAAAAAGAAAAAATAGGAGGTATATTTATGGAAAAGAAAACTTTTAAAACATTGGTAACTGGTGCTTTGCTTGGAGCATCACTTGGGGTATTGTTTGCACCTAGAAAGGGAACAGAAACAAGAAGGATACTTAGTGAGAAGTTAGAGGAATTAAAAGATAAGGTAAAAGATATTGATTGTAAAGAAGTAAAGGATCAAATTGAAAAGAAAATAGAAGAAATTAAAGAGGAATTAAAAGATTTAGATAAGGAAAAGGCTTTAGATCTTGCTAAGAAAAAGTCAAAGGTTATAAAAGATAAGATTGATGATTTAGCAACTTTAGCAAAAGAAAAAGCTACTCCTGCGGTAAATCAAGCTTTAGAAGACTTAAGAAAACAAGCAATTAAAGTTACTAAGGAAATAACTAAGAAGTTAGAAAATAAAGAAAAAGAAAACACAAAGAAAAACTAGTAAATGAAAGAATAGTATGTTAAAATAATAGTATAGTTAACATACTATTTTTTTAAGGAGAGGTATAATGAGTAATAAACAAAAGAAGATATTTAAATTTATAGTAATAGCATTAGTAGTATTTTTAATAGGAGAGGTAATTTATTTTGGTATAAAGTATTATAATGATAGAAAGAATTCGGTATATTATACTGTAATTAATAGTGCGATACTTGAAGATAATGATAATTATGTTGGGGTAGGTTTTTCTGATTATAGAAATAGCAAGTTAAATAAATATGAAAAGGGTTATTATAAGGCTACAATATCTAATTATAAGGATGGAAAACTTTTAGATGAGGTTGGTTTTAAAACTGGTTATAATAGTTATTTTAATGATGTTATTAAGGTAAAAGATGGATATATTGCTGTAGGACAAGTTGAGATGACAAAGGATCAACATGATGATGGTTTATCTGAAGGCTTAATAATAAAGTATGATAATAATTTTAAACAAGTATGGAGAAAGAATATTTCAGTAATTGGAAAAACAGAATTTTATAAAATAAAACAAGATGGAGATAATTATGTAGTTGTAGGAAGTTCAGTATATGGGGATGGTTATATGGGGAATCATACCACTGGTGGAGGAATAATTCTTAAGATATCAAAGGATGGAGAAGAATTAGATAGAGCAAATAATGGTGGTCCTTATAGTGGTAAATTTAATGATGTTTTGGTTGAAGATGATGGTTATGTAGTGGTAGGACTTGGAAAATCAAATTCTGGAATAATTATTAAGTATAACAAGGAATTAAAAAAGGAATGGAGTAATTCATATGGATATACAGATAAGAATGGTATAACTAGGATAGAAAAACTAGATGATGATTATATTACAAGTACTACTAAATTAGTGAGTCCAAAAGATACGAGTAATGTTTCTGCAGCATTAGTATTATTTAACTCTGATGGTAAAAAATTAGATGATGTGAAATATACAAAGGATAAAATAAATGTATTTCAAGATTTGGCAGTAAAAGATGAGCAAGTATTTGTATCAGGTTATACAGGAACTAAAACTGATAATAGTGTTAAGACTGATGCTATTATAGTTAAGTATGATAAAGATTTATATGAAGAGGAAAGTAAAGTTTTAAATGAAAAGAACAATGAGTATTTTATAAAGCTTTATCTAAAGAGTAAAAAAGTATATGCTCTAGGATATACTAATAGTAAAATTAAAGAATATAAGACAAATGGTTATGATTATTTTCCAATTATAAAAACATATAATTATGATTTAAAATAAGATTTTGTTTAATAAGATGAAAACTAATCCTAAGATATAGAATGAATAAATGATTCTATATCTTTTGTATTTATTAACACTAGGAAGTAATATAAATAATGATATATATATCATTATTCCTGCTAGGAGGGAGTACATAATACCAAGTGTGAAATGATTTGGTATAAAAAATAAGTATGCAACAAGTGCTCCTAGTGGTTCGAATATAGAACAAATAAAGGTATATAGGATTGCTTTTCTTTTGCTTTTTGAGGAGTAATAAATTGGAAGAGCGACACTAATTCCTTCTGATTGAAGTTATCAGGCATCACGCTTATTATAAATAAAATTTAACTCTTTAAAGTTAAAATAAATATCAAT
>CAKOSE010000028.1 GCA_934102055.1 uncultured Bacilli bacterium | reverse complement strand
GATATAGTAGGATTATATGATAAAGAATTACATGAAGAAAAGCTTAGGATAACAGAACTTGAAGAAGCAAGAGAAAAGGGCATAGAGATTGGAACTAAGCGTGGAATGGAATCTGGCATGGCTGCTGGAATTGCCCAAGGTAAAAAAGAAAGCATACTCGAAACAGCAAAGAAATTCTTAAAAGAAAAAGTAGATATAGATATAATTTCCAAATGTACAGGACTCACAAAAGAAGAGATAAATAATCTAAAATAATAATTAAAAGGGCACTTCAAAAGTGCTTTTTCCATCAACAAATATTAAAAATATTTTAAGTAATTGCTACTATGATAGAGTTTCTTTTATTTTTTTATATTCTATTATTGTTATATATGTATGTTGTAGTAATATTGATATCAATAAAGCATACATTGATATATCAAGATATAATAATATAAATAGTGTTATTGTTTTAATTATAGTTCCTATTAGATTAGCTTTCATTATTGTTTTTGCTTTATCTAGTGCTTGTAATGTTGATACAATTGGAGCTTCTATATAGGTTATTAAAAATGTTATGGCTCCAAGTACAAGATATTTGTAACCATCTTCTGTTTTAAACATCATATAGAGTGATTCTTTTGGGAATATCATTAGTATTAATGATGATATTATACCTATTACAAGTGATATTAATAGAGCTTGTTTTAATTTTCTATTTATTGCTTTTTTCATATTTTGTGCATTATATTTAGATAATGTTGGAAGAAGTGCTTGTGCTATTGCAGCACTTATAAATTGGGGCAATGTAACAAGTGGTAATATAAGTCCTGTAATTATTCCATATTCTTTTGTTACATAGTTTGTATCATATCCTAGTTTTAATAATACATATGTTATTATCACCGGCTCTAGAAAATTTCCTACTCCTGAGATTATTCTTCCAGCTGTTGTAGGAATACTTATATTAAGTATATCCTTTACATCATCTTTTACTGGTTTTATGTCTTGTTTTCTTATTTTTGAGTTTCTTGGCATGAATAGTACTAATACAATGATTGATGTTAGCTCACTTATTATATTAAATAGAATAAGTCCCGTTACTGTACTTACTATTCCATATTTTAATAGATGAGGTGTTATCAGTATAGTTATTCCAATTCTTATTATTTGTTCTGTCAGATTAGAAACAACATGTGGAATCATTTGTTCCTTTCCAAAGAAATATCCCCTTAGTATATTTGATAGTGTTATGAAAGGTAATGTTATACTTATTGCTATTAGGGGATAATATAAATCCTTATTTTGAAGAAGACCATTTGCAAGAGGTTTTGCCATTGTAATTGTAACTAGTATCAGTATCACATTAAATAACATTGCTATTGGAATTATTCCAAGAACTATATTTTTATTCTTTCTTGTGTTTTCAGCAACTAGTTTTGATATTGCTATCGGTAAAGATAAAGTTGCTATTGTTATTAACAATCCATATGTTGGCATGACTAGAGAGTAGAGCCCTATAGCATTTATTCCTACTATTTTTGTTGTTATGATTTTTATTACCATACCAAGTATTTTCGTTAATAGTCCTCCAATTATTAAAATAATTGTTCCCTTTATGAATTTTTCTTTCATAGTAAAGGTTATGCTAGTTAGGGAAAAAAGATTATTTTAATCATATTCCTTTATTTTAACTTATTTTTATAGTATAATTAATAAGAAAAACGGGTGATAAGATGAAAACAGACGATTTTGATTATGAACTCAACGAGAATTTAATAGCACAGACCCCTATTAAAAATAGAGATGAATCTAGACTTATGCTTGTCGATAAGAATAATGGTTTTTATAAGCATGAACATTTCAAAAACATTATTAATTATCTCAGTTCTGGAGATGTCCTTGTTCTTAATAATACTAGAGTTATTCCAGCTAGAATAATAGGAGAAAAAGAAGAAACTGGAGCAGTTATTGAACTTCTCATTTTAAAAAATTCTAATGATGTCTATGAGTGCTTAGTTAAGCCAGCTCGTAGAATAAAAAACGGTGATATTATCTCTTTTGGCTCAGGTAAACTAAAAGCTAAATGTATAAGAGAAGGAGAAGAAGGAATTAGATTTTTTAAGTTCCTATATTCTGGTATTCTTCTTGAAATTCTAGAAGAACTAGGTAGTATGCCGCTTCCACCATATATTCATGAAAAACTTAATGATAGTGAAAGATATCAAACTGTTTATTCAAAAGTAAATGGATCAAGTGCTGCTCCTACTGCTGGACTACATTTTACTAAAGAACTTTTAAAAGAAATAAGTGCTAAAGGTATTGAAATTTTATATGTTACTCTTCATGTTGGTCTTGGGACATTTAGACCTGTTAAAGTTGATAATGTTTTAGAACATAAAATGCATAGTGAGTATTATGAAATTGATGATTATACCTCATCTAGACTTAATCTTGCAAAAAAAGAAAAAAGAAAAATAATAAGCGTTGGTACCACTACTACTAGAGTACTTGAAACCGTTATGCACAAGTATAATAAATTCTGTTCTTGCAAAGGTGAAACTGATATATTTATCTATCCTGGTTTTAAGTTTATGGCTATTGATACTTTAATAACTAATTTTCACCTACCTAAATCTACTCTTATGATGCTTGTGTCAGCACTTGCTGGAAAAGATAATATAATGAATGCTTACAAAATTGCCACTCAAGAAAAATATAGGTTTTTCTCCTTTGGCGATTCTATGATGATAGGAGATTTTAGTAATAGAAAGGATGATTTCAATGTTCAAAGAAATAAAACTTATTGACATTAAGGAAAACCTATGGTCTAAATTAAATAAAGATTGGGGATTGATTACCGCTGGTAGTTTAGATGATCTCAATACCATGACTATTTCATGGGGAGCTTTTGGAACTCTTTGGTATAAGGATATGCTTACAGTTTATATTAGGTCTACAAGACATACTGTTAAGTATCTAGATAGAGAAAAATATTTTTCACTAAGTTTTTATGATAATAAATATAAAAAAAGTCTTGGTATCTGTGGTTCAGAAAGCGGTCGTGATATAGATAAAATTAAAAAAATAGGATTTACAAAATGCTTTGATAAAGCTCCTTATTTTAAAGAAGCTAGTCTTGTATTAATATGTAGAAAGGTTGCTAAAACTGATATGACTAATTCTATTATATATGATAATTCTATCAAGGAAAAAGAATATGGTACGGGAGATTATCATTATATGTATAATGGAATTATAGAAAAGGTTTTAGTAAAAGATAGTTATGAGTAAGATAAAATATAAATTAATTAAAGAAGACGGAAATGCTCGTCTTGGTTTTATTGAGACTAAGTACGGTAATTATGAAACTCCTATGTTTATGGCAGTAGGCACCCGTGCTAGTGTTAAGACCCTTTCTCCAGAAGAACTTTATGATATGGGCTGTGGAATTATCCTTGCTAATACATATCATTTATGGCTTAGACCCGGAGAAAATTTAATAGAAAAAGCCGGGGGCATTCAAAAATTTATGAATTATAAGGGGCCTATGCTTACTGATTCAGGTGGTTATCAAGTGTTCTCTCTTGCTAGTCCTAAAGATATTTCTGAAGAAGGAGTTAAGTTTAAAAGTCATATTGATGGTTCTAATTTATTTTTAACCCCAGAAAAGAGTATTGAAATTCAAAATAAACTTGGTAGTGATATTGCTATGAGTTTTGATGAATGTCCTCCTGCAAGTGCTAGTTATGAATATATGGAAAACAGTATAAAAAGAACCCTTAGATGGGCAAAAAGAGGAAAAGATGTCCATAATAATCCTGATCAGTGTCTATTTGGAATAGTACAAGGTGGTGCTTATAAGGACTTAAGAAAATATTCTGCTATTAATACCGTTAAACTGGACTTTGATGGTTATAGTGTTGGCGGAGTTGCTAATGATGGAGAATCAAAAGAAGATATGTATAATGCAATCTCTTATAGTACTCCTTATTTACCAAAAGATAAAATCAGATACTTAATGGGTGTTGGAGAACCTATTGATATTTTAGAAGGAGTAGAACGTGGTATCGATATTTTCGACTGTGTTCTTCCGACTAGAATTGCAAGGCATGGTAACGCATTTACTAGAAATGGAAAAATAAACATAAAAAATGCTAAGTTTAAAGAAGATTTTACTCCAATCGAAGAATCCTGCGATTGTTATGCTTGCCGTAATTATACCAAAGCTTATATAAGACATTTAATAACAGTAGGAGAAACCTTTGGTGGAAGACTCTTATCTATACATAATATAAGATTCCTTATTAAGCTTACTGAAGACATAAGAAAATCAATCGAAGAAAATAAATTTTTAGAATTTAAAAAAGATTTTATAGAAAATTATACTAAGAATAGGAAGTGATTTTATGAAATTAAGTAATAGCTTTTTCTATACACTAAGAGAAGATCAAAAAGAAGAAGATAGTAGAAGTGGTAATCTCCTTGTTAAAGCAGGTTTTATCAAAAAATCCTCAAGTGGAATTTATATGTTAATGCCTCTTGGACATAAGGTTTACAAAAACATAGAAAAAATAATTCGTGAAGAAATGAACAAAACATCAGCATGTGAACTTTCAATGCCTTCACTTATTCCAGAAGATGTTTATATTAAATCAGGAAGAAGAGATAATTTTGGTAGCGATATGTTTTCACTTAAAGATAGAATGAATAGAAATTATGTATTAGGACCCACTCATGAAGAGTTATTTGTAAATGCAGCTTCTATGAAAATAAAATCTTATAAAGACATGCCTTTCAATATATATCAGTTTGGAACTAAGTTTAGAGATGAACCTAGACCTAGATATGGTCTTATCAGAGTAAGAGAATTTGTCATGAAAGATGCTTATAGTTTTGATACTTCAAAAGAAGGACTTTCCAAGTCTTATGATAAGATGTATAAAGCTTATAAGAATATTTTTGATAGAGTAGGACTAAATTATAAAATTGTTCGTGCTGATACTGGTGTAATGGGAGGTCTATTATCTGAAGAATTTCAAGCTGTTACAGACATAGGAGAAGATGTTCTTGTTTTATGTAGTAATTGTGATTTTGCTTCTAATATAGAAGTTTGTGAATGTAATACTGGAATTATGTCTTGTGACGAAGAAGAACTTTCTAAAGAACTTATTGCTACTCCAGGAGTAGGAACTATAGAAGATTTAGTAAATCAAGGGTTTGACATTTCTAAACTCACTAAGACTCTAATTTATAAAGTTGATAATAAGTTTTATGCTTGTGTTATTCCTGCTAGTCATGATGTTAACGAGTTAAAAGTCTTAAAAGCTCTTGGTGGTTCCAGTATAGAACTAGCTACAAGTGATGAAGTTAAAGAAATAACTGGTGCTAATGTTGGTTTTGCTGGACCTATCGGACTTAATATTCCAGTTATACTTGATAAAGATGTTTGTTTAATGAAAAATTTCCTAGTCGGTGCAAACAAGACTGATTACCATTATATAAACGTTAATATAAGTGATATAAATAATTATAGTATTTATGAAATAAAAGAAGTAAAAGAAAATGATTTATGTCCTAAATGCCAAAATAAACTTACATTTAAAAAAGGAATTGAAATAGGTAATACATTTAAACTCGGAGATAAATATTCTAAAGTTATGGGGCTTACATATTTAGATAAAGATAATAAAGAAAAATATCCTATGATGGGATGTTATGGAATTGGTCTTGGAAGAATACTTGCTAGTTTAGTAGAACAAAATAATGATGATAAAGGCATTATTTGGCCTATCTCAGTAGCACCTTTTAAAGTTGCAATTGTTCTTCTAAATGATTCTTATAAAGAATATGCAGACAAGTTATATGATGAACTAAATAGCAAAGGTATTGATACCTTACTTGATGACAGAAAAGAAAGACCAGGTATTAAATTTAACGATATGGATTTAATAGGTATCCCAATCAGAATAACTATTGGTAAAAGATTTTCTGAAGGCCTTGTTGAACTAAAACTTAGAAAAGAAGAAAATTTCAAAGAAGTACCAGTAAATGAATTAATTTCTCATATTGATAAAATTATAAATGAATGATTTAGGTCATTCTTTTTACTTTTGAAAAAAATTAAATCTTGAAAAAATAAAAAATATATATTATACTTAGTACAAGATAGCAAAGATATTTTGCTATAAAAAAATACTAAAAAAGGAGTAAATAAAAGATATGAAACACGAACATAATTTCGCTATGGGGGGGGGGGCTCTAGAAACAATAAAATAGCAAGAACTCCAAAGGAAAAAAAGAAAAAAGTGATAACAATATCACTACTTGTAGCATTACTACTTTTAATAACTGGAGTATCATATTCAGCATGGAGATATGTTTTTACAGGAAATGAAAACAGGATAGAAACTGGATCGTTATCTTTAAAGTTACTAGAATCAAATACAAACATAATTGGCTTGAAAAATGAGTTACCAAAGAGTGATGAAGAAGGAATAAAACAAAGTACATTTGATTTTTCAGTAATAACAAAAGCAACATATAATACAAAAATGGGATATGATATAAAAATAGAGAAGTTAAATGTAGATACAGGATATACAAGTTTAAATAATGATCAAATAAAAATATATTTAACAGATTATAATGACAAAGTACTTGTAAATCCAACACTTATAAGTGATTTACCAAGTAATACAATTTATAGTAGGGTAAATGAACATACACCTGCTAAAACAGAAGAAATAGATAAATATAAAATAAGAGTATGGATAGATAAGAATGTTGATGCAAGTAGCTGGACAAAAGATACAAAACAAGAATATAAATTTAGGATAGGAGTATCAGGAGGAGAGAATCAGTTAGTAGGATTAACAAAACAAATAGCAGATAGTTCTGTACTAGACAATAAAGCAAGTACATATGTTTCAGCATCAACAGGAATAAACTTTGCAGAAGCACCAAGTGATACAAATGGAAAAGGAATATATCAAAGAGCAGGAACCGGAGAAAACGGAGAATATCCAGTATATTATTACAGAGGAAATGTAGATAATAATAACTTAGCTTTTAATGGGTTTTGCTGGAAGATAGTAAGAACAACAGAAACAGGAGGAATAAAGTTAATCTATAATGGAGTGTATGATAAAGGATGTAATAATACTGGTTCTGCTGCAACAATAGGAAATAGTGAATTTAATGATCAAAGTTCAATGGTAGAAACAAAAAATACAAGTACAGACATAAATCCAACAACATTAGAACAAACAAAGCAAAAGGGAAGTGTATCAAAACTTGGTTCATTATTAACACCCTCTCCAGCATATGTTGGTTATATGTATGGAAAAAGGTATTTAGTTGAAGATATTGAATTTGATTCTTTACTATCAACAGTGATATATTGAAATGATGTAACATATTCAAATGGAAAATACACATTAAAAGATACAATGACTAGTACAAGTTTTGATACTGATAAAGAAAGTATTGGAAAGAATCATCATTATTTCTGTGCAGATGGAACTGGTAGTTGTAGTATAGTTTACTATATATATCAAATAAGTAAAAGTACAATATATTATATAAAACTTGGAGATGGAAATAATATAGAACAAGCATTAAAAGAAATGATAACAGAAAGTACAAATGAGAATTCATCAACAATAAAACAATATATAGATGAATGGTATAATGAAACAATGTCAAAGAAAACAGATGAATTAGAAGATACAGTATGGTGTAATGATAGAAGTATCTATAATAAAGGCGGATTTGACAAAGATACCAATGCAGATGCGACTAATGCTCAGTCAAAGTTAGATTATTATAATAGTTTATTATTATTTGGAATTTATAATTTGCAAAATATGTTTGGAAAAAATGAGGGAAAAACAATAAATCCAAGTTTAAAATGTCCAAGTAAAAATGATAGTTTTACAGTAAGTGCAGCAAATGGTAATGGAAAGTTATCTTATCCAGTTGCTTTATTAACAGCAGCAGAAGCAACTCTTGCAGGACATGGTTTACAAGGATATAGTGAAGATAGTTACTTAATAACTAGAGGTTCTTACTGGCTTTCCTCGCCTCTTGGCTTCAGTGATGGTTATGATCTCGTGTCGGGCGTGAATTCTGGTGGCGATCTGCATGCTGGCTTTGTGGATAGCTCTGTCGGTGTTCGCCCCTCGGTTTCACTAAAACTTGGGACTAGTATTTCCGGAGGAAATGGGACAAGTGATAATCCATATATAGTTAGAGAATAATCAGATCAATCACAAGAAAGTGATGTAGAACCAAAATAGTCCCATACTTGTCTTTTGAAGAAAGACATACATTGTTTATCCCAAGCGAACTCTTTTGAAAACTATAAATAAATAATAAAGGAGAACTTTTAACAGATAAGATAAAAATATTTAACATATATCTTCCCTTAATACGAAAAAAATATTATAATGGAGAAGAGTTAAGTGATTTAGAGAAATTAATGTTAGTCTTTAACGAAGAAGATAATGAGGAGTTATCTAAAGTATATGAGGGTGAGAGTATAATGGAAGAGTATGTAAAAGATGCGAAAAGAGCAAGTATGGAAGATGATATAGTAGGACTTTATGATAAAGAGTTACATGAAGAAAAGCTTAGAATAACAGAGCTTGAAGAAGCAAGAGAAAAGGGCATGGCTGCTGGAATTGCTCAAGGTAAAAAAGAAAGCATACTCGAAACAGCAAGAAATATGTTAAAAGATAACTTAGATATAGAAATGATATGTAAATATACAGGTTTATCAAAAGAAGAAATAAATAATCTAAGATAACACTTGAAATAAATAAACTTTTTAAAGCAAGATTTGTATATTCAATGATTAATATACTTACAACTCAAAAAAAGGATTTAGCCAAAATGCTAAATCCTATTTATATGTTTCTTGTTTTATTAAATCGATGTTACTATGCATTATTGATAAGTAATCATCATTATTCTCTTCATCTTCTTGTGTAATTGTATCTAAAGTTCTAAATTTTAATATCTCAGCTTTATATGTACTTTCTAGTTCTTCAGTTATATCATATTTTTTATTATGATCCATTACAAATATATAGTCTAATTTTCCTTCACTTAAAAGTTCTTTTGCAAGAGCTATATTACTTTCTTTATTTTTTCCATTATTAGTTAAGTTTATTACTTCAAAACCATATTTTGTTAAGAAATTAAGAGAATTATCTGCTACTATTATTCTATTATCTACGGAGTTATCTGCAGCTTTTTTAATTTCCGTTTCAAGTTCAGTTATATCAACTTTTAATAAGTTATACTCATCACTTATTTTTTGTGTTAAATATGGGTTAGTAATATAAAGAGAAAGTTCATTTTTAATATTTTGTCCAAGCATAAGTATATTAGATGGATTAAGCCAAACATCTGATAGGGAATATGTAGTATCAAGCCCATACGCAGCATCTATTATTTTTAAGTTTTTATTATCATTTAACATTGTAGTAGCATATTCTCTTTCATTATTTTCACCATTATAAATAAATAAATCATACTTACTATAATCTTTTAATTGTTTTTTTGTTATTTTATAGGTACTAGAAATAGAATCTCTAGGATAAATACTCTTTATTGTAGATTTACTTCCATATAATCTATTTGTTACATATTCAATAGGATATATAGTAGTAGCAATATTTATATCTTCCATTTTATCCATTTTAAAACACCCTGTTAAACATGTAGTAATGATAGTAATTAAAAATACCATTATTATTTGTTTTTTCACTTTTTATTCCTCCCTTTTTGTGGTACTGGATCATATCCTTTTATACCAAAAGGATTGCATTTAAGAATTCTTTTAATAGATAAATAACCACCCTTAATAGAGCCATATTCATTTATTGCTTCTTTAGCATAATGAGAGCAAGTTGGATAACACCTACAAGCACCATGACATATTAAAGGGCTTTTTTGATATTTATCTATAAGAAATAATAATATTTTTTTCAAATGATACCACCAATAACATTTTACTATTATTTTAAAAATTTATCAATCAAAATAGTACTAATTTTTTTTAAAGTGTGTTAAACTTAGTATGGTGATAAAAATGAATGAATTATTTTCAAAATTTAATATAAAACCAAAAAATGAAAGCGTTTATGAGCAAGCTTTTATTCATACTTCTTATGCTTATGAACATAACACATCATCGTATGAAAAATTAGAATTTCTAGGAGATGCAATCGTTGACTTAGTAGTATCTGATTACCTATATAATGAAAAAAACTATGAAGAAGGAAGAATGACTAAAGAAAGAGCAAGTTATGTTTGTGAAAATGCTTTATCTGAATATGCTAGTGATTTAAACTTTAGTAAATATATAAAAGTAGGTAACGGAGAAGCAAGTAGTGACGGTGTTCACAAAAAAGCCATTCTAGCAGATGTTTTTGAAGCCTTCATGGCTGCAATCTATTTAGATCAAGGCTTTACTAAAGTAAGAGAAATTCTTCTTTCAATTATAGTTCCCTATATAGAAAATCCAGATAAACTATTCTTTAGTGATTACAAATCAGAACTACAAGAAACAGTTCAAGATTTACAAAAATCATTAAACTATGAACTAGTCGAAGAAACAGGACCTGCTCATGATAAAAGATTTAAAATATGTATCAAAATAGATAATATGATATATGGAACAGGAATAGGTCATTCAAAAAAAGAAGCAGAACAAGAAGCTGCAAAAGAAGCACTAAAAAAACTAGTTAAACAATAAAAAAAGAATCTAGTTGGTCTTAATAAAACCAGCAGATTCTATTTTTGATTTTATCCTTGCTTTTGTTTGTTCTCCCTCAATTCTAATCATACTCTCTTCTCCTTCATTAAAGAATAATACAGTAGGAGTACCATTAACATCAAATAATTCATTATAAGCTTCCTTGTCATTATCACTTAAATTAGTCAAATTCAAACTATAAGCTTCTATATTATTATCATTAAGCACACTTATAAATTTAGGAGTAAATGCTTTACAATGCTCACAATCAGTTTGTTTTATATAAAGAATAAAACTTTCTTTCTTTTTGATTTTATTTGTTACTTCACTAAAACTTATATCATGAACATTTTTACTATCATTACTAATATTTGAAAATACTACTGCAACTATAATTAATGCCATTATAAAAAACAAAAATAAGAATAACCATTTATACTTTTTAAACATTTTAACACCTCGCATTCAATAATAACATATTTTTAATATAAAAATAAATATTTTCACTTTAAAAATTAAAAAAAATATGTTTATTCAAAGTAACTATGATATGAACCCCGTTTCTTGGACAAAATAGAAACGAGGTTTTTGTATGACTAAAATAAGTTATGAAGAAAGAAT
>CAKOSE010000027.1 GCA_934102055.1 uncultured Bacilli bacterium | reverse complement strand
ACCATATGTAGTTTGGCAATATAGTGAGGCTGTAGTAGATCCTATTTTAAATGCAAGTGGAATTAAAAAATTGTTTAATAGTAATAATGTATTTTCTTATGATAGTTTTTATGAAAATTATGATAATTTAATGAATGAACTTATTGATATTTATTTGAAGGATCTTGATATAGACGCTAGAATAAACGAAGGTTTTAATTGCTATAGAAAGATAATATCTCAAAAGAGATGATATTAACTAATTTGATTTACATTAAAAAAATAAGAGTTAAACTCTTATTCCCATGGAAATTTATCTTCCTCTTTGTTTTCTTTTTCTGTTGATTTTTCCCACTTAAATTGATTTTCATCATTTTGATTATTGTTAGGTTCTTCTGTTACTTCTTCATTTGAATCTTCTTTTGACTCATTTTCAATATTTAAGTTTGGGTTTATCATTGTATCTAGTCTTTTACATATTGAATATATTCCCATTGTGAATGTTACTAGTATTATTGTTGATAGAATAATCCAAAAGAATACGGCTATATTTTCTAAATGTATTCCAGTGACTAATCCTAGAATAAATCCTGCTGCTGCTAGAAATATTGAAATTATTTTATAAATTGCAACTTTACTGTTTTTCATAAAATTACTCCTTTCATTTTTAATTTTACACTTTTAACCTTTATATTTCAATTGTTTTGGCTCTTTTCTTCTTTTTTTCTTCTGTTTATGATATACTTTTATAGTAGGTGAGACTTATGGGAAATAAAACTTTTAAATCATTAGATGAGCAAATTACTATTTTAAGAAATAAAGGTTTAGTTATTGATGATGAAAAATTTGCTAAGGAAGTTCTTCTTAGAGAAAATTATTTCTTTTTGAATGGTTATCGTCATTTGTTTATGAAGTCTAGGGATAAATCTAGATATATTGATGGTACAAAATTTGAAGAGGTGTATAGTTTGTTTTTATTTGATCGAAAACTTAGAAATATTTTATTTAAGAATATTTTGATTGTTGAAAACAACATAAAGTCTATTATTTCTTATCAGCTTTCTAAGAAATATGGTTATCGTGAAAAAGAATATTTAAAGTCTTCTAATTTTAATACTTCTTTTGATTATAAGAGACAGGTTAGTGATGTTATTGGTAAGATGAAAAGACAAATTAAAACTAATGCTGTTTCTCATTCTGCTACTCGTCATTATGTCCTTAATTATGGTTATATACCTTTATGGGTGCTTGTTAAGGTTTTATCTTTTGGTATTGTTGTAGAACTTTTTTCTGTTCTTAAAAAGGATGATCAATATGATATTGTTGATTTATATGATATGGATTTGAGGTCTTTTACTGTTAATCTTAGTATTTTATCTAATTATCGTAATTTATGTGCTCATGAAGATATTGTTTTTGAAAATAGGACTCAGAAAATAATAGAAGATTCTGTTTATCATAGGAAGCTTAAAGTTCCTATGATGGATAATGAATACATATATGGTAAGAATGATTTATTTGCTTTAATTATTATTTTAAAGTCTATGCTTAAAGATAGTGAAGTTAATGATTTAGTTCTGGAAATAGAAGATGCTATTAATAATTTGGAATTTAATTTAAGAAGTATTCCTATTAATAAAGTGCTTGATAGAATGGGGTTTCCTGATGATTGGGCACAAATAAAGAATGTTACAAAGAAGGAGTTGTTTTAATGGAAGAGAAAGTTACAGATGCTGAAATAGTTGTTAAAGAAGATGTTTCTAAGGAAAATAAGAATAATGATGATAAGACAAAGTATGAAGAGGTAAAGATTGATAGAGGTCCTAATTTTTTTATTAAAAACTGGAAATATATTGTTATATTTTTGTTTGGGGTGGTACTTACTATATTTGTTATTTCTTCAGTAGGTGGTTTTTCTAATGATGTTAATACTTCTGTTACTGTTAATGATAATGGTATAGGGACAGGTATTAATAAAGTTTATGATGCTACTGTATATATTGAAAACTATAAGGGTGATAAAGTAAATGTGTCTGGAACAGGTTTTATATATAAGAAGGATTCTGGTAAGGCTTATATTTTAACTAATTATCATGTTGTAGGAGATAATACTTCTCTTGAGGTTACATTATCTGATGATAAGAAGGTTGATGCTAAGTATGTTGGTGGTGATCAATATTTAGACATTGCAGTTATTAGTATTAGTTCTAGTTCTGTTAAGCAGGTTGCAAAGCTTGGTTCTAGTAGTAAGGCTATTTTGGGGGATACTGTGTTTACTGTTGGTTCACCTGTAGGTGATGAGTATCGTGGTACTGTAACTCGTGGTATTTTATCTGGCAAGGATAGATTGGTTGCTGTATCTGTTAGTGGTGGTACTGAAGATTATGTTATGAGACTTTTACAAACTGATGCTGCAATGAATCCTGGAAATAGTGGTGGGCCTTTGTGTAATGCTAATGGTGAGGTTATAGGAATGAACTCTCTTAAACTTGTTAAGAATGAAGTTGAGGGTATGGGATTTGCTATATCTATTGAGGATATATTGGCTCATATAGATACTTTTGAAAAGGGTGATGCTATAAAAAGGCCATATCTTGGTATTTCTATGGTTAATCTTAATAATAAAGATGCTGTATCATATTATGGGCTTAGTAAAAAGATTGATACTAAGCTTGAAAAGGGTGTAGTTGTTGAAAGTGTACAAAAAGGCACTTCGGCGGATGGTAAACTTGAAATAGGTGATATTGTTGTTAAAGTAGATAGAAAAGATGTAGATAATATGGCTTATTTTAGATATGAGTTATTTAAACATGAAGTTGGAGATAAGGTAACTTTGACTATTGAAAGAGATGGTAAATTAAAAGATGTTGTTATTACTTTAAAAGCTAAATGATAATTTTATTATCATTTTTTTTATTGACTTTGTTTTATATTTTTTGTTGTGTTTATTGATGAGAATTTTACTGTTTTAAAAGTTTTAAAATTGGTAAAAACTGGAAATTGTATTTATTTTTAATTTGTCTTTTTTTACTTATGTTATAAGTTATTAATTGGTAAATATTGGTAATTTATTTGTTATGGTTTCACATTTATTTTTATTTTACATAGTATATGTTAGGTGATAGTTTATGAATTATAAAATAGTTGTGGATGCTGGACATGGAGGAGTTGATCCGGGTGCAGTATATGGTGGCTTGCAAGAAAAGGATTTAACTTTGAGGGCCGCTAAATATATGTATGATAGATTTAATGATTTAGGAGTACCTGTTAAACTTACTCGTAGTGAAGATGAGACGCTTCCTAAAAAAGAAAGAGTTAATAGAATACTTGATGCATTTGGAAATAAGGAAGATGTGATTGTTATATCGAATCACATAAATGCCGGAGGTGGCGAGTTTACTTACCATTACATAATTTGATTGGGTATTAGGACGGCTATATTTGAATGATTTATTTAGATAGTATAATTTATCTAGAAAAGTGACAAATAATATCTATTATGATATACTAATTGAAAATAATCAAAAAATAAGGTTAACGTATGAGAAAGGTTGAGTGAATTATGGAAAGTTTCTTAGATAAAAGTACAAGACTAGATAACGATAAATTTAAAAAAGAAAATGTACTACAATTTAGATTTGATTTAGGAATAATAGAATTATTAGGAAGTCAATTATATACAAAATTACCTTCTATAATGGTAGAATTTATATCAAATTCGTATGATGCTGATGCAACAAGCGTTGATGTTATAATTGATGAAGATGACCTAGGTCCAAGAAAAATAACTAATATAATTATCGAAGATAATGGAATAGGTATTTCTGATATTGGTATTGATAATATTGAAGAAATAAATGAAAAATTTTTAAAAATTGGTAGAAAAAGAAGGAAAGATGAAAATAGTAGTGTTAGTAAAATTTATAAGAGAAAATTACAAGGAAAAAAAGGAATAGGAAAGTTAGCTGGCTTTGGTATTACTAATAAAATGGAAATAACTACTACATCTAATGGCATCACTAATAAATTTATCTTAGATTTCGAAGAAATGAAAAACTGTTCTGGAGAAGTGTATTTGCCACAGCATATTTTAAGAAATCAAGAATTAGACTTTAAAGATGGTACAATAATAAAATTGATAGATATTAAAAGAAAAGGAGCAATTGATATAAATGAATTAGCGGAAAGCATTGTAAAAAGAATTCAAATATTTGATAATACGTTTTCCTTAAATTTAAAGTATAAAGTAAATAATATGACTGCTAATGAAATTAAATTGAATAATGATATGTATATGAATTACATAAAATCAAAAAATAAATTACAGTTTTCTTGGAATATACCTGAAAATTTGAATGATTTAGATTTAGATAATGATATAATTGAATTTTTTAAGTCAAATTGTATAAATGGAGAAATTTTTACTACAGAAACACCTCTAAAAAAAGATGATCAAGGAATTATATTGTATGCTAATGGAAAGTTATGTCAAGAAAACTATAGTTTTAACGAAAGAGCTAATGATAATTTTTATTCTTACTTAATGGGAAAATTAAATATAGATTATATTGATTCAGATATTTATACAGACAATATATCAACTGCTCGTGATAGTTTAGTTTGGGAAAATGAAATAGCACAAGAATTAGAAGAGAAAATTGATTTAGTGATTAAAAAAATTCAAAATATGTGGAGAAAGAAAAGAAGGGATAATAAGGAAAAGATTATTAATGAAAAATTAAATACTAACATTGATAAGTGGATTGATTCTTTAAATCCATATGAGAAAAAAAGTGCAAAGAAGATTATAGATGTTATCTTAAAAGATGAAAATATGTCATCAGATAGAACAACAGAGTTTATTGAATATATTCAGGATATGTATTCTTTTGATAGTTTTAAATCATTTGCTTCTGATTTAATAGAAACAGAGGAACTAGATAGTATTAAAATACTAGAATTTATTAAAAAATGGAATATTATTGAGGCAACAGAAATGGCTAAAGTTGCAACTGGTAGAATTAAAACAATAGAACAATTTGAAGAAATGATAAAAAATAATTTATCAGAGACTAAAGCAATTCAACCATTTTTAGAAGAGTTTCCTTGGATACTTGACCCGAGAATAATTACATTCAAAAGAGAAGCAACGTTTGCAACAATGCTTAAAGAAAATTTTCCAGATAGCGAATTAGAGGAGGCAAATAGAAGAATCGACTTTATTTGTCATAAAGCTAATGATGATATTATTATATTAGAATTAAAAAGACCAGAAATAACAATTACTGAAAAGTATATAGATCAAATTTATGCGTATCAAGCATTTGCAAAAAAAACATATCCTAACAACAACATAAAAACGTACTTAGTAAGTAATAATTACAAGACAAATGATAAAATTAGATTGATGATTGAGACAGCATGCAAGTCTGACATATTTGGAATAAAATCTTACTCTGAAATGGTTACTGATGCAAAACAATATCATTATGATTTAATTGAAAAGTACGAAAAATTAAAAATAGAAAAATCAAGTTAATGATTCTTCTATTTTTTTGGCTATTTGATCAGCCATAAATACTGGAACTGCATTTCCAATTTGTTTAAATGCACTTGTTCTTGAAGATTCAAAATAATAATCATCAGGAAAACTTTGTATTCGTGCCGCTTCTCTTACTGTTATTGACCTACATTGTTTTATATCAGGGTGAATATAGTGATGACCATCTTTTGAAATATGAGCAACCATTGTTTGACATGGTTTATAATAATCCACTACCTTAAATCTATCACTAAAACATTCTTTATTATTATGTTTTATTAGTTTTGATGGTAAGTCTTTATATTTCATATTGCTATTTTTTATACATAGCTGGTATATTTGTTTATCATTAATATTTACTTTTCTTGCCTGATTATATGTTAATATATTCCATTTATCATTTCTTATTTTTAACTTTTTTAGACAGTCATTAGTTTCTCTTATATAATTGTTATTTATTTCTCCTGCAGACAAAAAAGGTAAATCTTCAAATAAATCTTTTATATTAAATTTTAATTTTGACTTAGTAAATGTTGGATAGTGTAATTTTAGTTTTTCTTTATAACCAATTATAATTACTCTTTTTCTGTCTTGTATTACTCCAAAATCATTAGAATTTAATAGTTTATATTCAAACGTATATCCTAATCTATGCATATTCTTTTTTATATCTTCAAATATACTCCCATTTTTAGCTGAAAAAATTCCTTGAACATTTTCAAACACATAAAAATCAGGTGTATATTTTTCAATAAATTTCAAGTAAAATTTATATAAATAGTTTCGTGGATCATTACCCATATTTTTTTTTCTTGATCTTCCGGCAATAGAATAAGCCTGACAAGGTGGACCTCCTATTATACCTTTTATATGATTATTTTTAATTTTTTTATCGATTTCTTCAAATATTTCATAAATTGTATCTTTATTTATTTCTTTATTAATCACCTTATCTAATATCCTTTGAGGAATTTTTTTATACAGTTCATCTCTACTTATTGTTCCTTTTAAATATTCATTATAATAATTTAAGTTATTTTTTTTGCAATAATAATAAGCTTCTCTTGTTTTTAAAGTATATGCTGCATCTTTATCCATTTCAATATGGGTGACTATATCAAATTTGTGTCTTCTAAATCCTTCTGATAATCCACCAGCACCGGCAAATAAATCTATTATTTTATACATACTATCACCTTTACTAAATACCAGGATACCAGGTCTGTTTTTATTTGTCAATAAATATAATTAAAAAAGTAATATATGTGTTATAATTGTTTTGATGAATTAGGAGGTTTAAATTATGACTGATAAAGAATTAGATTCTAGTGTTAATGAATATAAAAAGCAATATAAATCTAGCAATTATGTAAAGCAATTACAATGGGATATGGCTATTGGCCTTCAAGAAGTAGATAATTTAAAGCCTTCTAAATACTTAGAAAAACTATTAGGAAAAGAAATAGAAGGTACTTTAACAATAGAAGAAGTAGCAAAAGAATTAAAAGAATATTACATTGAAAAAGAAAATAAAAATGAAATAAATCATAATGAATTAGAATGTGATTTTGTGTCTACTAGAATAGTTGAATTACTAAATAAAGATAATTTCGATTTATCAGTTGATTATTTAAAATACGTTCATAAATTTTTATTTCAAGACGTTTATGAATTTGCTGGTGAATTTAGAAAAATAGATTTTTCTAAACATGAAAAAATACTTAATAATGATTCTGTTGCATATGGAGATTGTACTACTTTAACTGCATCATTAGAATACGATATATCATTAGAAAAAGAAAAAAATTATGAAAAAATGAATATAGTAGAGGTTATTAATAACATAACTAAATTTTCTTCTAGTATATGGCAAGTACATCCATTTAGAGAAGGAAATACTAGAACTTCAGCTTTATTTATTGAAAAGTATTTAATTAGTTTGGGTTATAATGTAAATAATAGTTTATTTAAAGATAAATCAGTTTATTTTAGAAATGCACTAGTTAGAAGTAATTATTTTAATAATTATTTAAATATAAAAGAAGATAATAGTTATTTAATTAAATTTTATGAGAATTTATTATTAGGTAAGAATAATAACTTACATTCAAGAGATTTGATTGTAGAAGAATTGTTTGATAAAAACAATTAAACTATTGCTTTTTTTAGCAGTTTTGATATATTAGTTATGTGAGAAAAAAGTACAAATACTTTTGCAAGGACACTGTCATTGTTGATGAAGCCCTATTTTTATGTTTTATTATCAAAAATAAAAAAATAATCTTTTTCGTGGTATAATTGAATAGAAGAGGTGCTTTATGGAAGAATTAACTAAAAAAATTAAAGAATTTGCTGAAGAAAGAGATTGGTTACAATTTAATACACCAGAAAATTTAGCTAAATCAATCTCAATAGAAGCTGGGGAATTATTAGAATGCTTTCAATGGAATAACAATTATGATAAGGATGAATTAAAATATGAGATAGCAGATGTAATGAATTATTGCATATTGCTTTGTTCACAAATAGGTGTCGATCCAAAGCAAATTATATTAGAAAAAATGGAGATATCAGCAAAAAAATACCCTATAGAAAAAGCTAAAGGTGTTAGTACAAAATACAACAAATTATAGGAGAGTTCTATGAGTTTTATATTTGCTAGAAAGTATTTAAATAAAATTAACGTATTAGCTGATAACAAAGTTACAGTTGATCCGAAAGATGAATCATTTCTATTAAAAAATATTGGCGTTGAAGCTTATAGAAAAATAAAATCTTTGGGAATAATAAAAAATGTGATTATAAATCAAAATATATGTGTGTGTTCTGCTGGAGTACTAGAAGATTATAATGATTTACTAAAATATATAGATAATGGTAAAAATATATCATATGAGGATATCTGTAATAAGACTCTTGAAATAAATGTTAAAACAAATAATAGAACTGATTTTATTGTCTGTACAGTAGAAAATGAAATGAAAATTGTTCAAATAAAAAATTATAAGAAAGAAGAAACTGAATCAGCTTGGATTGGATCAAAAGATTGTTTTGAAAAATTTCAATATATCAGATTTGGGGCAGATATGAATAAAAAAACTATATATGATTGTGAAAGAAAAAAAGAAATGCCATTAGACGTTGAATCAATTAATTTATTATCTTTTTCAGAAGTACTGAAATTAAATATTGATGATACTGTTGGAGAGATTTTAATTCAATGTTCTAGTGTAGGAAATAAATTTTTTTATCCAGAAAAGTTATTTACCTCAATATCAAAGTCAAAGGTTATTGAGACTGGAAAATCATTGAAAATATATGATGATGTATTTGATGGCGGTTATACATATTATGTTTATAATTCTTCAAATAATTATATATTATATATTGATCAATTAAGATGTGGTGTAGAATATTGCCCATATATAATTTGTGGGAAATATGATCATTTAAGAATGCCAAAATTTGAATATTGTGATGTTGATGTTTTCGAAACGAAGCATAATTGTGGAGATTACTCAATTATAATGTATGTTTAGGAGTGTGGTATTATGCTAGTATATGAAGGAATAAAATCAGGTTTTATCAACGATGTTGACTTAAATTTGATTACAGATAAAATTTTAAATAGATTTAAAGAAGTTTTTCACAGGAGTACTGGTGAATCGGAAATTAATTCATGGAGAGAATCAATGCTTAGGATGAGAGGCGTATTAGCAGATAAAGATATACCAGATAATGCTGGTGTTGCTATTGAGTTTAATATTCCACATACATCTAATAGAATTGACTTTCTTTTATCAGGTTATGATAAAAATAAAAATAATTCTATTATTATAATTGAATTAAAACAATGGACACATGCTGATGCTGTACCAGGAAAAGATGGTGTGGTTTCTACTGTAACTGGTAAAGCATTAAGAGAGGTTACACATCCATCATATCAGGCATGGAGTTATGCTAGTTTAATCGATAGTTATAATCAAGAGGTATATGATAGGAATGTTGGATTACATCCATGTGCATTTTTACATAATTATGATCTTACTGATAGTGATCCTATTAATAGTGAACAGTATAAAGATTATATAAGTGCTGCACCAATGTTTGGATCTAAGGATTTTGAAAAATTAAGAAATTTTATCAAAAAATTTGTAACAGAAGGCGATGATAAAGAAGGTTTATATATCATTGAAAATGGTAAAATAAAACCATCAAAAATGCTACAAGACTCTTTTTCATCAGTATTAAAAGGTAATAAAGATTTTGTTTTGATAGATGATCAAAAAGTTATATTTGAAGAAGCACTAAGAATAGGTGTTAATGCTCATTTGCATAACGAAAAAAGTGTATTAATTGTAGAAGGAGGTCCTGGAACAGGAAAATCAGTTTTAGCAATTAATTTATTAAAACAATTTTTAAACAGAAGCTTTAACAGTTTTTATGTTACTAAAAATAGTGCTCCTAGAGAAGTTTTTAAAGCCAAATTAAAGATAGATAAGATGAGTGGTCTAAATAACTTGTTTAAAGGGTCAGGAAGCTTTTATGATTGTGAACCTAATTCATTTGATGTTTTAATAGTAGATGAAGCTCATAGATTAAATAAAAAGTCTGGCTTGTTTTCAAATTTAGGTGAAAATCAAATTAAAGAAATTATTAATTCTAGTATGTTTTCTATATTTTTTATAGATGAAAATCAACGAGTAACATTAAAAGATAATGGTTCAATTGATGAAATAAAAAAATATGCAAGATATTATAATGCAGGTGTTCATAAAATGAAATTAAAGAGTCAATTTAGATGTGATGGATCAGATGGATATCTTGTTTGGCTTGATAATGTTTTAGAGATAAGAGAAACAGCTAACTTTGATTTAGATAATAAATATGATTTTAAAGTTTTTGATAATCCAAATAATTTGAGACAAGCAATTGTAGAAAAAAACAAAATCAATAATAAATCTAGGTTAGTTGCTGGTTATTGTTGGGATTGGATTAGTGAAGGAAAAAATAAAACAGATATTTATGATATAACTATTCCTGAATATAATTTTGGTATGAGTTGGAATTTAGGTAATTCGAGTACTTGGGCTATAGATAAAGAATCTGTTAATGAAGTTGGATGTATTCATACATGTCAAGGATTAGAATTTGATTATGTTGGAGTAATAATAGGTGATGATATAAGATATGAAGATGGTCATATTATTACTGATTATACAAAAAGAGCTAAAACAGATCAGTCAATTAAAGGAATTAAAAAAATAGCTAAAGAAGAAGGTATTGAAGAAGCTAAAAGATTAACTGATGCAATTATCAAAAATACATATAAAACTTTGATGACTAGAGGAATGAAAGGTTGCTATATATATTGTACAGATAAAAAACTTCAAAATTACTTTTTAGACAATTTAAACAAATAAATTTTGGCACAAAAAAATTAAAAAATATCAAAAAAACAAAAATAAAACAAAAAAAAGCAAGTTATTGACTTATCAAAGTCAAGTGCTACAATATATTAAAATAGCAATGGAGAACATTTGTCTTCCTTTTTTTGTGCTATTTTTTAAGGAGGTGGTCATTATGCTTTATCATCCTATTAATTTTTTAATTTTTATAATAATAGGATGAATTAACAAAAATAACAATTATTAGAAATAAAGGAGATATTAATAAATCATCCTTTATAAGTACCTACAAAGTAGGATGAATTTCGTAAGTACGAAATAAGAATAGCACCATAGCAATTCCTTATATTATAAGGAGTTTTTTTGTTTGTGGTGTTATCTTCTTATCCTGCTCTAATCAAAAACAGTAAAAATAATAGGACAATCATCCTATTTAGGAAGGAGTGATAGTTTGAGAATATTTAAATTATATTTACCAATAGACTTATTTAATAGAATTAAATTAATGTCTAAATTTTATAGAGTATCTATTTCTAAAATGATGACAGAATTATTAGAAAGAGGCTACTTAGAAATACTTAAGACAAATACGAAGGGAGAGTAATAAATGGAATATGATAAATATGTAAAAATACTATGGTTTATAATTTTAGATAGAAATATATGTTTTGGTAACAAACTTTTATATGGAATAATTATGCTTTTATCTCATAAAGAAGGTTACTGTTATGCTGATAATAAATACTTAGGAAATTATCTTGGAGTAGGTCCAAGAAGAATATCATGCCTATTAAAAGAATTAGCAGATAATAATTACATTATTATGGAATATAAACATAAATTTCAAAGAAAAATTTATATTAATGAAGAAAAGTTTACATCTGATCTACATGAAGATTTTTTCTAATGGGTTAGATGTTTTTTTTACACTCAAAGGACATATAGTTCAATAATAATATAATAAATATAATATAAAAATTAAATATAATAAATGATTCTAATAATATTATTAGTAATACTAATATAAAAAGAAAGGAAGTAGATATATGTATGAAAAAAAATCAAAAATAATAAATAAAAACATAAATTTAAATAGGTGGTTTAATTATGAAAGGAGCCTATTTGAATAACATTTCATTTAAAGATCTTATTTTAGAATACTTAATCGAAGAAATATCAAAAGAAGAAGGAGTGCAAACAAAATGATTTGCACTTTCTTAATCTTGATGTTATCATGGACACGTCTTAATACCCAATTAAGTAAGATAAAAGGAGGAATAAATGTATAATACTTACTTAACTGGTATAGATTTCAATGTTGGAATCTATATAAGGCTATCTCAAGAAGATAAAG
>CAKOSE010000026.1 GCA_934102055.1 uncultured Bacilli bacterium | reverse complement strand
AATATTTTGTTATTTCCTAGATAAATTCCATTTCCATTTAAATCTAATGTTAATGCTTCATTGTTATTAAATGTTATATCTTGGTTTAGTTCTAGTCCTTTTGTTAGTTTTATTGTGTTTCCTGTTATGGTTGCTTCTCCTCCATAGTAATAAATGTAATATAGTAGCTCTTCTTTTGTTTTGATTGTTTCAGGTGTTTTACCTGTTTCAGCGTTAACATTTATAATTCCTAGTGTAAATACTAATGTTAATGCTAATAAATATTTTATTTTTTTCATAATATCTCCTTTCTATTTCATTATAAGATAAATATATTTTTAAGTATATATGTTTTAATTCATTTATTTTGCTTACTTTTTATGACTTTTGTCATGATGTTTGTTATAATATCTTTAAGTTGTGGGTGATTTATATGCTTGGTATGCAAGAGGCTTTGATATTTCTTGTTCTTTTTACTTTTTGGATTATGAGACTTTATTATAAATTATATGATAATAGAACTAAGTTTTATGTATTTATTATAGGTATTTTGATTGTTTTTTGGATGGTTATTAGAATAACTAAAGGACTTGTTTATTCTGATGGTATGGCTAGGTTTTGTTGGTATTTATATTATGTTCCTTTGATATTTGCTCCTTCGTATTTTTATATGTGTGTTTGTTCTTTGACGAATAATTTAAGTAGCAAAAATAAGATTTATATATATAGTATTTCAAGTTTATTATTATTTTTAGTAATTTCTAATGATTTTCATCAATTGGTGTTTAGGTTTCCTGATGGTCTTAGTAATTATAATAATTATAAACATTTTATTGGATATTATGTTATTTGTGTTTATATTTTTTATTATTTTGGTAAGGGAATGGTTTTGATTGCTATTAATCAGTTTAAGTTTAAAAAATGTTTTAAGGCTTTTTTACCTCTTTTTCTTCTTGTTTTAGGACTTTTATATACTATATTTTATGTTATTGGTATTTCATTTTTTAGGGGAAGTAATTTATCTGTTATACTTAGTGTACTTATTTGTCTTGGTATTGAACTTATTTTTTATTTAGGGCTTATTCCTAATAATAGCAAGTATAAAAAAGCTTTTATTGATTCTTCTTTGGATATGTTAATTATTTCTTTAGAGGGGGATAGTATTTATAAAACTAAGACGTTTAATAAAGTTCCTAAATATATTATTACTGATATAAAGAGTAATTCTGTTAAGGATAGTTATAGGGAAAATGATATGATTTATAATGTTGTTTTTAATAAAGATAGTTATGTTGTTATGAAAAGAGATATAGTAGAGTTTAATAGATTAAAAAGAAAAATTAAGAAAAAGAGAACAAGACTTTTAGAGATTAATTCAAAACTTAAGAGTGAAAATGAGTTAAAGAAGGAGTTAGAAGAAATAAAACTGCGTAAGGAGATTGTTTTGAAGCTTGAAGATAGTATGTATGAGAAGAAAAGCGAAGCTCTTAGTATTTTGGATAAGGATAGTGTTAGTAGAAATGATTTAGAATATGTTAAGGCTTTAATTTCTTATTGTAAAAGGAAAAGTTCTCTTATTATTTCTGAGCTTAATTGTGAGACTTATAGTTCTTTAGAAGTGAAGATGCTTATAACAGAATTGTTTACTGATTTCAATATTTTTGGAGAGGTTATTGTGGATAATATGAGTATTAGTAGTTATGATGTGTCTATTATATATGATGTCGCTTTTGAGGTTTTTAAAAGATGTGAATGTGTTATGTTGTTTGTTTCTTTAGAAGTTGATTATATAAAACTTAGATTTATACTTGATGAGGATATTGATATTATCATGTTTAATAGTATAAACTTTAAAAAATATATTTATGAAGAAGATACTGAACTTATTTATTCTTTTAAGAGGAGTGGTGGTTTGTGATATATGTTGTTTTTGGATTAATAATTAGTATTATTTTACAAATATATATAGTTTCTATGTGTTTTTGTTATGATAGGTGTAATGTTATTTTTAGATGGTTTAATGTTTTTGTTTTTATCTCTTTATTTATTTTTTGTTTTTATGTCATGGATATGTTTAATGATAATGTTTTTAGTTTATGTTATATATTTGTTTCTTTGTTTTTTGTTATTTATGTTTTTTTAGTATTTGTATGGTTTTTTATAAATAGGAATAGATATATTTCTTTATTTTCTGTTAAGGGGGCTTTAGATAGCTCTTGTAATGGGATAATGTTTTTTGATAAGAGTGGTTTATTGTTTCTTATTAATAGTTCTATGGAAAAACTTCTTTGTTCACTTGGGATTTATGATAGTTTTTTAGAAAAATTAATTTCTAAGAGTTTTAAGAAGATAAATGAGGGTTATTTAATAAAAAATAATGGTGATATTTGGCTTATTAAGGTTATTTCTTCATATGAGGTACATGCTATTATAGTTACTGATATATATAAACTTAATGAAGAATATGAGGCACAGAATAGAGCTTTGGAGGAGTATAATAAGGAACTTCTTAGTGTTTTAGAAAGTACTAAAGATGCTCGTAAGGAAAAGAACTTAATAAAAATTAAGAATGAATTTCATGATCTTTTAGGGCATAGATTATCTTTATTTAAGGGGTGTCTTGATAGTGATAGGATCTCTATTAATGATATAAAATATATGATTAGTAATTTGTTTAATGATGATTCAAGGGTTGATAGTATTAAAAGGTTAAATAAGCTGGTGGATATATATAAAGTTTTGGGAATAAATATTAATGTAGAAGGAAAACTACCAAAGGGAAAAATAGGTGATACTTTTTTTGAAATAATTCGTGAGGGGGTTACTAATGCTATTTTACATGGCGGTAGTAGAAACATAGATGTTAATATAGAAAAAAAATTTATGATGATAAGTAATGATGGTGCTATTCCTAGTAGTGAAATAATATATGGAGAAGGCTTTAAAGGAATGGAAAGAAAACTTGCTTTATTAGGAGGATATCTTGTTGTTGAATATAAAGAGAGGTTTATCTTAAAGGTGTATATATAAAAAAAGACTTATATTATGAACTTTATATTAGTCTTTTTGATTTGGAACAATATATCCTTTGCTTATACAAAAAATAAGTAATTTTGAAATGCTTTCGAATTCCATTTTGTTTAAGATTGCAGATATATGATTTTTTAAGGTTCCTGTTGTTATATTTAGTAAGTTTGCTATTTCTTCTCTTTCTGTACCATTACAAAGGAGGGTTAGTATTTCTAGTTCTTTTTTAGTTAGTTTTTTTAATTTTTGATGTTCTTTTTTTTGTTTTATGTTGTCTGGAAATAATTTATATCCATTTAGAACTTGTTCTATTGTAGTTATTAAAGTGTTTGTATCTATGTTTTTATATATAAATCCATCTAGATTGGCTTCTTTTGCTTTTTCTAAGAAAGTTATTTCTTGAATTCCTGTCATTGCCAAAACTTTTATTTTATTTTTATATCTATCTTTTATTTTTTTTCCGTTTGTTATACCATTTGAGTTTTCTTGGGTGCATATATCTGTTAGGATTAAATCTGGTTTATATTCCTCGCATAGTTTTAGCATATCTTTTGCTGATAGGGAAGTTGCTACTACATCATATTTATTTGATAGTGTTTGTTTTAAGGAGTCGTTTAGAATTATTTGATCTTCTATTATAATAATTTTACTTTTTTTATTCATTGTTCTCACCTGGTTATATTTTAACATATTTTTGTGATTTTTAATGATTTTTGTAATTGTTTTTAAAAATAAATAAAATAGAAGTTTTTTTCATATAAATATATAGGTGGTTATATGAAAAAAATTTCTTTTTTTATTAGTATTTGTTTTATATTAATGTTAGGACCTAGTTGTGTGTTTGCTAGTGATATTTTTACTAATTATATGGTAATGGATATAGATAGTGGTAGGGTTTTTTATGAAAAAGCTAGTGATGAGAGAAGGTTACCGGCTTCTACTACTAAGATTATGACTTTGGTTGTGGCACTTGAAAATTCAGAACTTACTGATGTTGTTAAGGTGGGAAATGAGATACTTACAATGGATGGTTCTAATATATATACTGAGGTTGGGGAAAGTATTTTAATGCAAGATTTATTATATGGGATGATTTTAAGGAGTGGGAATGATGCTGCTATGACGGTTGCAAGTCATGCGGGAGGAAATGTCAAAAACTTTGTAAAACTTATGAATGAAAAGGCAAAGAGTTTGGGACTTAAAAATACAATATTTAATAATCCGACGGGGCTAGATGATAATGAAAAGAACATGACTACAGTAAGGGATTTAAGTTTAATATATAGGTATGGTTATAAAAATAAGGTTTTTAGAGATATAGTTGGTTCTGAAACTTATAGTAGTTCTAGTGATAGAAAAAGCTATTATTTTGTTAATCGTTCTAAGATTATTAATATGGATGATAGGATAACAGGAGCAAAAACAGGATATACTCCAGATGCTGGAAGGGTGCTTGTTTCAAGTGCTACTAATAATGATCTTGATGTTGTTATAAGTACGATGAGTAAGATAGATTATGGTTATAGTGAGCATATTAATTTTTATAATAAGGTTTTTTCTACTTATAGGAATTACATGATTTTAGATAAGGATTATTTTGATGTAAAGTCATCTTTGAATGGGAAACTATATATAAAGAATTCTTTTTCTTATCCAGTTAGTGATGATGAGAAGGATAAAATAGATAAAAGAATTGTTTATAATGGCAAGAAGGATAATCAAGTTGGACAAGTTTTAGTTTATTTGGATAATGATTTGATCCATAAGGAAAATATATATTTACAAAAAGAAAAAATAGGTTTTTTTGATAGGATAAAGGCGTTTTTTAGGTAGATCTTTTATATACTTGCTTCTTTTTTGATTTTGCTTTATAATTTATGCAGGTGATTTTATGGAAAGATTACAAAAGATGATTGCTTCTTCTGGATATACTTCAAGGAGAAAAGCTGAACAGTTAATAACTGATGGAAGAGTAAGTGTAAATGGTAATATAGTAACGGAACTTGGTTTTAAGGTTTCTTTAAAGGATAAGGTAATGATTGATGGGGTTTTACTTGAAAAAGAGACAAGGGTTTATTATTTACTTAATAAGCCTCGTGAGGTTGTGTGTACTACACTAGATGATAAACATAGAAGGATTATTACTTCTTTGATTGATACTGATCTTAGGATATTTCCTGTAGGAAGACTTGATTATGATACTACTGGTTTAATTATTTTGACTAATGATGGTGAGTTTGCAAATTTAATGACTAGTCCTAAGAACAGGATAGAAAAGGTTTATATTGCTAAGATTGATGGTATGCTTTTACCTAGTGAGATGATGGCTCTTAAGAAGGGTGTTGTAATTGATGGGATAAAGACTAGAAAAGCTCGTGTTAAGATAAAGAAATATGATAAAAAGACTAATACTAGTATTATTGAGCTTGGTATTACTGAGGGAAGAAATCATCAGGTTAAGAGAATGTTTAATGAGGTTGGGCATAATGTCCTTAAATTAAAGCGTGAAAGAATTGCTTTTCTTACTTTGGATGGTTTAGCTTCAAAGGAGTATAGAGTTTTAACTCCGAAAGAGGTAAAACAACTTTATAATTTGGCTGTTAATGAAAATAAGTAATTAAATATTGCTTATTTTTTTCATAAATACTATAATTAATGTAGTAAAAGGCTATCTTTTTGGTCTTTTTCTTTAAGATGGAGGAGTTATGAGAATAATAATGAAAATAAGTGGTGAGGCACTTAAGGAAAATAGCAATATATCTAGTAATAGTTTGAGAAAGGTATTAAATGAAGTGAAGGAAATTTCTTCAAAGCATGAGGTTATGATAGTGTGTGGGGGAGGGAACTTTTGGAGAGGTCGCAATGATCTTGAGATTAATAATGTTATATCGGATCAGGTTGGAATGCTTGCTACGGTTATGAATGCAATTTCTATTTGTTCATATTTTAATCAAAATGGTGTAGATTCTTCTTGTTATGGTTCTTTTGAAATACCTGGTATTATAAGAAAAGATAGTTTATATGATGTGAATAGGGATTTAGGTAATAAAAAGGTTGTTATTTTTGGTGGAGGTCTTGGAATACCTAATTTATCTACTGATATGACTACAGTTTCAAAGGCGTGTGAGTATAATGCTGATGTAATTTTAATGGCAAAGAATGTTGATGCTATATATGATAGAAATCCTAAAGAGGAAGGTGCTAAAAAAATAAGTGAAATATCTCATGATGATTTACTTAAGACATCTTTAAAACAAGGAAGTTCATCGTTAATGATACTTGATATTGAGGCTTTAGCGAAACTTGCAAAATTTAAGATACCAATGTATGTGTATAATCCTAATAAAATAGATAATATGAATGATATTATTCTTGGAGAAAAGGGTACTAAAGTTATTACTAGGTAACTTTTTTTCTTGTAATTTTATAAAATTTATAGTAATATATTCTTACTAATTAGAAAGAAGTGGTTAAATGAAAAATTATGCTGTAAATAATAGTAAAAGTTTTTTAAGAGGTTATGAGAAATCTGGGGATGAACTTATCTTAAGTTTGGGGGATAATTCTACAATTAGTGTTGCTAATACTGAAGAGAATATTGGATATTTGGATGAATTAATGATAGAGCAACATTACAGATATAGAAATACAACTTCTCCTTTAGTATCGTTTAAAGATATAGTTTTGGCTAGCTCTCTTGGGGTTTTAACATCTGGACTTGTTGCGGGTGATAATAGTACTTCTATGACTTTATCAGATAATCTTAAGATTAGTACAGCTTTGGGTATAAGTGCTTTTTCTATTTCTTTATTATTAATAAATACAATAAAGGCTAAGGAAGCGTCTTCTGATTATGAAAAGGATGAATTGTTTTTAAGTTATCAAAAGGAACTTGAGCTTTTTCTTACTAGTGAGGCTTTTTATAATTCATTATCTAAGAATCAAAAGGATAAGTTTCAATGTGTTAGGGAAGATGAAAAGAGTTTATCTCTTAACTTGATTAATGATTTATCTTTAAAGGAAATAAAGGATGTTATTTTGAAGATGGAAAAGTTTAATAATAATAGTGATGTGTTTTTAGAAAAGTTTAATTCTAAGAGGAGAAAATAATGAATTCTTATAGTGAATTTGAGGCTTTTTTAAATTCTTTAGAGAATAAGCCTAAGCTTTTACTTCATAGTTGTTGTGGTCCTTGTAGTACTTCTGTTTTAGAACTTTTATCTAAGTATTTTATTGTTGATGTTTATTATTATAATCCAAATATATATCCGTTTGATGAATATCTAAAAAGGAAAAATGAACAGGAAAGACTTATAAAGGAGTTACCTTTTTCTTGTGGTTTTATTGAAGCTGATTATGATGATGATTCTTTTTATAAAAGTGTTTCTGGTTTAGAAAATGAAAAAGAAGGGGGATTAAGGTGCAAAGAATGTATTTTTCTTCGCCTTGAGAAAACTTTTGTATATGCTAAGGAACATGGTTATGATTATGTTACTACAACTTTATCTGTTAGTCCTCATAAGAATAGTAAGATGATAAATGAAATAGGGTATAGCTTAGAAAAGAAATATCAAGTTCCTTATTTATATTCTGATTTTAAGAAAAAGGATGGTTATAAGAGGAGTATTTTGCTTTCGAAAAAATATAATTTATATAGACAAACTTATTGTGGTTGTAAATATTCAAACAATAATTTTTTAAAAAAACTTAATACTGAGTAAAATTAATGATATAATTAAGTAGGAGTGATTTTATGAAATACATAATATCTGCGGGAGGAACAGGTGGTCATATATATCCTGCACTTAGTATTATAAAGAAAATAAAAGAATTAGATAAAAAAAGTGAAATATTATATATAGGTACAACTGATAGAATGGAAAAGGATATTGTACCTAATTTAGGAATAGATTATGTTGGTATAAAGATGAATGGTCTTACTAAAAGTATAAAAAAGATATGTGGTTTTGTTTTTAATACAATATCTGGTGTAAAGAAGTGTAAAAAAATAATGAAAAAGTTTAAGCCAGATGTTGTAATTGGAGTTGGTGGTTATGTAACAGTGCCAGTAGTTCTTGCTGCTAAGTCTAGAAATGTTAAGGTAATTCTTCATGAACAAAATAGTATTCCTGGAAAGGCTAATAAGATATTGAGTAAGTATGCTGATACTGTTTGTATATCGATGGAAAGTTCAAGAAAGTATTTTGAACATGATAATATAGTATTTACTGGGAATCCAAGAGGAGAAGAGGTTCTTGCTGTTAAGAAGGGAAATAAAAAGGATTATGGTCTTTCTATAACTAAAAGATTAGTTTTAATAACAATGGGTTCTTTAGGAGCTTCTACTATAAATGATAAAATAGTAAATATGGTATCTAAATTTGAAAATAAGAATTATGAAGTGTTACTAGTAACGGGTAAAAATAATTATGATGAAATAAGTGATAGTAAGTTTCCTTCAAATGTAAAGGTAGTTCCTTATATAGAAAAGATGGGGGAGGTACTTAAGTTTACTGATTTAATTATTACAAGAGCAGGTGCAACAATTATATCAGAGATAACTGCTTTAGGAATACCTTCAATTTTAATACCTAGTCCGTATGTTGCTAATAATCATCAAGTAATAAATGCAAATGATTTAGAACAAAATGGTGCCTCATTTGTTATACAGGAAGATGCTTTTGATGAGGATTTGCTTTTAGAAAAAATAGATTCTGTTCTTACTAATATAAAACTTTATCATAAGATGAGTGAGGCTGCTAAGGAACTTGGAGTGCCTGATAGTGCTACTAGAATATATAATGAAATAGAAAGGTTATGTAAGCAATGAAAGAATTAATTGAGTTAATCGAGAAGGAACATCTTGGATCTTATAAAGAAAATGTTTCATTTAAAAATCTTACAACATATAAAACAGGTGGTACTGCAAGGTTAGTGGTCTATCCAGATGATGTATCATTGTTAAAAGAGTTATTACTTTATATAAAGAAAAATAATATATCCTTTAAGGTATTTGGAAATGGTTCTAATATACTTGCTAGTGATAAGAATTATGATGGGGTTATTATAAAACTTAATCATTTAAATAAACTTAATTTCTTAGATGGTAAAATAGAGGTAGAAGCAGGGTATAGTTTTTGTGCTCTTGCAATTACTGTTACTAGGATGGGATATAAGGGGCTTGATTTTGCTTGTGGTATTCCAGCGACAGTTGGAGGAGCAGTTTATATGAATGCTGGGGCATATCTTAGTGATGTATCAGAAGTTTTAGAGAAAGTAGATATTTTAGATGAGAATTTAGAATTTAGAACATTAAAGAAAGATGAGTTAGAATTTAGTTATAGGAGTTCTATCTTTATGAAAAAGAATTATATCATTTTAAAGGCTTATTTGAAAGTTACAAAAGATGACAAAGATGAACTAATAGAACTTTTAGAAGATAGAAAAATGAGAAGAGTAACATCTCAACCACTTGAATATCCTTCAGCAGGATCGGTATTTAGAAATCCAGAAGGAATGTATGCTGGAAAACTAATAGAAGATGCTGGTTTAAGAGGATTTCAAAAAGGTGGAGGAGAAATAAGTAGTAAGCATGCTAACTTTATTATTAATAAAGATAATGCTACTTCTCAAGATATAAAAGATTTAATGGATTTAGCACATGATAAGGTAAAAAAGGAGTATAACGTAGATTTACATAGAGAACAAGAATTATTCAATTGGGAGTAAGTTATGGAAAAAAAAGGGAAAAAAAAGAAAAGAAAGTTTCGTATATTTTTATTAGTAATAATAGGGTTACTAATTTTTTCCTTTGTACTAATCTTACTTGGAGCATACGTTTTTAAAGTGCCTATAAAGTCAGTTATTGTACATGGAAATAATATAGTAAGTGATGAATTTATTCTTGAAAATACAGATTTAGATAAAGAACAAAATTTCTTTTTGACAAGTTCAAGAGATATAGAGGATAATGTAAAACAAATACCACTTGTAAAGGAAGTAAAGGTAAGAAAAAATATATTTTTTGAAGTTAATATATATATATCATTTTATAAACCATTTCTAGTAAGAGAGGACACTGATACAATAATATTGGAGAATGGAAAAGAAATAAAAAATGAAGATATATATAGTTTAGATATACCATATTTAATAAATTATGTACCTGATACAAAATTAAATGAATTAATCAAAAAAATGAATAAAATTGATTATGCTTTAATTAAAAAAATATCACAGATTAAGTATGATCCAACTAAATATGATGAAGATAGGTTTATTTTATATATGAATGATTCTAATAGGGTATATATAAATCTTCCTAAATTTAAAAACTTTAATAAGTATGAAGAGATGATATCAAAATTTGAAGGTAAGACAGGGATACTTTATCTTGATAGTGGGAATTATTTTGAAATTGATAAGTAATGTTTTTATGAGTTAGTGGTTATGCACTAGCTTTTATTTTTTGATAAATTAAGTCCTTGAAAAAACAAAAAATATATATTATACTTAGTATAAGATAACAAGGTATTTTGCTGTAAAAAAATACTAAAAAAGGAGTAAGTAAAAGATATGAAACATGAGCATAATTTTGTTATAAGAAAGGATAGAAACAAGAAAATGAAAAAACATACAAAGGAAAAAAAGAAAAAAGTCATCGCTATATTAATTATAATTGTTCTAGTCTCTTTAGCAATAGGTATCTCTTACTCAGCATGGAGATATGTTTTTACGGGAAATGAAAATAAAATAACAACTGGAGATGTTTCAATAAAGTTTTTAGAAAGTAATACTAATGTAATTAATTTAGCAAATGCTCTTCCAGAAGATGATAATACAGGAAAAAAAGAAAAATCATTTGATTTTGTTGTTACTACAAAAGCAACATATAAAACAGCATTAAAATATGATTTAAGTATTAAAAAATTAAGTACAGATACTGGATATACAAGTTTAAATAACAATCAAATAAAAGTTTATTTAACAGATTCTAGTAATAATATTTTAGTGGAACCTACTTTAATAAGTAATTTAAGTAATAATTTATTATATAGTAAAACTAATACTCATAGTAGTACTAATACTGAAGTAAATGATAAGTATAAATTAAGAGTATGGATAGATAAAAATGTTGATGCAAGTAGTTGGACTAAGGATACTAAAAATCAATATAAGTTTAAGATAGGTATAAAGAGTGAAGAAACAGATGGCAGCATAAAACCTAATGCTCCAGTCTTAGATGATGGAATGATACCAGTATATTATGATGAAAGTAGTTCATCTTGGAAAAAAGCAGATAGTTCAAATAAAAATAATAATTGGTATAATTATGACTCTAAAAAATGGGCAAATAGTGTAACAGTTTCAAGTACTAACAGAAGTACTTATAAAAGTGCAGGTGTAGGAACAGAAATACCAATGGATGATATATTAACAATGCAAGTATGGATCCCAAGATATAAATATAAAGTATGGAATTATAACGCGGATGGTACAAAAACAAGTAATCCTCAACCAATAGAAATAACATGGGAGAAAGGAACATCAAAAACAGGAGAAATAACATGTACTGATAATATTCAAGGTTCAAGTGGAGGTGGAACAAGTGAAACTTGTAAAATAGATAATAAGGTATGTACAGATTCGACTTGTAATGGAAAAACATATACCCATCCTGCTTTTACCTTTGGAGATGAAGAAATAAAAGGATTTTGGATTGGAAAGTTTGAAGCGAGTGCAACAACTTCTTTAGATTTAACAACTATTTCTTACAAAGAAAAAAATGAAAACGAAAATGAAAATGTAACTATTGATAAAATCGCATATTATAGTAATGATAACGAAGATGTAGTAGTAAAAAAATTGGCACCTGAAATTAGGAGTGAATGTACTATTTTATATGATGGAACAGAGCTATATTCTTGTTCTGATATATATTTTACTTTAACAAAACCTAATATTCATAGCTGGACTTCTGGTGAAATAAAACTTTATGAAGATAGTATAATGAATATGAAAAGTAGTAGTAATAGCTATGGATTAAGTACATCAACAGATACACATATGATAAAAAATAGTGAATGGGGATCGGTAGCATACCTTTCTCATTCAAAATATGGAACATGTACAGATGGTACTTGTAAAGAAATAGGAATAAATAATAATTCAAGTTATGCAACAGGATGTGGGGCTGCGGCCGGAAGTTCATCAACTACAACGTGTAATGCTTATAATACAACGACCGGAATGCTAGCATCAACAACACAAAATATTTATGGAGTATACGACATGAGTGGAGGAGCATGGGAAAATACAATGTCTAACATAGTAAATACTGATGGAACTACAATGGTACCAAGTTTTTCAGGTTTTACAACAACAACATATCCAGATGCTAAATATTATGATAAATATAGTTATAGTACAAGTTCATCAACAAGAAAAAGAAGTAAATTAGGCGATGGAATAAAAGAGGTATATGAAAGTGATACTGATGGTTGGTATAGCGATTACTCTTACCTTGCGAGCTCTAGTAATCCTTGGTTCATTCGTGGGGGCTTCTCTAACTTTGGTTCGAATGCTGGAGTGTTCGTCTCGAGCAACTACGATGGCAATTCCATTTCCTACAGTTCTTCTCGCCCCGTAATAACACCGTAGGTGTTAGATAACTTGATAACAGTCCTATAAAATTACGAATAAGTAATTTTATAGGTTTTTTCTATGTAAATTAAAATATAATTTTATCTAAAACTATGAGTTACAGTAATAGTTTTCCCATAACAAAAGTTTAATACTTTTGTTATGAAAACTTGCTTTTTATATAAGATTTCGTTTATGT
>CAKOSE010000025.1 GCA_934102055.1 uncultured Bacilli bacterium | reverse complement strand
AAAATTAATTGGAGGGGCGAATGAGTAAGTATTGCATGATTGAAATTGCTTTTAATAATAAAGAAGAGATTAATGAAACAAGAATGATAGAGAATGGAAGTGATAAATAATGGATATGCATCAAAAAAGAAAAATGCGAAAGAATAAAAAAATGAACGAGGATACAAAAAGTTTACCATCTACGAGTATCAACTGGTAAGTGGGGAGTTATGAAAAAATACTATTAACCCCTTGAAAATAAAGGAAAAAAATAAAATCTCTTTTTACATTTTAAATATATTTTTACTTGAAAAATGTTAAAAAAAATAAATGTGCAGGAGTTATGAAAAACAATGGAAAGGATGTGAATTATGCTAGATAAAAATTTTAAAGATATTATTAGTAATATTAAAGAAGAAATTATAAATACGCAAATTAAAACTATGCAAGAAGTTAATAGTAATTTAATTATGTTGTATTTTAAATTAGGAAAAATCGTTTCAGAAAACAAACAATATGGAAATAATTTTACGAAGCAAGTGTCAACAGAACTCAAATTAACTTTTCCTAATATAAAAGGCTTTTCTGAAAGAAATATAAGGTCAATGAGATTATTCTATGAAGAATATGCTGATGATGAAAAATGGCAACAGCTTGTTGCCAAATTACCTTGGGGACATAATTTATTACTAATTGAAAAAATTAAAGATAAGGATATTAGGAAAATATATGCTGAAAACACTATTAAAAATGGATGGAGTAGAAATGTACTTTCTATTCAAATTGAAACAGAATTTCATAAAAAAATAGGAAATAGTAACAATAATTTTAATGCAATGTTACCTCCAAAAGATAGTGATTTAGTGAATAATACCATAAAAGATCCATATATTTTTGATTTTATTACATTAAAAGAAGAATATAAGGAAAAAGAATTGGAAACAGCTTTAATAAATAAAATAAGAAATGTATTGCTAGAATTAGGAAAAGGCTTTAGTTTTGTCGGAAATCAATACAAAATTTCAGTTGATAATCAAGATTTTTATATTGATTTGCTATTTTATCATTTGGAACTTAGATGTTATGTAGTTGTTGAATTAAAAGCAAGCGAATTTAAACCAGAATATATAGGACAATTAGGATTTTATGTAACAGCAGTTAATGAAACAATAAAAAAAGAATGTGATGCACCTACGATTGGTTTATTATTATGTAGAGGGAAGAATAGGCTAACGGTAGATTGGTCTTTGAAATCTACCAATGTTCCTATAGGGGTTTCAACTTATGAATTGAAAGAACAACTACCAAAAGAATTAATGGATAAATTACCAACAGAAGAAGAAATAAACTTATATTTAGATATAGATGAAACAAATGAATAGTAATATGATGAGGAGGTTGGTTATGAAAAGGAAAGTTATAATTATGATTTTTATTACGATTTCAATAGTTTTATGTGGATTGTATTTACACTATGAAAACACAAAATTACAAGTAAGTAATTATAAAATAGTTAATAATAATATACCTGTTGATTTTAATAATTATAAAATAGTGCAAATATCAGATTTTCATAATAATCAATCTAATACTCTAACTAATGATTTAATAAAAGAAATCGAAAAACAAAAGCCTAATATTATTGTTTTAACAGGAGATTTTATTGATTCTAGTAAAACGAATGTAGAAGTTGCTATAAATTTTATTAAGAAAATAAATACTGTTGCTCCAATTTACTATGTTTCTGGTAATCATGAAGCAAGTGTTAAGAGTTACACAAAAATTAAAGAACAATTAGCCGAAAATAAAGTTGTTATTTTAGAAAATAAAAAAGAAGAATTAAAAATAAATGAATCGTCAATAAATTTAATAGGTATAGATGATCCAAGAATGGCTCACGAAAGTTTTATATCAGATTCTGAAATAGTAAAAGTGGAATTAGATAATACAAAATATAATGGAGATAAATATAATATATTATTATCCCATAGACCAGAATTATTTGATACCTATGTCGAAAAGAAAATAGATTTAATATTAACTGGACACGCTCATGGTGGACAAATAAGAATTCCATTTATAGGTGGTATTGTTGCGCCTAATCAAGGCTTTTTCCCTAAATATACAAGTGGAGTAATTGAAAAAAATAAGACTACTATGGTAGTGAGCAGAGGAATTGGAAATAGTATTATACCATTTAGAATAAATAACAGACCAGAATTAGTAGTTATAACATTATACAATAAATAAAAGACAAATTATAAAAAAGGAAGTGATAAATAATGGATATGTATCAAAAAAGAAAAATTAGACAAGAAAAAGCAAAAAATGAAAATAAAGAAGAAAATAGTAAATCAAATATTAACTGGTATCCAGGACATATGGCAAAAACAAAAAGATTAATAAAAGAAAATATAAAGCTAATAGATATAATATATGAAGTAATAGATTCAAGAATACCATACAGTTCAAGAATAAATGATCTTGAAGAACTTATAGGCAATAAACCAAGAGTATTAATATTCACTAAATATGATTTATGTGATAAAAAAGAAACAAATAAATTCATCGAAAAATATAAGGAACAAGGGCTTCATTGCATAACATATGACTTAACAAAAGAAATAGACAAAAACATCTTATTAGATTTAAGTACTAAGATATTACAAGATAAATTAGATAAAGCAAAAGATAAAGGAATAAATAAAGACAAAATAAGAGCTCTTGTAATAGGAGTTCCAAATGCAGGCAAAAGTACATTTATAAATAAAATAGTAGGAAAGAAGATCGCAGTAACAGGTAACAAACCAGGAGTCACAAAAAACTTAAGCTGGATAAGAATTGGTAAAAATATAGAACTTTTAGATTCGCCTGGAATCCTTTGGCCAAAGTTAGAACAAGAAAAAGAAGCATTCAACCTAGCAAGCACTACTGCTATAAAAGAAGAAATACTAGAAAAAGAAGAAATAGCTTTCTATATAATTAAATTTATGTATGAAAACTATAGAGAACTTTTAGAAAAAAATTATGGTGTAACAGATGTATCAGATTTTTATGAAGTATATGAGGCAATAGGCAAAAGAAGAGGTTTCATAGGAAAAGGCGGCGTAATAGATGATGAAAGAGTAACAGATTTAATAATAAATGATATAAAACAAGGGAAAATAAAAGGAATTACTTTTGATAGGATAAATGATTATGAAATTTGACAGTTATACAAAAGAAGAATTAGAACAAAAACTAGAAACATTAAAAGATAGTAAAAACAAAGAAGACAAAAAATTATATAAAGAAATAGACTTATACTTATGCTCTTTAGATAATCATCGTTACGAAAAAAAATATTATAATAAAAATTATACCTTAATAGCAGGAGTCGATGAAGTAGGAAGAGGGCCATTAGTAGGGCCAGTAGTAGCAGCAGCAGTAATTCTTCCAAAAAACTATGAACTAAAGGGCTTAACTGATTCCAAAAAATTATCTGAGAAAAAAAGAGATTATTACTATGATATTATAAAAAAAGATGCCATTTCCATTGGAATAGGGATAATAGATAATAAAATAATAGATGAAATAAATATATATGAAGCAACAAAACTTGCAATGAAAGAAGCAATAAAAAATTTAAAACCACAACCAGAAATAGTCTTAACAGATGCAATGAAACTTGATATAGATTTACCACTAGAACCAATAATAAAAGGAGATATAAAAAGCATAACAATCGCAGCATCTTCCGTAATAGCAAAAGTAACAAGAGATAAAATGATGTATGATTTAGACGAAAAATACCCCTTTTATAACTTTAAAAGTAACAAAGGTTATCCTACAAAAGATCACATAAAAGCCATAGAAACATATGGAATTATAAAAGAACACAGAAAAACTTATGCACCTATAAAAAACATGAACTTTAACAAATAAACACATTAATTAAATATAAACATTAAATTTCTTATATACGAACTTTGATAGTTTATATTTTTTATTACTATCAAATTCTAATTCATTCATTTGACACATATTCTATGATGATGTATATTAGACATGAAAGAAAGGAAAATAGTAAATAAACAACAAATATTACTAATTTTATTAAGAGGTGAATCCATGAATAACATTTTAGAAATTAAAAACATATCAAAAAAACTAGGAAAAAAACAAATACTTAATGACATCACATTTGAAATAAAAGAAGGAGAAATATTCGGCTTTGTAGGACCTAATGGAGCAGGAAAAACAACCTTAATAAAAACAATACTAGGACTTTATAAACAAGACAAAGGACAAGTAACTATCGGAGGATATAGTCTAGAAAAAGATTTTGAAAAAGCAATGAGTAAAATCGGAGCAATAATAGAAAATCCAGAAATGTATGACTATTTATCAGGAAAAAACAACTTAAAAATATATGCAAGCATAAGTAATATAAATGATGAAAACTATATAAATCAAATAATAAAAACAGTCAAACTAGAAAACAGAATAAATAATAAAGTAAAAACCTATTCCCTAGGAATGAGACAAAGACTAGGTCTTGCCCAAGCATTAATATCAAAACCAAAACTATTAATACTAGATGAACCAACAAATGGTCTAGATCCATTAGGAATAAAAGAACTAAGAGAACTCCTAAAAAAAATATCAAAAGAAGATAATATAGCAGTACTAATATCAAGTCATATTCTAAGTGAAATAGAACTAATCTGTGACAGAATAGCAATAATAGATAATGGTTCCCTAGTAGAAATAAAAGATCTAAATAAAAAACAAAAAGAAGAAAAACTAACCATAACCCTAGAAGTAAAGCAAACAAACGAAGCCAACGACTATTTAAATAAAAATGGCTATGTATCAGAAATAGAAAATCAAAAACTAAAACTAGAACTTCCAAAAGAAGAAATTCCAAAAGTAAACAAACTCCTAGTAGAAAACAATATAAACGTATATGAAATAAAACAAAAAGAAAAAACCCTTGAAGAAGAATTCATAGAAAAAACACAAGGAACAAAAGGACAAATAAGGTAGGTGCTTAAGATGAAAATACTAAATCTAACAAAAGCAGAAGTAATAAAACAAACAAAAAAACTAAGTTTCAAAATATGCTTAATAATTCTATTAGTCCTAGCAATAGGAATCCCAATTCTATTTAAAGTCTTTAATCAAGAAGAACAAAGTACAATTTATACAAAAGAAGACCTAAAAGCCTATCAAGATAATCTAATAGAAAAACCATCAAAAGAAGAAGATAAATTAACAAACGATTTAAACAAAGTAATGATAGATATAATAAATAAATATCTAAATCAAGATATAAAACAAAAACCAACAGAATTTAGGACAAATCTATACGATGATTACTCAAGAGAAAAAATGAACCTAGTACTTATATCATATATGTTAAATTCAAAAATACAAAAATATGATGCAGTAGAAGAAGAATATAACCTAGATATACTAGACAAAAACAATCTAAGAGAAGAAGACCTATTAGAACTACAAAAACAAAAACAAAAAATAATTAAAAACTTAGAAAACCAAATAAAAGAAAATGACTATACAAAATCCTTAAAACAAGAAATAGAAGTCTTAAAGCAAGATAAAACAAATAAAAACAATAATTATATAATAAAAGTTTATCAAAAACTGATCAATCTAAATATAAAAGACGAAAATGATTTCAGAATAGAAGAAGCAAAAAATATAGTAAACTACTATAATCAAAAAGAAACTCCCATGAGTAAAGTAGAGTATAGTAAACAAACTAGCAAAATAAAATATGAAAAATATATAAAAATAACAAAAGACAAAAATAATGAACTAGACAAACAAATAAAAAAATCATGGTATGCTATAAATCATAACATAAATTATAACAAACAAGGAGCAAGAACATCTCTAAATGAAATAGTAAGTAATAACGTAGCATTTCTAAGTTTAATAGTAGTAATAATATCAGGTTCCATAGTAGCATCAGAATTTCAAAAAGGAACCATAAGATTACTCGTAATAAGACCAAACAAAAGATGGAAAATACTTCTTTCAAAATTCCTAACAATAGTACTTCTCACAATAGGATTATCATTAATAACATATCTAGCATCATTCATCACAAATGGAATCTTATATAACTTTAAAGACTACTTTATAAAAGACTTAATAATAAATAAAAACATAGTAAAAGAAACAAGCTATATCTTCCTAAGCATTGGAAAAATGTTTATGCTTTTAATACCAGTTATTTTCTCAGGACTAATAGCATTCTTCTTATCAACAATAACAAGAAACACTGCACTAAGTGTAGGACTTTCAATCTTCTTACAATTAGGATACGGAATAGTTACCATGATACTAGTCTTAATAAGTTTTCCATACTTAAACTTAACATTCTTACCATACCTAGATTACTCACAATTCATAAATCCACTTACATTAACAGATAATTATTATCTATATGAATCATACTATACCTTAAAAACCGCAAATATAGTACTCTTAATATGGGGTGCAATATTATATGGAATAAGCAATATTGTATTTACCAAAAAAGATATAAAAAACTAGCTTTAAACCACAAAAGTTTAAAGCTTTTTAAAATCAAGATAATAACAAATTCTTGACATATAATAAAATATGAGTTATAAATTATTAGACAAGGACGTGAAAAAATGAAAAATCTAGTAATAGTAGAATCTCCAAGTAAAAGCAAAACAATAGAAAAATACCTAGGAAAAGATTACAAAGTAGTATCTTCAAAAGGACATATAAGAGACTTAACCACAACAGGAAAGTTTGGTTTTGGAGTAGATGTAGATAACAACTTTACTCCAAATTATGCTCCAATAAAAGGCAAAAAAAAGACAATAACAGAACTAAAAAAACTAGGTAAAGCATCAGATAAAATATATCTAGCATCCGATCCAGATAGAGAAGGAGAAGCAATAGCATGGCACCTAAAAGACGCCATGGGATTAAAAGACGAGGACTATGACAGAGTAGTATTCAATGAAATAACAAAAGACAAAGTAAAAGAATCATTCAAGCACCCAAGAAAAATAGATGATAACCTAGTAAAATCTCAAGAAACAAGAAGAATTTTAGACAGAATAATAGGATTCAGACTATCAAAACTAATGCAAAGTAAAACCGGAGGAAAAAGTGCAGGAAGAGTCCAATCAGTAGCACTAAAACTAATAGTAGATAGAGAAAGAGAAATAGAAGCATTCATTCCAGAAAAATACTATACAATAACAGGAATATTCAAAGACTTCACATCAGAACTTTTTGCTTACAAAAAAGATAATATAGAAATAAAAGAAGAACAAGAAAAAGATAAAATAATGTCTTTATTAAAAAAAGACTTCAAAGTAGAATCCATAGAAAAAAAAGACAAAAATAAAAAAGCAAAAGCCCCATTTACAACCTCAACACTTCAACAAACAGCATCAACAAGATTAAACTTTTCAGGTAAAAAAACAATGTCACTTGCACAAAAACTATATGAAGGTATAGATATAGGAACAGAAACAACAGGACTTATAACTTACATGAGAACAGATTCAATAAGACTAAGCGATGAATTCATCAAAAATACTTACGCTTATATAGAAAAAACATATGGAAAAGATTATGTAGGATACGTAAAACAAACAAAAAACAAAGAAAACGTCCAAGATGCCCACGAAGCAATTCGTCCAACAAACATAAATAATACACCAGAAAAAATAAAAGAATACCTATCAAACGATGAATACAAATTATACGAAATGATCTATTATAGAGCCCTAGCATCCCTAATGAAAGATGCAAAAGCAAAAACAACAACAATCATACTAGATAACAACGATTACAAATTCAAAACAACAGGAAGTATAATAGACTTTGATGGATATCTAAAGGTATATGATAAATACGAATCAAGTGAAGATAAAATCCTACCATCCCTAGAAGAAACCCAAATCATAACAAGTAATGACATAGAAGCAGAAGAACACTTCACAAAACCAAAACCTAGATATACCGAAGCAAAACTAATAAAAGAACTAGAAGAATTAGGCATAGGAAGACCATCAACATACGTAAAAATAATAGATACACTAAAAGAAAGAAACTACATAAAACTAGAAGACAAAAAATTCTACCCAACAGAAATAGGAATAGAAACAACAGATAAACTACAAGAATTCTTCAAAAATATAATAAACGTCGAATACACAAGAGACATGGAAGAAGACCTAGATAAAATAGCAGAAGGTACCAAAGTATGGAACAATGTCCTAGACATATTTTATAAAAACTTTGAACCCCTAGTAGAAGAAGCATTCAAAGACATGGAAAAAAAAGCCCCCGAAGAAACCGGAGAAACCTGCCCAGAATGTGGAAAACCACTAGTAATAAGAAAAGGAAGATATGGACAGTTCGTAGCATGTTCAAACTATCCAGAATGTAAATACATCAAAAAAGAAGAAAAACAACAAGTAGAAGTAGCAAAATGTCCAAACTGTGATGGTATGTTAATAGAAAGAAAAACAAAAAAAGGAAAAATCTTCTATGGCTGTAATAACTTTCCAAAATGCAAAACAGCATACTGGGATAAACCATTAAACGAAACCTGTCCAGAATGTGGTAGTCTATTACTAGAGACAAAAGACAAAATAAAATGTTCAAACTGTTCCTACACCAAATAAAGCTCTTTAACAAAGAGTTTTTTCTTGATTTATAGTAAACTTCTTGTTACAACTAAAAAAAAATGATATCATATTAATAAGTAGGTGATTCTAACATGAAACTAGATATTATAGTAAACAAATACTTATTAATTTGGCACTTATTATACCAATCATCAGTAAGTGACGACGTACATAATCTAAAACAACAACTATGGATAAAATACAAAAAAGAATACTCACTAGTCCATAAAGACAAAGAAGAAATACTCTTAACCCTAGAGGACTATATTCCAAATGATAATCTAATATATAACTTAATAGAAAACTCACAAGAATACAAAAAAGTAAAACATGAAACCATGAAATACAGAAACAACATATTAGAAATATGGGATAAAAACAGAAAAAATTACACAAAAGAACTAGGACAAATACTAAAATTTAACCTAAAAAATACCTACAAAATATGCATCATACACCCAAACCTAGATGTCGTAGAAACAGATTTTAAATCAAATACCATAACCATAGGAAAACAAATAATAACAAAAGATAAAGATAATTTTCTAACATATCTAATCTATAAAATAGTAAAACACGAAATCCTAAAACTAAAAACAAATGAAAAAGATATCCTAGATGTAGTAGTAGAACTAGCTATAACAAACGAACTATATACAAGAATATCAAACAAATCAAAATACAAAATAGGAAAAAAAGAACTAAGAAACCTAAAAGAAAAAATATATCCCTACTGGCTTATGTATCTAGGAGTAAGAGAAGAAGATTTCGACAAATACATGGTAAGAGACAACATTTTCTTCGATAAAACAAAATACAAATACGAAAAAATCCTAAGAACAATAGATATCTATTCCTTTATAGCGTTCCTAGTAAAAAACAAAAAAACAATCTTAAAAACAAAACTAGTACCAGTAGAAAAAATAGAAGTATTATAAGGAGGAATCATGGAAGCAAGACTAGAAAAACTACTAAAAAAAATAGGGTACAACGAAGAAATGATCCCTTCATTTAATAAAGCAAAACTAGATAAAATAATAGTAATCGAAGACAAAAACACATGGAATATTCACATAAAAAACCAAACAAATTTCAAATACATAGAATTAAAAACATTCCTAGACAAACTAAAAGAATATACAAACAATAAATATACTTACACCCTAGAAATAGAAACAGAAAACGAAGACCTTACCCTATATGAAGATTATTACAAAAACATACTTATTCTCATAAACAATAATAATCTTTTTTTTGACATGTTTAAAGACAGACTAATAAAAGAAGAAGATAACTATTTCATCGAAGTTTACAACAAAGCCGAAGAACTAACACTAAATAAAAAAATAAAATGTATCCAAAATTACTATAAAAACTTTGGCTATAAAACCTTACCAAACATAAAACTAAATGAAGAAAAAGGTATCAAAATAAAAGAAGAAATAAAAGAACTAAACCAAATAGATAACGAAAAACTAAAAACATTCATAAATCAAAAAACAGAAGAACCAATCCAAAAACAAAATACCTTCAATAACCAAAATACCTTCAAAAAAGGAACTAACTTTAACAACAAAACCTATACAAGTAAAAGAGGACTATTCGGAGAAGTAAAAGGAAATATTACTAAATTAAACGATATAAACTACGAACTAGATAATATAGTAGTAGAAGTCCAAATATTCGGAATAATCCCCTCAACAAAAAAAGGTTTTAATTCCTTAACCTTAAAAGTAACAGATCTATCAACAAGTATGTATCTAAGAATCTTCGCAAGAAGTGAAGAAGAATACGAAGAATTACTAGGAAAATTTAAAGAAGGAATGTGGTTAAAAGTCGCAGGATACGTAAAAAACAATAACTTCTACAACGACTTTGTAATAAATGCTAGAACAATAGAAATAATAGAAAAAGAAGAAAACATCCCAAAAGACGAAGAAGAAGAAAAAAGAGTAGAACTCCACGCCCATACCACAATGAGTCAAATGGATGGAGTAGTAAGTGTTCAAAATCTAATCAAAAGAGCAATAAAATGGGGACATAAAGCAATAGCAATAACCGATCATAACGCAATTCAAACCTACCCAGCAGCTTCTAAATTTAAAAAAGATATAAAAGTTCTATTCGGAGTAGAACTAGCAATGATCGATGATGATTTAGATTTAATCCTAAGAGAAAATGACTCAGACCTATTAGAAAACACATACGTGGTATTCGATTTTGAAACAACAGGATTTAATGCCGGTGGAGGAGACCAAATAATCGAAGTCGGAGCAGTAAAAATAAAAAACGGAGAAATAATAGAAACCTTCGATAGATTAATAAATCCCGGAAGAAAACTAGAAAAACATATTATTGAATTAACACACATAACAGATGAAATGTTAGAAGATTGTCCAACCGAAGAAGAAGTAGTAAAAGAATTTATAAAGTGGACAAAAGACCTACCAATGGTCGCACACAACGCAAAATTCGATGCATCATTCCTAGAAATGGCTTATCAAAAATATAACCTCGGAGAATACAAAAACATGCTCATCGATACATTACAACTATCAAGAGCACTAGAACCAGAATATTCAAGACATAGTCTATCAGCACTAGTAAAAAGATATGATATAGAATTTGACGAAGATGGCCATCACAGAGCAGACTACGATGCTCTTGCAACAGCAAAAATTCTCCATCAAATGCTCCTAAAACTAAAAACAAGAAAAATAGAAAAAGCAAGTCAAATAAATGAACTAGTAAGCAAAGATGACATCCATAAATTCGGAGAACTATTTCATATAAATATACTAGTTAAAAACCAAATAGGACTAAAAAACCTATTCAAAATAGTAAGTTACGCAAACACAAAATATCTATACAAAACACCAAGAATAATAAGAAGTGAAATAGAAAAACTAAGAGAAGGTCTCCTAATAGGAAGTAGTTGTTCAAACAGTGAAATATTTAGACAAGCACGAAGTAAAAGCGAAGAAGAGCTAAGTAACCTAATGAACTTTTATGATTACGTAGAAGTTCAACCACCAGAAGTGTATAGTCATCTAATAGATTTATCAGATTTTAAAAACATGGACGAAGTAAAAGACAATATTAACAAAATAATAAAAGTTGCAGAAAAACAAAAAAAACTAATAGTAGCAACCGGAGATGTTCATCATTTAGATAGAAACGATAAAATCTATAGAGAAATAATAGTAAATCAAAAAGTACCAGGGGGAGGAAGACATCCACTTAACAGAAAAGATATAAAAAGTATTCCATCAATGCATCTTAGAACAACCAAAGAAATGCTAGAAGACTTCAATTTCCTAGGACAAGAAAAAGCCAAAGAAATAGTAATAACAAACACAAATAAAATAGCAGACGAAATAGAAGAATTCGACATAATACCAGATACAAAAGGAATACCATTCTCACCAAAATTCGAAAATAGTCAAGAAACAATAAAAAACATATGTTATACAAAAGCACATTCCATATATGGAGATCCTTTACCAGATATAGTAAAAGAAAGATTAGAATCAGAATTAAATGGTATTATAAATGGAGGCTTTGACTCAATCTACCTAATATCACAAAAACTAGTAGAAAAAAGTAACAAAGATGGTTACGTCGTAGGATCGCGTGGTTCAGTAGGATCATCATTCGCTGCAACAATGCTTGGTATATCCGAAGTAAATCCACTTCCAGCACATTACGTTTGTCCGAATTGTAAAAAAAGCATATTTGAAGATGAAAACGGAAAACCATACGGAAAAGATTATCCAAGTGGATATGACCTCCCAGATAGAGTATGCACATGCGGAACAAAACTAAGAAAAGATGGACAAGATATGCCATTTGCAACATTCCTAGGCTTTAATGCAGACAAAGTACCAGATATAGATCTAAACTTCTCTGGGGATTATCAAGCAAGAGCCCATGACTTTACAAAAGTTCTATTCGGAGAAGATCACGTTTATAGAGCAGGAACAATAGGAACAGTCGCAGAAAAAACAGCATTTGGTTTCGTAAAAGGTTACTATGAAGATAGAGGCATCGAAGGAGTAAGACCTCTAGAAATAGAAAGATTAGCAATGGGCGTAACAGGAGTAAAAAGAACAACAGGACAACATCCAGGAGGAATAGTAGTAGTGCCAGATTACAAAGAGATATTTGACTTTACACCATTTCAATATCCAGCAGACGATATAAATGCAGAATGGGCAACCACTCACTTTAATTATCACGATATAGAAGACTGTCTATTAAAACTAGATATACTAGGACACGATAACCCCACAATATTTAAAATGTTACATGATCTAACAGGAATAGATCCAGACACAGTACCAATGGACGATAAAGAAGTAATGAGCTTGTTTACCTCAACCAAAGCTCTAGGAGTAACACCAGAACAAATAGGATGCGAAGTAGGATGTGTAGGACTTCCAGAATTCACAAGATTCGTAATAGGAATAGTCTTAGAAACAAAACCAACAACATTCGCAGAACTAGTAAAAATATCTGGACTATCTCATGGTACAGATGTATGGAATGGCAATGCCCAAGATCTAGTAAGAAACGGAACATGTAAATTCAGAGAAACAATAGGATGTCGTGACGATATAATGGTTTACCTAAGTAACAATGGTATAAAACCAATAGATGCTTTCAAAATAATGGAATTAGTACGTAAAGGAAGACAAAAGAAAATGAAAGACAAATGGGATGAATACAAAAAACTCTTAAAAGATGCAAACATCCCAGATTGGTATATAGATTCATGTGACAAAATAAAATATATGTTCCCAAAAGCACATGCAACAGCATATATTTCAGCAGCATGGAGAATAGCATGGTTCAAAATAAATAGACCAATAGAATACTATGCAACATTCTTTTCAATAAAATGTTTTTCATTTGATTTAGAAGCAATGGAACTAGGATATGACAAAATAAAAGAAAGACTAGGAGAACTAAGACTAAAAAAATTCGGACTAACAGTAAAAGAACAAGACCTAATAGGAACCCTAGAAGTAGCACTAGAAATGACAGCAAGAGGATTCAAGTTCGGAAGTGTTGATCTAAATAAATCACACTCAAAGAACTTCATAATAGATGAAGATCAAAAAACTCTAATACCACCATTTAGAGCAATAGATGGACTAGGAGACACAGTAGCAAACAACATAATAATAGAAAGAGAAGAAAAAGAATTCATAAGCATAGAACAATTTCAAAAAAGATGTAAAGTATCTACAACACTAATAGAAAAAATGAGACTAATGGGAATACTAAAAAATCTTCCAGAATCAAGTCAATTATCTCTATTTGACATGATGTAATAAAAAAGAAATATCAAACAGAAAACTATCATATTAATAGACAATAATAATGAAATATCTAAATAAGTAGGTATTTCTTTTTTTTCTTAAGAAAAAGTAAAATATTTAAAGTAAATTTTTTTAATTTATATACTTTGTAATGTTTGAGATAAGTATAGTTTATAGAATATAAAAATTGGTATAAGGGAATAGTGAAACTCTTATACTTTTTGTATGGAGAAAACTAAGTTTGGTCATTTTACAAGCTTTCTTAAATGGTTTATAGTGAAATAAATGAATTCATTTATAAGAAAAAAACTGTAAAGGAAGGTAATAAAATGACAAATAATATAAATAATATTCCTATGTTAGATAGGATGACTAGTGATAAAGATTCATATAAGAAGGA
>CAKOSE010000024.1 GCA_934102055.1 uncultured Bacilli bacterium | reverse complement strand
AAAAAAATAACATTTAATAAGCCATGTTCTGTACCTATTTCTAGGTGGCAAACATTTATCTATCTTTCGATCCTTGACTTAAGTTCATTTCCTTCATCAAAGTTCCCCTACCATAATTTGGGTTTCTCACTTGTGGGGTTTACCTCGTTCCACTCATACTATTTCTAATATGCATCGTCACTATGGCACTTTTATATCTACTAAAACCATATTAAAAACTTAGGTTTCCTCGACGCCGTAGGATTACTCCCCCTAAGGTTATCTTTTCCCTTAGCACAAACACTAAAAGCATCTCAGCTTTTGTGAGCATGGACTTTCCTCTACAAACTTGTTGCAGCGTTTGCCTAAAATGTTCTCTTTCTATATTCTATTCATTTTTTCCAAAAATAACTTTTTCCAAATTAGAAATTCTTTTTAAAATATCTAAATTATTAACAGTTTGAGTATTTCCACTCGAAGCCTTTGCTATTTCTGCGGTCACACTAGCATCTCTTAACTCTTTTTTTAATCTTATTACCTCTTCAGTTAATTTATCCTTTTCCATTTCTTGTCTTTTTATTATATCAATAAATGTTCCATAATCCGCAATAATCAGATCAAGAAATTGATCAACTTCCTTCAAACGATATCCTCTCGTATCAATCTTAAATTCCTTTTCAAGTATATCCTCCTGTGTTAAATTAAGATTCCCTGAGTTCATACACTCCACCAACCTTTACTACATATATTTTAAGAAAAAAAAGTTTTTTTGTCAATCTTATGTTTTACTTAATTTAATATTTCTATAAGTTTGTCACATACAAAATCAACTATTTGTTCCTTATTTTCTTTTCTTGTATCATTTTTAACAATTAAACTATAATCATAATATTTACAAATATCTTTATTATATATACTTATAAACACCTCGTTATCCTTTCCATAATTATTGTTATCATCCCTTCTATTTAATTTTCCTGTTATTCCTACCGAATAATTTGATCCTGTAAAATCAGATATTTTTCTACTCATTTCTCTTGCAGTTTCCTTACTATAAACACTATATTTTTCTATTATCCCTTTATCAACACCCATTTTCATTTTAAACTCATTCGAATACGTAACAGCACTATATTTTAGTACATTACTTGCCCCCTCTATATTAGTTATCTCACAAACCAAAGCCCCTCCAGTACAAGACTCCATTGTAGATATTGTTTTATTCTTTTCTGTTAATATTTTTATTATTTTCTTTAATTTTTCTTCCATAACTCCCCCATTAAAACAATATATACTTTTCTGTATTATAAGTTTTACCATTAATCTTTACATATACTGAATATTTTCCACCTAAAGAAGTACTATTTATATATTTAGTTATATTTATCCCATTTTTCTCCTCATCTTTTGTAAGCAAATCAACACATAAAGCAGTATATGCCTTTTTACTTATTGGAACATTATAAGTATATATTTTCATCTTGTTATATAGTAATATCTCTACCTTATCGCTCTTCTTAAATGTACCATTAAAAACTAACCTATCTTCCTCTTTTGTTAAAGTAATATTATGTTTCTTATAATCATTATCCATATTTAAAGATTTCACAACAAACCCATACTTTATTTTTCTCTTAGTTTGTCCAAGAGTTCCTAATCTTTGAGCTTTTTCCTTTTTATATTTATCCTTTGCATATAAACTCATCTTCTCAACCCTATAAGTATTTGTAGGCAACGTTAATTCAAATATTACTTTGTTATCTTTTAACTCCACTGTATCTGATTTTAAAAAAGTATCTCCTTTAGTTAACCCCGCTGGATAATTTGAATTTTTTCCATTAACATAAACTATTCCCCCAGAATGAACAATATAATGATCCTTTTCAATATAATCTACATCAGAAATATATGGTGAATAAAACTTACTTCCTCTTTCTTTTCCATATTGAAATACTTGTTTTATAGTCATATTCTTAGTATCTATTTTATAGAGAACTCCCCTAGAATAACTATACTCAGCTTTTACATAATCCTTCTTTATTTTAGATTTATTATTACCATTATCAAATAAGAATACATATCCCTCTGGAGTTATCATCGCTGCATGCTGAGACCATTGCCACTCAAAATCTTTACCTTCAGGTTTAAAAAAGTACTTTTGATATTTTTTACTCCAATTAGTATTATCACCAAGAATCCAGTTAAGCTTCTTTGTCTTATAATCTATATTTATAACAGCATCCTGATGTCTTCCAGATAATGTAATAGAATTAGTCTTCTCATCATACCACACAGAATTATTATGAAACCAATCATAACTAGTCCAATTTTCACTTTTTCCATCTTCCATAGGTAATATATCTTTTAAATCAAACGTCTTTACTATTCTACCTGTTTTTCTATCAATTTCAACTATATAATCTTCAACTGTTCCATCACCACTATCAAAATTATCTGAAGCAACTAAAAGATTACCACTAGGAAGTTCATAATAATCATGATGATAACCTCCAGGCAAACTATATTCATTATATATCTTACCAAGCAAATCTATCTCATAAAGACCAGTCATATAATAAGGCAAATTTATTAATCTCTCAGTACTAACTAACATATGACCATTTTTTAATCTTGTATTATCCCATACCGCTTCTTCCGTCAAATACCACCTAACATCTCCATTCACATCATATGCACAAGTATAACCATTACTCGAAGGTGTATAAAAATATAAATCATTTGTAATACTTTTCACATCTTTTTTTATACTAGCCGGAAGCACAAAATCTTTAGGAAGCTTATCAGTTTTTATATAAAAATCCCTTTTTACATCTTTATACTCTACTGTTATCTTATTATTCTTGTCAGGATATAATCCATATACCTCTAAATAATGAACATTACTCTTTCCAAAAGTCTTTGTAAAAGTTGTTAACTCATCCCTTCCATGCACAGTTAAAACAGGTTTTACCTCATCCTTTGTTTCAAAAATTATAAGTGCAGTTAAAGGAGAATTTTTATAAGGATTTAAAATTATATTAGGTTTATCTATCGTATACCCCTTACTATTTATAGTATCTTCAATATTTTCTTGTTCAGTTACCATACTTTCCGTAGTTTTTAACAATTCATCATTACTTGACTTAGCATTTAAAATTAGTGCTAATATAAAGAAAATACAAATAAGTAAAACTATAACTATCTTTATTATTTTTTTATTTTTCATCATTAAATAGCCTCCTATATAAATAATTATAACAAATTTTAAATATTTTTGCATAAAAACTATTTACCTGCATATTATAATGACGTTATAAAGACTTATAACACACAAAAATCTCAGTGGTTGATTGCTGAGATTTTTTGTGCGATTTTATATAACAATGAAATGGGGTACTTAGGAAACACATTTTCTGTGTTTCCTAATACACTATAACATATAGAAAACACCTTGTAAAATGACCATTTTTAAGTTTTAAGAGATAACTTTTTGTAAAATACTAATACTTTCCTATAACAAAATCTTTATTTTAAGACATCTTTCAAACACATTTTTTACATTTAATACATTTTTTACTTTTTTATAAACAGCCCCTATAAAAGTATATTTCCATAGCATTATCTGAATATTCTGGCTTAGATACATCAATATCTAAAACTCTGCCAATATGATATATTATAAACTGTGAAGATATTAAAAGATCAAATTCTGCTAAAAAGCCATCATAATTACTCTCAATCATTATAGTATTTTTCTTATCTAAATATTTTAGTAATTCTTCCTCATATAAAGAAGTTTCTTTCTGTTTAAAATAAATTGAATACTTATTATCTTGATTTTCATAATTAATAAATCTTCCATGAGAAAAATTTTTCTTCTCATGAATAATACAATTAAACACTCCAGATTCTATTATCTTACTTTCAAGATCATAACATGCAGTATTAGAATAATCCCCAGTAAATATATTTATTAAATTTTGTTGTTTTAATTGCCTTACTAAATCTTTATTTACTAGTTTTTCTATTTGTTTATTCCAGTACATAATTGAATTCTTAATAAAATCATTAATATCAATATCATAATTTATTTTATCTAAATAATACTTTAAAAAAATAGCTGCAGGCACTACTGCCCCTTCAAATGAGAGAAATCCTCTTTCTTTTCCTTTGTTAGTTGAAGTTCTATAGCTTAATATATTTTTTTTCGGTATACCGGTTTTCAATACTATATTTTGTAACTCACCTTTCGTAATAATATAAATATCTTTTTTATCAAAATCATTAATACTGTTAATAATATCATTAGTTGTTCCGGAATATGAAAATAGAACAACTTTATTGATTTTACTATTATTTCTATATAACACATCTCTTGGATATAGTGAATAAGTATTACATCCATATAACTCATTTATTATTTTCGATGCAAAATATGATCCTGCATATGATCCACCTGTACCTATAAATAAAACATTCATATCTTCACATAGACCAATTTCATCTAATTTAATGCCAGCAGATGAATTAACAGCATTTATAATTCTCTTTTCTAAATTATTAATATTAATACTGCATCTTTTAATTTTTTTCCTTTCAGTATAACTAAATCTATCACAAGTACAGATTTTATATGTTTTCTTGATTTTAAATAATGGACTAATATGTCCCCTTGCACCCATTTTAGAAACAACTTTCGTAGTAAGCTTATTAGAATTCCTATACCATTTTTCAAAGTTTTCTGAATCATATTCAAAATTAGCTTTGATAGAATCTTTAATAATACTCGAAATAAAAGCATCTCCTGCTCCTGTAGAATCAATCACTTCACCCTTTGTAATCAGTTTAAAATTATATGCATTACCATCTAGTATAAATGTTGCACCATTTTCTCCTCTTGTAATAGTCATCAACCCTGGATTAACAATATTATATAGCTCACTATCATTTTTTAAATTTAATCTTTTTAAAAGATAATTGCTAACCCTTTCATTAAAATTAATTATTTCGAATTTATTTTTTAACTCATTTATTATTTCATTATTTGACATATTTTCAAATTCAAAATACTGACCTAAATCAATTATTTTTTTATTATTAATTTTATTAATAATCACTTGATTTTTTTTATTTAAATTATCAAATACTAAGATATCATCCACTTTTATGTTAGAAATAATATAATAAGCATCTAATAAACTTTCATCATACCATTTTTTATCATTGCAAAAAGGACATCTTTTTTTAGAAGCAAAAGATAATCCACCATTTTCTTCATTATATGACACATGAAAACACCTAGTTCTTACACCTGAAATAATTTTAATATTATCTATATCAACATTAAGTTTTTTCAAACTATTAATAGCCATTTCACCTTGAATATCATCACCACAACAAGCAAAAACCGAAGTTTTTAATCCCATTTTAGCAAGATTTGCAATTATATTATGTGAAGTCATTCCTCCATCTATACCCAATAATTTATCATTTTTATAATAATAATCTAAGACTAAATCTCCTATACTTACTACTCTCATTTTAATAACATCCTTTCGTATTTTTTAAAAGCCATTCATATAAGTACTTATCTTTAAATGCATGTGATGCAAGATAATGATTATCACCTTTTATAATTTTAAGTTCAACATTTGTAGCACCAATACTTTTAAGTTTATTATAGACCATTATACTTTGTTTTACATCGATAACATTATCATTATCTCCATGATAAATTAAAACACTTTTATTTCTTATTTTTTCTAAATTTTTTGTTACCGGAAGCATTACACCACCAGATACAGAAACTATTCCTTTAAATAAATCAGGTCTTTGCATTATATAGTTCCAAGCTCCATAAGCCCCCATACTTGAACCTAATACAAATACATTACTTTTATCATAATTATAATTCTTATACTCATCTTCTAAAATTATTTCTATATCTCTTAAATGATAATCCCAAAAATTACTTTGTTTACACTGTGGAGCAATTATTATATAAGAAAGTTCCAGTCCATGTTTTAAGTATTTTGGTAAAGCATATTTTTCTATATCATCTATATTATCACCACATTCCCCTATTCCATGAAGAAACAAAAGCAAAGGTAAATTTTGTTTTTCTTCATATGGAGAATATACATAATACTCTAAGTATTTTCTATTATCTAACCTATATTGTTTTAAAACTTTTTTCATAAACTCTCATTTATAATTTTTATTATTTTTCCTATTCTATAAGTACTAGTAAACCCTGCAGCATTCCTATGTCCACCACCATTAAATAAACCAGCAATTTTCGAAGCATCAATATTACCCTTCGTCCTTACCGAAACCTTTTTTCTCTTACCATACTTCATTATTAAAATTAAAATTTTTATATTCTCATCTGAAAATACTACTGGAAGACACTTTTTCTGAATGTTTATTTCTTTTTCCTTATTATAAGGAGACTTTTTCATCTTTATTATAATATAATGAATTTTATTGTGCTTTAAACCATTTATAAGCTTCGAAATTATTTTTAACTGGTTTTCCGTCTTAGATAAATAAAATTTATTTATCAAATATTCCTTGTCTATATCTTGATAGATTAAATCTTCTACAATTTCTAATGTTCTTTTACTTGTATTTTTTATAAACATTTCCGTATCACTTATTATTCCTGTTAATAAAAGCTCTTTCACAGTTTTTGTACCTTTTATATTTAGTCCTATCATTATTTCATAAACTATTTCTGAAGTTGAACTTATATCCTCCATACTTAAAACCAAATCAAAATTTGTCTTATTTCCCTGATGATGATCTATATTTATTGTCCTACATGCCTTATTTAAGTTTTTAAATACTTCATCCTCTAACCTATCTTGGGTATTTAAATCAAGTGCAATCAAAGTAAAACTTTCCCCTAGAATATTATTTGTTATAATAGAATCACACTTAAAATACTCTACCTCTTCTTGATCTTTTCCATTCATATAAACATTTACCTGCTTATTTAAACTCTTTAAAATAAGCCCTAGTGCAAGAGTTGAACACAAAGAATCAAAATCAGGATTTTTATGCCCTGCTACATATATTTGATTATCAATACCTTTTATTTCCTTTATTAATTCATCCATTTTTCATCCTCCTTTACCTCATTTTAACAAAAGAAAAGGAAATATATCGTCTTTTTTGATCGTATTTCCTTTTCTGCATCTCTAATTTACCTTTTTTATTCTATCCAATTCAAAATGTCTTATATCCCTTCTTAACTCACAATATGCTGTTATATAAACAATATCCTTATATTTAAAAGTTTGTAAAGGATGAATATCCCTATTTATTATAGAACCATCTATATTTTGATACGTAATATTAATCATTTCCTCTTGCCTTAACGCATTTTCTACTCTTTTTTCTATATTATTCTTTTTTGTTAAATCTATATTTGCTAAAAACTTACTCTTATCCTCTGCAACAGTATGCATATTCTTTACCTTTTCAATTAACTCTTTTAAATTATCCTTAAAAACAAAATCTGACTCTTTCAAATAATTCTCTATATTTTCTAACAGTTTTATGTCATACTTATTCAAATAAGTATAATTCTTAGTTTTATCTATCAAAAAATATCCACCACCAGGGCCTTTAAAAGACTCTATAAATATCCCATTTTCTGTTAACTCTTCCTTATAATACCTTATCATCCTTGGAGAAATATCCAATTTCTCAGACAAATCTTTTAGCGAATACTTATTCCCCGTACTTAGCAAATCAATCATATAAAACATTTTAGATAACTTGGTCATAACAAATCTCCTTTTTCTATATAATAACACAGTTTCACCATAGAACAAAAGATAAGTAAACTTACCTTGAGAACCTCACGGTTCCCTTTTTCTGCTTCATAGATATCATTCTTGATATTCTCCACAGACTTAAATTCCGATAGTCGCTACCGTACTCTTTTATATTTGTTTGTTCTTTTCTAAACTCTAAGTTCTTTCATATACATACTTATTCCTTCATTCATTATATTTATACTAGCATTTAAATCTCTATCCATTCTAAGTTCACAACTATTACATTTATACTCTCTTTTACTTAAATCTTTATACTCATCATTTCTATTTCCGCATAAACTACATATTCTAGATGATACATAATATTCATTTGCTTTATAAAATTGTTTTCCTTTATATTTACATTTGTATAATAGTTGTCTTATTATTTCATTAAAACTAGCATCACTTATACTTTTTGATAGATTATTTTTCTTACCTTTAATTATCATTTCTTTTGAATGAAGTGTTTCTGTTACTATAATATCATAAATATCTGTTATTTCCTTTGTTATTTTATGTATATAGTACTTTCTTGCATTTTTTAATTTTGTATATAAACTTGCTAATTCTCTTTTACATTTATAATAGTTATTACTATTTTTCTCTTTCCTTGTATCTTTGTTTTATTTCTGTATCCTCTTATTTTAACCCATTTAAGTTTTGGTAATTTCACTTGTCTTTTTATTAGATCAAGTTCTATATTGCAATATTGCTTATCTTTATAAGTGTTATATATTGCATTAGTATTATAACTATTTTTACCAAATCTACTTTTAAATACTGGAATACCTTTTCCTTCTTTATACATTTTTTGATATGTTGAATCTAAATTAAATATGCTTTTTCTTATAACGATGCTGTCAATTTCTTGTAAAAATGCTGACTTATATTTTAAGTTACTTACATAATCTTTAATATTGTCATATGCATATGTATAGCCTTCCATTTTTATCTTTTCTAAATAGTAATTGTAAACAAAACGAGTACATCCAAACATCTTATTTATTAACTTTTTTTGAATACAATTTGGATACAATCTAAACTTATAAGCCCTATACATAAACATATCCCCCTTTTGATAAATCAATTATACCAAAACAAACACATGTTCGTCAATGGCTAATGAATTATTTTAATCAAGAAAGTATAATTTCCTTTAAAATTAAAGAATTAAACATTTATTATGTCTAATTCCTTACCTTACCCTTTAATAACTAACCAAGCACTTTTCTATAAGACAAAAAAGTAAGTCTTACAGGAAAGAATAAATAAGACTTACTCCCGAATAAAAAATATATATCTTCGAAACACAGCAAGAAAAAAATATTATAGAAAAACATCCGTGTTTCTAGATAACTATAACATATAGAAAACACCTTGTAAAATGACGAACTTTAAAATTTGATAAGACTTCATACATTGAAATTCTATATTTGACCATAAGGAATTTTTAATTTTATATCATACTTCATATATAAAATGTTACATTTAATACTTTTTTCACTTTTTTATCAAAAGCACCTCAGTCATATTTATTACTTCTTCTTTCATGGCTTTATAATCTATATTTTTATGCTTATGATATACTAACTCATGACAATAATTATCTATTAACCCCATTAGGATATGAATCCTTTCTTTTGAATTCGTTACTTCTATATGATTATCTTTTAATACCTTAAAAACACTTTCAGTCATCATCATTTCATTTGTTCTAAATATATTTGCTATTTCTTTATCCAAATAACCCATTGCACTCAACTCCTTATGAGCTTTTTTACTTAATACATGAGTTTTAATATAACTATCAATCATAACTGTTATTATTTCTTTAAAATTATCTTTTGTTATCTTTGTTTCAGTCAAAGTATTGGTCATTGGAAACATTATCTCACTTGAATAATTCTTAACACCTTCGAGAAAAATATCTCTTTTATCTTTAAAATATTGATATATTATACCCGTTGAAACATTAGAATACTTTGCTATATCAACACACGTCACATTATGATACCCTTTTTTACACATAAGTTTAAATCCCTTGTAAATTATTTTATTCCTTTTCTCTATAGATGTTTTTTTTATTGGAGCCCTTACCTCTCTCACTTTATCACTTTCCTATTCATTCGACTTCAAACTTGATACCATATCTATTTTATTAATTTTTTTTGAAATTAATTTATTTACTATTATTGATACTAATAATATTCCAATAAACGCTAACAGATAAGATATTAATCTTATATCAGCATTAAAATCACTATTTTCACCAAGAGAAAATGTAAAAATACTATCCGTTAAAACATATCCAAGTGGCATTCCAATCAAAATAGCCACTAATGTTAACCAAATATTTTGCTTTTCAAAAATCCTTTTTATTTGTTCATTTTTAAAACCCAAAACTCTCAAAGTAGCAAACTGATACTCTTGTTCTGTAAATGATAAAACCCCTAAATTGTAAATTATCACTATAGTAAGACCAGCAGACACTGCTATTAAAAGCGATATCATTGTTTTAGTAGTCTCTAAAAGACTATTCATTCCATCCCTTATAGTATTTATACTTTGAATTTTTTCTACTCCTTTTATAGTCTTTACATTTTTTAAATCTTTATTTGTATATACAGTATCTGGTCTATAAGTTAAATCTAAACTTTCATAAAACTCTTTATTAGCATTCAATTGTTGATTTTGAGGATCTCTTGTTAATCCTATTATTTTCACCTTATACTTCTTTTGATTTTCATACATTTTTATTGTTATATCATCACCCTTTTTTAAACTTAAAGTTTCTGCTAATTTTTCAGTTATATATATACCATCACTCTTTAGTTTCATATAGTTTTTATTATGATCAGTATACCTTAAACTTTCTTTAGTATCATTTATAGTCAAAGACGTAATTTTGGTTTCATTACCTGTATTTATCTCAACAACATTTGTTCTACTAGTTTCTTTTCCATATTTATTTTCTATATTCTTTAAATCCTCATTTGAATAATCACTCTTTAAAACCAATTTATAATCATAATTTGATAATTTATTAAATTCCCAATCTAAATAAGAATTCATACTATCTAACATACCAAAAGCACACACTAATAACATAGTAGCCCCCGCTATTCCTACTATAGCCATCAAAGCCCTTCCCTTATTCCTAGCAATATCTCTTATATTCCACTTAGTACTAATCGAAGTCTTTTTAAAAATCCTTTTAGTAGTTAAATTAAACTTTTTATTCTTAATATTAGGATCTTGATTTCTCAAAGCATTACTAGCAGGCTCTTTAAGTATTTTTTTACAAGATAAATATGTTACTAAAGTGACAAGACCTATAACAATTATTGCTAAAATAAAATTTTGTTTTGTTATATATATACCAACTTCAGGCATTTCATAATACTTTTTTAACATATTTAAAAAGAAATTACCTAAAACTAGTGGACCTACAATTAAACCTGTTATAGCTGCCATCAAACTTATATAAAAACCATAGCTTATATAATGTCTAGTTATTCTTTTATCATTAAATCCTAGAGCTTTTAAAAGCCCTATCTGAACTCTTTCCTTCTTTATAAAACGATTCATAGTAGTTACAACAGATAAAAGTGCTATAAATAGAAATAAGAAAGTAAATATTCCCGCATACGTATCTCCATCTTCTATTTCTGATTTATATATTTGATATGAAGAATTATCACTTCTTGTAGTTACAGATATAGCATTCCTTATATTATCCTCTATTTCTTCCTTCACTTCTTCTGAATTATTACTTGTATCAACTAATACATGATTAAATACATAATAATCTTTTATATTAAAATTTGGTATTTGTCTTATTTGATTTTTTGTCATACCAGTATTTTTTTCAATACTTTGATAAACATAACCATCAGGAAACTCATTTATAGAAAGATAAGCATAACCATATTTAGTATGATCAGGATATAACTCTGTTTCATCCTTTACTTGATATATATGATCAGGAGTATTCACTAAACCTTGTATAGTTTCAGTTATCTTATAATTTTCATAAGATAAAGTTATAATATCCCCCGCCTTCAAATCTAAGTTTTTAGCTAAATAACTATCTAACCATACACCAGGTTTATTTGAATATTTTTCTCCCTCTATTACTTTCATTTTAGAAATATTATTAGTTTCAATAAAATTAGTTTCAACAGTTACACCTTTATATTTTTCTAAACTAGTAGTTATTGTTAAAACTCTTTCAGCATCATTTACATTATCTATTTTTTTAATATTAGTTAGATCATCATCTGTAAAATTTTCACCCGCTAACCAAAGATCAGGAAGATTGTAATCCTTATAGTATTTATCTCCATTTACCTTCATTCCATCCATATAAGAATGTATTCCAGCAAAAACGAATATTCCTAAAAAAATCATAAGAAATATCGTAATAAACTGTGATAAGTTATTCTTCATATCTCTAAAAAGTTTTTTATATAACATTACCAAACCACCTCATCTATATTTTTAGGATTCTTATTTTTAGTTATATTTTCTATTTGTCCATTTTTTATTCTTATTACAATATCTGCTATTTCAGCAATCAAAGAATTATGGGTAACAACTATAACAGTATTATTACCATTTTTTTGATTACAACAATTTTTCAAAAGTTTTAAAACCTCTACACCAGTCTTAGAATCCAAAGCTCCAGTAGGTTCATCACATAATAACAATTTCGGATTTTTAGTAATAGCTCTTGCTATAGAAACCCTTTGTTGCTCACCACCAGATAGTTGATTAAGAAATTTATTTTGATGTTTACTTAAACCAATCTCTTTTAAAACCTCTTTAGCATTTTTAGTATTTTTTGTTATGTCTTTAACTATCTCAACATTCTCTAAAACTGTTAAAGTTGGCAATATATTATAAAACTGAAAAATAAAACCCACATTATCAGCTCTATAATCAGTCAATTTGGCCTCATTATATTTTGAAATATTTTCATTATCAATTATTATATCCCCTTTAGTAGGTTTATCCATTCCACCAATCAAATTCAAAAGTGTTGATTTTCCAGCACCAGAAGGTCCTAATATTACAACAAATTCCCCTTTAGGTAAAGTAAAACTTATATTTTTAAGTGCATCAAACGTTTTATCTGCAACCGTATAACTCTTTGTTACATTTTTAAATGTTATAAAATCTTTCATCTTTCTTCCCTCCTAATATGAAATAAATTTCATATTAAGTGTACTATTATTTTTTTTTAAAATCAAGAAGAAAGATATATTTTGATCTTTTGTATTAATACAGTTTACCTATTATATATTTTTTTATTTCAATACGAATTATTAACTTTATTTTCTTATATTACTCTCAGTATATATTTTTCCACTATCTATAAAATAATGTTCTCCAACATACCAGATTTCATTATTTTTAATTTTTATAAATGAATCATTTGGTAAAGCAACAAGAGGAACATAGTAACTTATTTCAATAACCTCTTTAGTATATTCTTTATCAGCTAAATCAAAATGTGGATAAATATTTATATCAGTTAAACCAAGTCCTTGATATTCTACTATTTTTCCTTTTTGATACTCATCTTTAAACACTACCATCTTACTCTGATTCAAAGAACCCGCACTTACTCCAATTACTATTTTTTTATCCCTTATTAATTCATCAAGATTATACTCCCTTATCGAATTCATTTGAGAAGCTGTATCTCCACCCATCAAAAATACAACATTTGCACCCCTTAAAAGTTCTTGTGCCTCTTTTTTGGCAACAGAGCAATCTATCAAATTTACTTCTAAAAAATCTATATTGATTTTTTTAAACCAATTCAATCCCTTAGTATAATATAAAATATTCTTGTCATGACTGTTAAAAGTTGAAGCTATAAATACAATTTTTTGATTTGAATTTATATCATTTTTTAAATATTCTTCTTGCTTTTTTGTAAAACCTTTATCAGAATCTATCCCACTTAACAAATAATTTATCATATTATTTCTCCTTCAAACTTCTTTAATAATTCATTAATAATTAGTTAATAATTAGTTAATCATATAAATAGTTCTCATAATTATAATACTAATACTCATAATAAAAAGCAATATTATTTTTATTGCTTTAATTGCTTTCAATAAAGTTAGTTTAGCATTTATTGTATCTTCAAGTAGCAAATCAGTAAAACCATTATACTTCTTAACAAAAATGAGAGTGACATAAGTTATGAAGTTGTAATATTAATCTGTGGCAATATGACATTTTCACTTGCTACTGTATTTATTGAAAATGAAACGTATACCGATGACTTAGGAAACACTTATAGAAAGTTTGATAAACAAGATTGTGAATTAAAAGCAGATTATAGGTTACTTAAAAATAAAAACTAATAAATTAATAATTTTCAGTTTATTGTCAAAGAGCAAGTATTTTTCATTGAGAATTTTTGTCACTTTTGCCACTTTTTCTCAATGAAATCTAAAATAATAAAAAATTCATTGAAGATTTTTGCTACTTTCGGCATTTTTCTTCAATGAAACATTCTTGAAAATAAATTTTTTTGCACCTAAATTGTACCTAAAATTATTTTAGCAATACCGATACCTCGCAAACCCTTATAAAATGGGCACAAAAAATGAGAGCACGGTTAAATGCTCTCTTCAGGGGGCAAAAATATATTACACATAAAATTAATTATTGCTAGTTAATTTCCTTATATTTCAAGCATTTTTAAATTACATCTAATTATTAAATTTTAAATATAATTAACAAATATTACGAATTGAGTACCTAAATGGGTACCTAAAACCTATAATACTATTATTAATTCTTCATATAAATGAAAGGATAAATATTATGAAAATAACTTATACAAAATGTGGTGATTATTTATTACCAAATTTAACACTAACTGAAAAAGAAAACAAACAATTAAATAAGTATGGATTATTAAGATTAGAATATTTAAAGAATAACAAAAAGGCATTATATCAAGAATTATTAATGAAAGATAAATTAAATGAACACCTTTTTTCAGTCAGTATAAATGCTGAAAATAAAGTAAATCATATAATTAATGAATTAATAAGATCTGATACTTCTATTACAGAAAAACTAAAACTTGAAAACCAATTATTATGGATTCAAAAAATGAATAATTATAAAAACATTGCTGAAGAAATAGTTTTAAGAGAAATCGTATATGGAGATGAAATATGATTAAAGGAAAAAAAGATATTACAGATAAAGAATTCGAAGAAATATTATTACCATTCTACAATAATTATAATGATTATTTTATTAACTTT
>CAKOSE010000023.1 GCA_934102055.1 uncultured Bacilli bacterium | reverse complement strand
AGTATAATGGAAGAGTATGTAAAAGATGCAAAAAGAGCAAGTATGGAAGATGATATAGTAGGATTATATGATAAAGAGCTGCATGAAGAAAAGCTTAGGATAACAGAACTTGAAGAAGCAAGAGAAAAAGGCCTGGCTGTTGGAATTGCTAAAGGTAAAAAAGAAAGCATACTCGAAACAGCGAAGAAACTCTTAAAAGAAAAAGTAAATATAGATATTATTTCCAAATGTACAGGACTCACAAAAGAAGAGATAAATAATCTGAAGTAATAAACTAAGCCAAGTTAGAGAAAATATTATTTCCTATAAAAGTTTTATTTATAGGACAAAACCCTAGAAAAGATCTAGGGTTTGTCGTTATTTTGAAAATAACATTATAAGACTATTTTTTTACCATAATATTCTAAGTAATAATATAAAGAATAAAACTATTTCTATAAATAATAGTACTGCATTTATAGTTATACAGAAAAACATAGTTATTAGAGCTTGATAAAATATTATAAGAATCCAGAACCCTAGGAATCCTAAGTATAGTTTACTTGTTCTTCTTCTGTTTTTACATGCCGTACAGTTACAAAAGAAGCTATGTTTCATAAAATCACCTAGTATAATATATGTTTGTCATAGTTTTTTGGGATTGTTCTTGTTTTTACTTCCTATTTCTTTTATAATATTTATGGAGGTAATACTTATGAATGTAAAAGAAAGACTAAAGGAAATAGAATCACTTTTAGATAGATATAATTATGAATATTATGTACTTGATAAGCCTTCAGTTAGCGATCAAGAATATGATAGACTTATGCAAGAACTTATGTCTCTTGAAGAAAAATATCCTGAGTATAAAAGCAAAACTTCTCCGAGTATGAGAGTAGGTTCTACAGTTTTATCTAGTTTTAAAAAAGTTACTCATAAATTACCAATGCTTTCTCTTGGAAATGTATTTAATGAAAGTGATATTATCAAATTTGATGAACGAATCAAAAAAGAAGGATATAATCCTGTTTATGTATGCGAGCCTAAGATAGATGGTCTTGCAATTAGTTTAGTTTATGAAAAAGGTATTTTAGTAAGAGGAGTTACTCGCGGGGATGGTCGTGTTGGAGAAGATATTACCAGTAATATTAAGACTATAAAATCAATTCCTCTTAAGTTAAGTAAAGATATTGATATAGATGTTCGTGGAGAGGTATATATCGATAGAAAAGAATTTCAAAGAGTAAATTCTGAAAGAAGAAAAGAAGGACTTGAAGAATTTCAAAACTGTAGAAACTTAGCTAGTGGTAGTGTCCGTCAACTTGATTCTAAAATTGCTGCATCAAGAAGACTTAATAATTTTACTTATCATTTACCTAATCCCCTTGATTATGGAATTTATAGACATAGAGACGCTTTAACCTTTATGGAAGAACTAGGTTTTAGAGTTAATCCCAAAAGAAAAATTTGTAATAACATAGAAGAAGTTCTAAAGTTTATTAATGAAATGACTTCAATAAGAGATTCTCTTCCTTATGATATAGATGGAATAGTTATTAAAGTAGACGATATAAAAATGCAAGAAAATTTAGGTTTTACCGCAAGAAGTCCTAAATGGGCTACAGCATATAAGTTTCCTGCCGAAAAGGTTACTACTAAACTTACTGATATTGTCTTTACTGTTGGCCGTACTGGAAAAATAACTCCTAATGCTATGCTTGAACCTGTTAGAGTAGCAGGCTCTACTATTAGAAAAGCAACTTTACATAACGAAGATTATGTTTTAAGTAAAGACATCAGAATAGGAGATGTTGTAGTAATTCAAAAAGCTGGCGATGTCATTCCAGAAGTTGTAAAAGTTGATCTTGACAGAAGAACATCAATCCTTCCTGAATTTAAAATGATTGATAATTGTCCTGTATGTGGAACAAAACTTGTAAGAAAAGAAGAAGAAGCTAATCACTATTGCCCAAATCCTTTATGTGATGCTAGAAATATAGAAAAACTAATTCATTTCGTTTCTAGAAAAGCCATGAACATCGATGGTCTCGGCGACAGAATCACAGAAGATTATTATAATTTTGGTTATTTAAAAGATATTCCAAGTATCTACGAACTTTATAAGTATAAAGATGAATTAATGAGTCTAGAAGGATTCGGAGAAAAGAAAGTAGATAACCTCCTTGAAGGAATAGAAAAAAGTAAAAGCAATTCATTAGAAAGATTACTTTTTGGTCTTGGTATTAGACATTTTGGGGAAAAAAGTGCCCTTATCCTTGCAAAAAAATTCAAAAATATCGATAACATAATGAGTGCAAATTTTGATGACTTAGTAGACATATCAGATATTGGAGATATAATGGCAAAAAGTATAACTAAGTATTTTCAAAAAGAAGAAAACATTTCTCTTATCAATAAGTTAAAGTCACTAGGAATTAATATGAACTATCTCGGAAAAGAAGTAGTAGAAGATCCAAACTTTGCTGGAAAAAAATTCGTTATCACAGGAACCATTTCTGTAATGCCCAGAGATACTTTAAAAGAAGAAATATCCTTAAGAGGAGGAAACGTTACAGGTTCCATCTCAAAAAGTACCAATGTTTTAATAGCAGGAGATAGTCCAGGAAGTAAACTAGAAAAAGCTTTAAAACTCGGTATTGAAATATGGAACGAAGAAGAATTATTAAGTTTCTTAGGAGGTAAAAATGAATAAAAAAGGGTTTACTCTAGTTGAGTTAATTTTAGTAGTAGTTATTTTAGGAATAATATCCGTAATAGTTTTTCCAGGTATTATGAAATCCCTTAATCAAAGTAAAGTAAATAGTGCTAAGTCCATTGAAAAAGTTCTAAGAGAAAACCTAGAACTATATAATATAGATCATAAAGACGATATATGGTGTAATGATGATAGCACAGACAATTCTGATTGTTTAAACAAATATGGAATTAAAACAGTAACTATTCAAGAACTTTACAACACCAATCCAGATATTGATATGGGAAAATGTCTTTTACAAACTGATGAAAGTTTGCAAATAACTAAAAAAGAAAATGGTACTTTTTCTTATACTGTTAAAATAGTATGTGGTAATAATCTTGAAGAAAGTTCAGAGTATTCTAAGGTTGTTAAAAATTTATCAACAGATGATTATTATTACAAAACTGAATAAAAAAATAGGCTCTTTTATGAGTCTATTAATTTTGCTTGTAAAACTAATCTATGGTTTGCATCTATATAGCATGTAGATAATGTTAATATTTTATCATTTGTAGTCGGAGTAATATCAAATTTTTTGATACTTCTTTTTATTGACTTATTTAAATATTTTTGATATTTTTCCTTTGTTTTAAAACCTATTTGTAAGTAATCATTTGTCTTTTCCAAAGTATAAATACTAAATACCTCGAATGTTAGCCTTTCTTTTTCTGTGTCTAGTGTTATTTTATGGTTTTCTTTATTGTTTAACCATTTATCTTCTAGGACATCTTTTAAAGTACTATAGTTTGTTGTTCTTTTATATGTATGTCCATATATTATTGTATTTGTACTAAGCTCAGGAAATGTGTTTTGATAATCCGCAAATACCCAGCCTAATGAGTTATATTTCTTATTATAACCATGTGTTAGATAATATGTATTATCATCACTTTTTACTATTGGCATATTTATTTCTGTGCCCTTAACATATAACCATGCAACTGTATCACTATTTTCTTCTTTTAACTTTGAAAAATCTCTGTGAATATTAGTCTTCGCTTCTTCTTGCTCCTGTTTCTTTAAACCATTCGCTATTTCCTGTGCATGTTTTTGTTCACTTACAAGAAGTTCCTGTTGTTTTACTTTTGCTTCCTCTATATCTCTTTTTTGGTCAAATAGGTATTTTACTCCATATCCACCACCCACCAAGAGACATATTGATAATAAGTTGATGCATAATACTAATTTTCTATTTGTTCGTTTTTTTACTATTTTATTGTTGTTATTATTGTCATTGATATAATCAAAAAAGTCATTAAAACTGTTGTTATTAATATTAACACCTCCTTATCATTCTATAGTTTAGTATATAACATTTTATTTCAAAAGTAAATGTGTTCTTGTTTTATTTTTATTATTTTACTTTTTTTATGGTGTTATGAGTTTTTTCTCTTATTTTATTCATATTTTTATAAACTATCATTTATAAAAGTGCATAATTTAGTATTTTTGTAAATTACAATTTATAAAACTTGATTTATTTATTTCGATTTAGTATATAGAAAACACTAAAGTTCTATATACTTTTTCTTTTTAAAATATTCTTAGAAAAGATAAAAATAGTAAAAGTACAAAGATTCTCTAATAATTATGTTCATTTAAATAAAATATTTTTAATAATATTTCTCTATAATACTAGTAATTTCTTAAAAAAAAGGTTAAAATATAATTGTAAATAGAATAAGGAGGAATACTATGTCATGGCAAGAGGTTAAAAAATATCTTATGGATATTAGAAAAAAATGTACAGATTCTTTTAATGAAAAAGATAAGCAGACCTTATTTTATTTTAAACAAATGATTGAGCTTATGTATAGTGAACTAGTTAACGAAACATCTAGTGGTAAACAACTTTATAGTACTACAAAAAGTGTATTTGAAAGAAATATTTTTATCATTTTTGAAAACATGAAACAGTATATTAATGGAGTTTTTAATGATTCATGCAAGAGTTTTGATGAGATTATTAAAGTTAGCATTTCAAGCAGATACGTTGATATAAATGGTCTTAATGGCCTATACAACAACTTTAAAAATGAAGTTATTAAAAACATGGATCTAAACTCTAAGGTAGAAACCCTTGTCAACGCCAATACTGACATATATAAAAGCGAACTTTACTCTAAATGTTTGTTCTTCTCCAAAGATAAAGCACTATCTATTATAGATAGATATAACATAATTTTTAAAGAAGAATTTGTAAAAAATATCCATAGCAAACGTGATTTATTACTTAGTTGCTATAAAGATTTCATCGATACAATACTTAATGAATCATACGAACAAAAAGAGATACTAGATAAGAAGAACTGTTCCTTAATAGAAAATACTGCTTATACATATCTTAAAGATATGGAATACATCAACATTGATAAATACACATCACTAAGCGAAAAACTAATCAATAACACATTTAACAATCTAGAAAAAAAACTTTACGATGAACTAGGTATCAAAAGAACAAATAGTGATAATCTACATCCCGTAAGAGACTATTTATTAAGCTTCAACAACACTATTTGTGTAAAAACAAAAAATATTTTTGATGAAATGAACAAAGTTATCACTTTAGATAAAGATACCGCCAAAGATAAACTTAGTGAATTTAACGATTTAGTAACACACATTTACGAAATGAAACTCGTTTTTGATAAAAAGTTCGCTTTCTATAAAAAAGAATTTAATGTTTCCCGTGATAGTGATAAGTTTAACTCAGTTGTTGATAAGGAGCTTAAAAAACTAACTGAAGAGATAAAAGCTAATATATCTAACATCTTTAGAGACAATGTTAAAATTTATAATGAAGTTTTGTATAAAACCTTACTTCTAAAATCTAAAGTATCCCAGTATAATACTATTCTTTCACATGACAAAGTAAAAGATTTACTTTTTAAATAAATCTTTAATAGTATGGATAATATGGATATGGACCTTGAACATATGGTGGTCTTGGTCTAGTTGCTCCGAATATTAGAGGAGAAGATACAAAACCTAGAGCAAATGGTAAGAGAAATCCTCCACCCACATATCTGTTATTTTGAGGAATTCTTTGATAATTGTTTCTTATATAAGGACCATGCATATTTCCTCTTGGGTTTGGTATAATATTATTGTAATACATATATAACTCCTTTCTGTTATATGTTATGCAAAATAGATAATGAGGTGATTTGATGAAAGATAAGATTGAAGTACTTGCTAGTACAATTATTAATCATTCTATAAAGGTAAATAGAAATGAAAATGTAAGAATAACTTGTGAAACTATGGAACCTATGCCACTTGTAAAAGAACTTGTTAGGTTAATTAATAAAAAAGGAGCAAATGTTGAAGTTAGTTTTTTCGATCCAATGTTAAAAGCTTTAATTAACAAAGGAACAACTCCCAGTAAACTTTCCCTTCTTAAAGAATTAGAAGAAGTCGAAGTTACCAAATTCGATAGTTTCATAAGAATTTATTGTAATCAAGGAGATTACATGGATAGTATTGTTCCAGATGAAATTACTAAAAGTATAGGAGAAGCCTTAAAAAAATATAGAGATATCAGAGTAAACGAAAAAAAATGGGTCCTTTTAAACTACCCATCAAAAGTAGATGCTCAAAAAGCTAAAATGGCTTATGATGAGTTTGCTAATTTCTCTTTCGATGCCATGTGTTATGACTATGAAGCCATGAGCAAAGACTTGCAACCTTTAAAAGAACTAATGGAAAAAACCGATAAAGTAAGACTTACAGGAAATGGTACAGATATTACTTTTTCTATAAAAGGAATTCCTGCTATTCCATGTACTGGAGAAGCTAACATCCCAGACGGAGAATGTTATACCGCCCCAGTTAAAGATAGTATAAATGGTGTCATTAAATACAATACACCAAGTCCTTACAGAGGAAATGTCTTTCATGGAGTAACCCTAACTTTTAAAGATGGTAAAATTATTAATGCAACCTGTGATGAAGACGATAAAGCCTTAAATGAAATCTTCAATACAGACGAAGGAGCAAGATATGTTGGAGAATTTTCTATAGGAACAAACCCTATGATTAAATATCCTATGGGTGACATTCTATTTGACGAAAAGATAATAGGTAGTATCCATTTCACTCCAGGTGCATGTTATAATGATGCTTATAATGGTAACAGTAGTTCTATTCATTGGGACATGGTTCTAATCCAAAGAGAAGACTTTGGCGGAGGAAACATTTATTTTGACGATAAATTAATCAGAGAAAACGGTGTATTCGTAGTAGATGAACTAAAACACCTTAATAAGTAAGAGAGTAAAATCTCTTTTTTTGTTCATAATAAAAATGGTGATCATATGGAATATTTTACTATTTTAATGAGGATTCTATTTCTTTTTTCATTTCTTCTTATCATTTGTAAACTAATTGGTAAGAAAAAAGTAATGTACCTTGATACCTTGTCATTTAGCATTTTAATAATCATTTGCTTCATCATATCTATAAGCATCCTAGTAACAAACATAAGCATTTTAAGAACAATTTATTGCATAATTTTGCTTTGCTTATGTTTATTTACATTTTACTTCATATTATTCAAAAACAAAGATATAAGAGATATTTTCAAAGAAAAAGATCACATTATCATAAAAAACGGAAAACTCAACATAAGAGGTATCATAGCTTGCAACTCATCTTTCTATGAACTTTTTAATAACCTTATAGAGATTAATATTTTTGATATCTCAAAAGTGAAATGTGCTATAATAAATAAAGACGGTAAACTTCTTATATACGAAGACAACACCTTAGATGATACAAATTTTATACCCGTTATCACAAGAGGAAAAGTTCTATATGACAAGCTAAAATTATTAGACAAAGACGAGGACTTTCTAAAAAAATCTGTTGGAGAAAACTTCGAAGATATATTCTTCGCATTTTATAACAAAGGCAGTATATACGTAATAAAAAATGATTAAGTAAATTTATTGACAAGACACTAATTATTATATATAATACTTGTATAAACGTTGATTGGAAAAGTAGTATTAAATTCTATTCCAGAGAGTTAGTAAAAGGTGAAAACTAATATATAATTTAATACGAAAGACACCAGGAGTGCTTGAAGAATTAAGTAGAACAAGTCGGTTTTATGCCGTTATAGATATAGAGTGATTATATAATATAATATAATAACTAGGGTGGTACCGCGGATTAACAGTTATTCGTCCCTTTTTGGATGATAACTGTTTTTATTTTGGGAGGTATTTATGAAAAAAATATTTAATAATGATCTTAGAATTACTAATGTTAACGAAAATGTTCATTTATTTGGATGGGTACAAAAGAAAAGAAACCTAGGAGGTCTTATTTTTATCGATCTTCGTGATAGAAGTGGTATAATTCAGCTTGTTGTAAGACCAGAATGTGATTTTTATAACGATGCTGAATCTTTAAAAAGCGAATACGTTATCGAAGTCTATGGAAAAGTTATGGAAAGAGAAAGTAAAAACAAGAACATTCCAACTGGAGATATAGAAATTGAAGTAGAGAAACTTATCATTTTAAACAAAAGTATTGATCTTCCATTTACCATCGATGACATGACTACTGCTCTTGAAGAAACAAGACTTAAATATCGTTACTTAGATATAAGAAGAAATGAAATAAAAGATAAACTTATCTTAAGAAATAATGTAATAAGTGCTTGTAGAGAATACTTATCATCGCTAGGATTTATCGAAGTTGAAACCCCTGTATTATGCAAATCCACTCCAGAAGGTGCCAGAGATTTCCTAGTGCCATCTAGGCTTAATAAAGGTAAATTCTATGCACTTCCTCAGTCACCACAACTATTTAAACAGCTTCTAATGGTCGGAGGTATAGAAAGATATTACCAAATTGCAAAATGTTTTAGAGATGAAGATCTAAGAGCAGATAGACAACCAGAATTTACTCAGCTTGATATGGAACTTAGTTTTGTAAACGAAGACGACATAATGACCATTAACGAAGAACTTATCTCTTACGTTTTTAAAAAAGTAAAGGGTATAGAAGTAAAAACTCCTCTTATGAGAATGAAATATGATGATGCCATCAAAAACTATGGTTCAGACAAACCCGATCTTAGATTTGATATGAAAATTAATGATGTTACTAATCTATTTAAAGATTCAAATTTTGAACTTTTCAAAAATTCAGAAGAAGTTAACTGTTTGGTAATAAAAGGAAACGCCCCAAAGTACTCCAGAAAATCTTTAGATAATCTATCTGATTTCGTCAAAAAATATGGCCTTGGAGGTCTAGCTTATTTGAAAATAGGAGAAGAAATTACTGGTAGTATTGCCAAAGTACTCTCAAAAGAAGAAAAAGATAATTTACTAAGCACTCTTAACCTAGCAAATGACGATTTAGTATTATTTGGATGTGGTGAATACAACAAAGTAAAACAAGCTCTTGGAGCCTTAAGATGTAAATTAGGTAAAGACTTAGAACTTTATTCTAACAATGATTATGCTTTCCTTTGGGTAGTAGATTTCCCATCTTTCGAATATAGCGAAGAAGAAAAAAGATACGTTTCTTGCCATCATCCCTTTACTATGCCTAAAGATAATGATGTAGAAAAACTTTTGACAGACAAGGCAAATTGTTATTCAAAAGCATATGATATGGTAATAAATGGATACGAAGTCGGAGGAGGTTCAATTCGTATTCACGATGAAGAAGTCCAAGAAAAAATGTTTAAAGCACTAGAACTATCTCAAGAAGATATTAGAGACAAATTTGGATTCTTTGTAGATGCTCTTAAATATGGAACTCCCCCTCACGGTGGTTTGGCATACGGTATAGAAAGACTTATAATGATTCTGAGTGGAACAGATAATATAAGAGATGTTATAGCCTTTCCAAAAACCACAAGTGGTAGTTGTCTTATGAGTGATGCCCCAAATGGTGTTTTTGATGCTCAACTAAATGATTTAGGAATAAAACTCAACGACTAATAGAGGAATTTTTCTGCAAAATCCTCCTTTTTTTACACTTTAGCACCAATTTGAGAAAAAACTAAATATTAATAATATAATGTATTTCTTGAGGAGGGCTAGTTAAGATGAAAATCAAAAGAAAAAAGACTAATAATTTTGAATATACCATTCTAGGTATTGATTTGTTAATCTCTTTTCTTTATAAAAGTATGAAAAAGTATAGAAAAACAAAAAAAAACAACAATATGTCTTTCTTTTTTTAAAAAATGTGTTATAATTAATATTGTCATGGTTCCTTAGCTCAGTTGGTAGAGCAACAGACTCTTAATCTGTGGGTCCAGGGTTCGAGCCCCTGAGGGATCACCAATATTGATTATTACCCTTGTTTATCAAGGGTTTTATTATGCTTAAATGTTTTAAAACACACTATCAAACACACTTTTATAAATTATTTAATATTTTTGTCATGTTTTCTAACTCACTCTTATACATGTGAGTATAAGTATTAAGTGTTATGCTTATATTGCCATGACCCAAGTATTTTGAAACTAAAGCAATAGACGCACCTTGATTTATTAAGAGACTGGCACAACTATGCCTAAAATCATGTATTCTTATTTGTTTAACTTCTGCGAGCTTACAATAATTATTTTTTCTCTTTTGAATTGAAGTTTCTGCAAAAGGTCTTGTTTTACCAAATACAAACCAATCTTTAGAATAATCTTTATACTGTTTAACATCATCGCACATTATTTTTAAGTTGTTTAAGACTAAATTTGTTATCGGCAGTACCCTTATACTATTTTTTGTTTTTGGTACCGATATAGTCCATTTTTCGCCCTTTATTTTTGTTGTTAATGTTTTATTTATGTTTAATGTATTGTTCTTAAAGTCTATATCATTCCAAGTTAGTGCGCAACACTCTCCTTGTCTTAACCCTAAATAGTATAACATAAGAAAAAATGTTTTATATTCTTGATCATCAACAACATCAATAAATTTGTTGAATTCTTCATAGGTAAAGAAATCCATCTCTTTTTTAAAGTTATTTACGTTTTTAAAATTTTCAACATATTTTAAAATAAAATTGCTTGTATTATAATATTTGCTCGAGTATGTTATAACTCTTTTAAACATTCCTAATATTTTGTTCTTAAATTCAACTGAATATTTTAGAGATTCTAAATTTGAATGTAATTTTTTATATAAAACAAGATCAATATCATTGATTTTTTTATTTTCAATTGGTTTAAAATATTTATACATATTTATTTCTTTTAAAACTGTTTGTTTTTTTACTTGTTTTGATTTTTGTTGAATATATTCATTAAATGCTTGTTTAAATGTTATATTAGTAGTATTAGTTTTGTTATTAACAACCTTTATTCTATATATTGCTTCTTCTGTTTCAGCTTCCTTCTTTGTTTTAAATTTCTGAGAAGAGTAGTCATGATATTCTCCGAATATATCTTTGTATTTTATTCTGAAAAAATATTGCCTTCCATCTTTTGTAGGTTTTTTACTTTTGTAAATTGCCATATTTCTCACTCCAATCTTTACTTTTTTTAAATTATTTAGTACAATTAGAGTATGCAAAAAAGGTTTCCTTTCTTGACTCGATTGAAAATTAATTTTGCATACCTTGACTCGTGTTCCAGCACGGGTCTTTTTTATTTTTTATATATGTAAATTGTATCTGTTTTATTGTTTCCGTTAACAGTGATTTTGTTTAAGCCATCTACCAATTGGGTGTTTTCTAGATAACCACGTACTATATATTGATTTATTTTGTATGTATCTTTCCATATAAAATCATTTTCATTTGAAATTCGTTCAATTTTTAATACAGTTTTATCATTTAGGACAGCTTGTATTTTTGAATAACTATTATATAAATAAACAGAAAAACCTATATATTTTATATCATTGTCTATTATACAATCTGAATTTGTTTTCATGAGAGCGTACTGATCTTGGTCTAATTGACAAGAAATATTTTCAGATGAGCTGTTATCTTCATATTTTACGGCAATTTCACTTTTGTCAATAGAAAGAAATTCCTTGTCCTTGTTAAAAATATAATAAAAATAATTGAAGAAATTCAAAAGAGAAATATTGCACAAAAAGCATATAAAAATTATTGTAGCTATAATGGTTGTTATAGCCATCTTTTTGTTTTCCATTTTGTATCACTCCCACATAAATTTATTATCATTATCATTTGTTTTTTTCTTAGTGTTTTCAGTATGCACTTTATTTTTAGTAATATTATCTTTCCTCTTTGATAATATTTTTTTTAATTTTGCTTTTATTAAATCATACGCAAAGAAAAGTGCCACTAACATTAATGCAGATAATCCTGTAACTATAAATTTTTCCATTTTTTCTCATCCTTTTTATTGGTAATTTTTGGTAAATATAACAATGCGTTTCGTTTGCGTTTCACCTGTTATATAATTAAGTTGTAGAGAAAATCACCATTTTTTGGTACGATTAAATTTTGGTTCTTCTTTCAACGGCTATACCAACAATTTTAATCGGGAGACTCTCTACTTTTTCTTTTGAAAACATCATGACATCGTAAGCTGTATTGTATGGTTGCAATACAATTCCTTGTTCATTTACTAGCACTCTTTTAAATGTACTTTCCGTGCCATTTATCATAACAGCAGCATCTTTTCCATTATATAACGATGTATCATTTGTTTGTTCAAATATAACGATATCGTTCTCTTGATATTTAGGAAACATACTGTCGCCACTAATGATTAGTGCAAAAAACTTTCTTCCTCCACGCACCCACGCTCTTGGTATTTCTACAAAATCAATTATGTCTGATTGGCTTTCTATAGGTATTCCAGCTTTTATTGTTCCGAAAACTGGAATTTGCACTATATCTTCTTCGAATGAAATTGGTTCGATTTTGTATGCGCTTAAATCTTTTTCTATTAAATCGTTTATTGTTATATCGAAATATCTTGATAACATATATAAGTCTAATGCGTCAGGAGTCCTAATTCCTTTTTCCCAATTTGCAACTGCTGTGTTTTGCTTTTGACATAATTCCGCTATTTGTTGTTGAGTTTTCCCACAAGTATTTCTTAAATACCTTATATTGCTAGCTAAGAAATTTCGTTCGTTATCTGAATTTTCCATCTCTAACTCCTTTCGTTTATATTATAACACCAAGAGAAAAACAACACAAGAAAAAAATTCACAAAATGTGAAAAAAAAGACTTGACATTCACAATATGTGAAGTTATAATTGAAACTGTAAGGAGGTAAAAGATGAACATAGAACAAGCAAAACAAATTATAGCAAATAATATTCGTGCAGAACGCACCAGGGCAAGAATGAGTCAAGAAGAAACAGCAGAACAATTAAACATAACTGCAAGAACATATATGAAATATGAGCAAAATGTTAAGGCAATTGATTGTGATATTCTTGTGAAACTATCTAATTTATTTAAATGTGATATTAATGATTTTTTTTTAAATTTAGACTTCACAAAACGTGAATAATAAAATGCAATTAACAAAAAGGTCAAGAAAGGAAATAAAAAAATGAAAACTAAAGAGGAGATATTAAATCAATTATATGTTTCACCGCAGGATGTAAAAATATTGATTCCGACTTTAGGTATGGAATTATGTAGACAACTGGTCGAAGAAACAAGAAATGATATGAAAGAGAAAAACTATTTTGTTCCAGAAACAAAGCCAAAACTAGCATTGACAAAGATGCTTAGAAAGAGAATAGGTGTGTAAGAGTGAAAAGAATAATAATTGATTTAGTAATAGTTACAGGGATTATGTTATTTTTTACCATTTGTTTAATAGTAGGCTCAAATATTCATGATAAGCAAGCAAATGAATGTAACAAATTCTACGGCTATAAATGTTCTTATTATCAAATTAGAACATTTAGAAATTGAAAGGGGTGATGAATTTGATTGCACAAAAAAAGTTGATTTCTGCGTGCTGGCGTTAATCAACTTATGTAATAAAAATTACAACTAGATTATAACACAAAAAATAAAATAATGCAAATAGGAGGAAACAAGTGGATGAAAAAAAACTAGATCATTTTACGTTTTATAAGAACTATTTTGACATAATAAAATACTTAAAAAATGAAGATAAACTAGCCATTTTTAATGCAATTATGGAGTATATGTTTGAAGACAAAGAACCTAATTTAGAAGGGTTAAATTTTGGTATTTGGAACAATATTAAAATGCCTTTAGAAACCACTAAAAATAAGGTTATTAATGGTAAAAAAGGTGGTGCTCCAAAGGGCAACAAGAACGCAAAACAAACAACCAAAAAACAACCTAAAAATAACCAAAAAACAACCAAGAGTACAACCAAAAAACAAACAAATAATATTTCCCTTTTCTTATTTCTTATTTCTAATTTTAATTATTTAGATAGGGGATTGTTAAGGGGGAAGATAGAAGAATGGTTAAAGTACAAAGACGAAAGAAAAGAAACATACACGGAGGTTGGATTAAAGAGTCTGCTTACTAGAATTCAAAATAATTGCGAAAAATATAGTGATGAACAAATTGCTGACTTGATAGATGAATGTATGTCTAACAACTGGAAGGGGATTATTTGGGAGAAACTTAAAGGTAAGGAAAAATCTCAAGATGAAAAAATATTAGAAAAATTTAATACAGCAGAAATAAAGACAAACAAGGAAAACCAAAAAGAGTTAGAGGAGTTGATTAAAAGTTATGAATGAAATAAAAACTACCAAGGGTGAAGTTAAGAAAATTTTAGAAACACATCAATTAGCAAAAGAGAGCGATATGTATTTGTACTATGAGTACTGTTTATCACATTGGGTGAGAGAAACTGAGATGTACAAAGTTTTTAAAGACGCAGAATTTAGAAAAGGTAAAGGAGTATCACCATTTGAAACAGTATCTAGAGCACGTAGAGAGTTACAAAATGATTTTATCGAATTAAGAAGTAGCGAAAAAATAAAACAAGCAAGAGAAGCACGAGAAGAAGTATTTAACAACTATTATAGCAAGAAATAAGAGGAGGAAAGTTATGGAGTTTAGACCACTTAAAGAAAACGAGATCGAGATAAGAGTAGGAACGATAAGCGAAACAGGATTAACATTGCTTTTGTTTAAAAATGCAAGAGTAGATATGGAAATACTTGATGAAGTAGTTGGTCCTATGAATTGGGATAGAGATCACAAAGAAATGAAGGGGAACATCTACTGTGGAGTTTCTATTTACGACAAGGACAAGGATGACTGGACTACCAAATGGGACGCAGGAAAAGAAAGTAACACAGAAGCTGAGAAGGGCGAAGCAAGTGACAGTTTCAAAAGAGCATGTGTTAATTGGGGAATCGGTAGAGAATTATACACATCACCACTAATTTGGGTTCCAATAGAAAAATGTAAGATATTCAGAAATAAAAAAGGAAAGTTAGCAACAAATGATAAATTTTACGTAGAGAAAATAACATATAAAAATAAAGAAATAGATGGTTTATCGATAAAAAATAATCGTGGAGAGAGAGTGTTTGTAAAGAAACCTCAGGAGGTAAGAAATGAAAATAACTAATAAATTAATGCTGCCTGATATGTTACAAAGGGCAGTTGAAAAAGAGTATAAATATAGACCAAAGAGATATTCAATAACAAGTTTACTGGATCCAGACAGAGTGTTAATGCTCAAGAGAAGATACAACGATGAAATAGAACAAGATGTGTCCGAGTGTATATGGATGTTGTTTGGAACAGTAACGCATTATGCTTTGGAAACAGGAATAGAAGTTAAAGAAAATGAATATGTAGAGGAACATTTAGAACACACATTTGAAAATGGATATACGCTATCTGGTATTATCGACCATGTTTACGATTATGTAGACGATTATAAAACGACTAGTGTATGGACTGTCATCTATGGTTCTAACAACGAACATTGGAAGAAACAACTTCAAATGGGAGCTTATTTGCACTACAAAAAACATGGTAAATGGATTGATAAAGGGAGAATAATAGCAATTTTAAAAGATTGGAATAAACGTGAAGCGCAGAATAAATATGATTATCCAGATTTACCGATACGAGTTCTAACATTCGATTTAGGAACACCAGAAGAAATAGAAGAATGGATTTTAAAAAGATTTGACAGGATACAAAAACTGGAACAAATGAAAGATAGCGAATTACCTATGTGTTCATTAGAAGAAAGATTTAACAAAGGTAACACATATGCAGTTAAAAAGAAAACTAATAAAAAAGCATTAAAGGTACACAAAACATTAGAAGAAGCAAGGGAGCATCTTATTAATTTAGAAAAAAAATATCCTGGAATTTACGAAATTGAAGAACGTAAGGGAGAAGACACAAAATGTTTAAGTTATTGCAGTTGCTGTAAATTTTGCAACCATTATTTAGAAAATTACGATGAAGAAGTAAAAGAAATGTTAAACGATCAAATGGAGGGATCAAATGTTTTATGAGTTATTAAATAAAGATGAAGCAAATGATATTGAAAATTTATCTAAAGAACTTGGAACAGATTATGGATTGATAAATAAAATGTTGCCAGTTAGTAGCTGGAGAAAAATAGCAAAAGATAGAAAAATATTACAGGAGGAACTTGAAGAGGAAATAGAAGACTTAAAAGAAAAAATAAAAGGGATCATGTATGAAAACGACTATGATGCAGAACTAGAAATACCAGAAATTCATGGGAAGGGAATAAGTTATTAATTAGGAGGAAATAAAAAAATGAAAAAAGTTAAATTTGAAATAAAAAATAGATATACAGGAAGTGTTTTGTTTGAATATGAAAAAGAAGACAACACTTTAAAAGAAACTGTGGAACAAGCAATAAAAGAAGGAGCAGACTTAAGAGGAGCAAACTTAGGAGGAGCAAACTTAGGAGGAGCAGACTTAGAAGGAGCAAACTTAGAAGGAGCAGACTTAAGAGGAGCATACTTAAGAGGAGCATACTTAGGA
>CAKOSE010000022.1 GCA_934102055.1 uncultured Bacilli bacterium | reverse complement strand
TCATCACTATAGATTCCAAATGATACATTTTCCATTTTATTTTTTGTATATTTATCTGTTTTTATTATTTCTACTATACCTTTATTAATTTTTTCATATTCATAAGGAACAAAGGCATCAACAGTTTTTTCTGTGTATTTTTCAACATACGAAGTTGATTGAACATCGCCACTTGTCCTAGTGGCAACTAAAACTTTATCATAAAACTTTTTATGCATACCAATTGGTGTTGTTTCATTTTCATTTTTTGAAATAATAGTTAAAGTATTAGCAGATTTTGTTGCTGTAACTCCGGTTGGATTAGTTCCTAAAGTATAACTATCCAGTACTGCCTTTGAATCTGTTACAGTTGTTTTATAATAATAATTATTGGTGTCATATTTTAATAACAGTTTACTATCTGCTTTTATTGCAGCATCTTTTGTAGCATAAGCAAAACTTGGTATTACGTTATGATTTCTCATATTTTTTATAATTCCATACGCATATTCTGCAACAGCATCGCTTCCTGTTCCTGTTAGAATACCTTTTAATGTTGCTAGATTTACTGAATTTTCATTCATTAAATCAAAACCACCATCACTTACTTGTTTTTGTGCCATCCATACAACCATTTGAGTTCCTAAGTATTCCCAAGCACAAGATGGGGAACTTATTTGATACTTTGCACCATACACTAATGCTTTTGCAACAAGATCGCTTGAAGCATCCCTTTCAGAACTAACATAATTAGGTCCTGAACCAGTTACTGTATGAAAACCTCTTTCAGTACAGTATATAGCATGCCCATTTGATGAAAGTGCTGAGAAAAAACCATCAATTTGGGGCGAACTTATACTATTAAGTACAAAATACTTTCTTTGAAGATCATCACTTGCAAATCCTGGATTATTAGCTAGTTTACAAACAATACCATCAACATCAGCAGCATTTACACTACTTAATCCAAGCATACTAACTAACATAAAAGCTATTGTTATCAAACATACTTTTACATTTTTTAACATTATATCACTCCTATTCATAATTTAATTATACATTATAAAATTATGAAAGGCAACCGCTTTTAAAAAGTATCAAGTGATTTTACATCTTTTCTTTTGAAAGATTTAAAACATCGTAAAGTTTGATATGTTTCTTGTTAAAGTTTTTTAAACTATCTATTAAGTATTTATATATATAATCTATATTAGTGCTCTCTTTGTTTGTATATTCATAGTATAGATATATTAACTTTTTGTGATTGTTTTTTGTATATAAATCGTTTATTTTATCTTTTAAACTATGTACTAGTTCTTGTTCTTTTCTTGTTAAACTATAATCTCTTTTTTTTCTTTTATTAATAGTTTTATAAGATATATTTTCATTATTTAATCCTTCTGATATATCAAGTGCTTCTCTTTCTTCGTCAAGTAGCATTCTTGAAAGTCCTATGATTTTTTGCTTTTTTATTAGGACTCCTAAGGCCATTAAGCCATCTGTTAAGAGACAGACACTTAATGTATCTTTTAAACCATTCATTTCATATTTTGGTATTTTTTCTGTAAATGATATGTCAAATAAAATATCGTTTTCTATTATATCAATTAGTGTTTTATGTGGCACTTTAAAAAGAGTTGTTTTTTTTACATATTTTACTTTATCAGTATCTTCCCATTCAAAGTATTCTATTAAATCATTATTAAAATTAAGTAATATATCATAAATATAAGTCATATCTCATCCCTCAGAAATAGTATATACAATATTTCTTTTTTTAATCTGTTTAAATTTTGACAAAAATAGTATATAATTAATTGGGTGATAAAATGTTAGAATTGTTAGAATATATAATTTTAGGAATAATACAAGGTTTTACAGAGCCTATTCCAGTATCTTCATCAGGACATGTTATGATTTTAAATAGCATATTAAATACAAATATAGATATTGGTTTGCTTGCTATATTAACTAATTTTGGTAGTTTAATTGCGATTATATTTCTTTATAGAGATAGGATAAAAAGTTTATTTCTTGATTTTATTAGTTATTTAAAAAAAGGAAATGCTTCTTCTAAAGAGAATTTTAGATATACTATTCTTCTTATTATTGCTACTATTCCTGCTGGGGTGATGGGTCTTGTAGTTACAAAGTTAGGACTATTTGATTTTTTAGAGAAAAATATTAAATTTGTTGGAATCACTCTTTTAATTACTGCGATTTTCTTATTTTTGATAAGGAATATAAAAGGAGAAAAGGATAATAAGAAAATAACACTTAAGGATGCTATTATTATTGGACTTTTTCAAGTGATTGCACTTGTTCCTGGTATTTCAAGAAGTGGTTCTACTATAGTTGGAGGAATGCTAAGAAATTTGAAAAGAGAAACTGCTTTTGATTTTTCATTTTTACTTTATATACCGATTAGTGTTGCTACTACTATTTTAGGTTTTAAAGATTTATTTACTAGTAATTTATCTTTTATTACTATTATATATTATTTAATTGCTACTGTAATAGCAGGTATTGTTACATATTTTGCTACTAAGTGGTTTAGAAATGTTGTTAAGGAAGGAAAGCTTATATATTTTGTTATATATTGTCTGATTGTAGGAAGTCTTGTCATAATATTTTTATAAAAGTTCTATTTTGTAGAACTTTTTTTATGTTAAAAACTATATAAAAGAATAAAGTTATTTAGGAGATGATTTTATGACTATAGGTATCCCTAGATCACTTTTTTATTATCGTTATAGTACTCTTATAAAGACTTTTTTTAATGAACTTGATATAGATTATATAATATCTGATCCTTCTAATAAGAAAACTTTAGAAGATGGAATAAAACTGGCACCTTCTGAGGCTTGTATAAGTCTTAAATTGTTTTTAGGACATATAAAGAATTTAGAGGATAGATGTGATTATATTTTAGTGCCAAGAATAGCGAGTATTAAAAAGGATGAGAAAGTATGTACTAATTTTTATCTTTTATATGACCTAGTAAGTAACCTATTTACAAAAAATATATTAGATATAAATATTGATGAGACGAATTGTAAACATGAAAAAAGTGCTTTTATAGAACTAGGATTATATTTAGGTTTTAGTTTTAATAAAGTGTCAAATGCTTATAAGAAGGCAAAAGAAAAAGTAAGAAGAGTAAAGAATAAGCAAATGACAAAACAACTTGCTTTATTAAACGATAATAAGAAAAAAGTGCTTTTAGTGGGTCATTCTTATAATGTTTATGACGAGTTTATAGGAAAACCAATTATAGATATTTTAAAGAAAAATAATATAGAGATAATAGATGCTAATATATTTGATGAAAAGGAAGTAGATAAATACTCTAATATGATATCTAGTGATAATTATTTTACGTTAAATAAAGAGTTAATGTCTGGAACAGAAAAGTATAAGGATAATGTTGATGGAATAATTCTTATTTCTTGTTTTCCTTGTGGACCTGATTCTATATGTAATGAGCTTATTCAAAGAAGTATAACTAGTAAACCTATAATAAACTTAATAATAGATGAAGAAACTGGTCCTGTTGGACTTATAACAAGACTAGAGAGTTTTATTGATATAATAAACAAGGAGACAAGTTATGAATAATTATCAAATATCTTTTCCTCATCTTGGGGACTACTCTTACTTTGTTAAACCATTTATGGAAAATGTTACTAAGTGTAAGGTAAAACTTGCTCCTCCTATAACGAAAAAAACAGTAGAACTTGGAGAGAAGTATTCACCTGATTTTATATGTTTACCTTTTAAATATAATCTAGGTAATTATATAGAAGCTCTTGATGAAGGTGCAAATATACTTTTTCAATTTGGAGGGGGATGTAGGTATGGAAACTATGCTGAGCTACAAGAAAAGATCTTAAGAGATTTGGGGTATGACTTTAAATTTTGTCAATTTATAAAAAAAGGGAAAACAAGTTTTAATTATGTATATAAGATGTTAAGAGAACTAAATAAGAATCTAACAAGAAGAAAGTTATTAAAGGAATTTATGCTTATCTTTACTAAAATAATTTTTTCGGATAAGCTGGATAATTATAAAAGAAAAAAAGTAGAAGTTCATGATGGAGATATGAAAAAGATAAGGGCTAAATATATAAATGAAGTAAAGGATGAGACAAGTACTTTAAGAACGATTAAAACATATATAAAGTATAAGAAAAAGTTAAGAAAAGTACATGGTAAAAAGCCTAGTTTAAAAATAGGTATAATTGGAGAGTTATATACCGCTATGGAACCTTTTTCTACTTATAATCTTGAAGATGAGCTTAAAAAGTATGGAGTAAGTGTTAAGAGGTTTACTAATGTTTCGTATTTACTTATATTTAAAAAAATACTTAGTCCATATGTAAAATATAAAACAAGGGATTATTTAAAATATAGACAAGGGGCTGATGCTAGTGATAATATCTATAGGACTTTATATTTAAAAAAGAAAAAGTATGATGGGATAATACATACAAAACCGTTTGGGTGTACTCCGGAGGTTGGGATTATTCCTATATTAAATAAAATATCAAATGAAAAACAAATACCAATTATGTATTTATCTTTTGATACACAGACTTCAAGTACGGGATTAAAAACTAGAATAGAAGCATTTATTGATATGTTAACTATGAGAAAGGATAAGAAATAATGAAGAAAGCTTATTTAGGAATTGATATAGGATCAATATCTACTAAAGGAGTTATTATAGATGAGAATAATAAGATTATTGCAAAGGAGTATCTCTATACGAAAGGCGATCCTATAAGTGCAGTAAAGGAGTTGCTAAATAGTTTAAAGATGAATCTTCCAAGTGATTATGTAGTAGTGTCTGCTGGGACGACTGGAAGTGCTAGAAGATTGATCGGGATAATGATTGGAGCTAGTGTTATAAAGAATGAAATAACTGCTCATGCGATAGGAACTTCTTCTATATATAAAGATGTAAAAACAATTTTTGAAATTGGTGGACAGGATTCTAAAATTATTATTTTAGATAATGGTGTTGTTACGGATTATGCAATGAATACTTTATGTGCTGCAGGAACTGGTGCTTTTTTATCTAGTCAAGCAAAAAGACTTGGAATTGATATAAGAGACTTTGGAGAAATTGCTTTAACGTCAAAAAAACCTACTAAAATAGCAGCAAGATGTACTGTTTTTGCAGAATCGGATTTAGTACATAAAGCACAAATAGGTCATAAAAAAGAAGACATAATTGCAGGGCTTTGTGAAAGTGTTGTAAATAATTATTTGAATAATGTAGCAAAGGGTAAAAAGATTAAAACACCAATAGTATTTCAAGGTGGTGTTAGTAAGAATATTGGGGTAATTAAGGCATTCGAAAAAGTTACAAAGGAAAAAATTATAACAGATGAAAATGGTCATTTGATGGGGGCTCTTGGGGTTGCTATTTTATCTAAAAAAGAAAAAGAAGAAATATTTAATTTCAGTGTTTTGGATTTGAATTTTGAAACAAAGGGTTATGAATGTAAGAGATGTCCTAATCACTGTGAAATAATTGCTATTAAGAAAGATAAAAAAATAATTGATGCATGGGGTAATAGATGTGAAAAAGGTTCGCTTATTTGAACCTTTCTTTTATTTAACGTCAATATGAATACTTTTGTACATGGTAGGTACGCTTGGGTACTCTTTTCTGTATTTAGTTCTTGCGTATCCGTTGCAATATGAATAATTCATAAATGCAGCATTATTGGCATACCAATCAATTATTTTTTTTCTGTTATTAAAGCTTTTAGAGGAATAATTGGTATAAAAATCTATTGCTTTTCCTTGTGTATGTTTGGAGGCTCTTATTCCTCCGATTAGATTATTATATTTGATGCATCTTAAAGCACTTGTTATGATAAGCACGCCATATCTATTTCTCATAGTTTGGATATATTTAAGTAATCTAATATTTAATAAGCTAGGATATCCTGTACAGTATTTACCATTACATTCGCATTTAAATTCTTCGAGTTTAAAGTTTTTTGTATATAACCTTACTCTTTCTTTATTAATAAGCAATGTTTCAGTATTTTTACCATAGATTCCATCTATATCACTACTTCTTACAAAATACTTTTCTTGGAGCATTTTATAGGCTTTTTTTGTTTGCGTGCCTTCTATTCCATCTATTTTTCCTTTATAAAAACCAGAATTTTTTAAATACTGTTGACGTTTTTTAATACTTAATATAATACCACCCCTGATATATATTATTAGTTTTTTATAAAGTTATAGATAGATTTAACCCAAAAACACTTGAAAAACATAAAATATTATAGTATAATTTAGATGTTCTGTGAAGTGCGCCCATAGCTCAATTGGATAGAGCGTTTGGCTACGGACCAAGAGGTTGAGGGTTCAAATCCTTCTGGGCGCGCCATTTTAGAAATTTGTAAAGGCTTGTTAAGTCTTTTTTTTGTTGATGAAGACAAGATAAACTAAAGCTTATCTTGAAAATCTCATAATTCTTTTTTCCACATAGAATTTAGATACATTCTTTGTATTTAAAAATTATTTAGTTCTTTTGAAGTAACATATCTGCTATTTATTTTCATAATTGATTTAATAACTTCGAAGTTACTTTCTTCTGTAAATTTTTTTATTGTCCTCTTTTTCATAGTTTTCCTCCTCTTGAAAATTTACTGATAAACATCATAATATCAGTAGATTTGTCAATATAATTAAAGAAATTTAGATATGCTTTTAACACTCTAATTTTTTATTTTGTCTTTTTATTACTAATCAAGCACTTTCCTATATGATGAAAAAAAAAGAAGCAAACACTTCTTTAATCCCATAGCTTTTCTTTATAGATACCTTTATCTATCATATCTTTAATTGCATTTACTACTTCTTGTTTATCTTCTTTATAAGTTATTCCATACCATTTTTCATCTGTTTTTAGGACTTTTACTTGTGCGATGTTTTCATTTATTTCTTTTGTTACGACATCAGGCATTAGGTATTCACACTTAGACATATCGTTTTTGTTATTTTCTAGAAATGGTATAAATTCTTCTTCTATATGTTTGATGAAGTTATGATGGAAGGCCATTAGGTTCATAGAGACTAGTGTGTCTTCTTTTACTGGTTCTTTTTTATTTGTTTTGAATGAGGTTCTAACTAGGACATTGTTTTCTTCTTCTACTAGGCTTTCATCAAGTCCTACTAGTTTTCCATCACTTATTTTACAAACTCCTCTTTTTACTGAACCGTTTTCTGTGATTGTATTTTTTAGTTTGTACCCTACTAAGGCATAGTTTTCTTTTCCGTCTTTGTCTAAATCTGTATCTAAAAAGTCTGATACTGCTTTTATACCACCATAACCGTAAAAATCATCAGCATTCATCAAGGCAAAAGCACCATCTATTAAATGTCTTGCACAGTAAATTGCATGTCCTGTTCCGAGAGGTTTTTCTCTGTTTGGGACTTCATAGCCTTCTGGGATATCCTCTATTTTTTGAAAAGCATAACAAACATCGATATAAGGTTTTATCCTTTTTCCTATTGTTTCTTCGAAGATTTCTAGGTTTTCTTCTTTTATAATAAATATTACTTTTTCAAAACCACATCTTTTGGCATCATATATGGAATAATCTATTATAAATTCTCCATTTGGTCCGACTGGCTCTATTTGTTTTAGGCCTCCGAATCTTGAACCCATTCCTGCGGCTAAAATAACTAATGTTTTCATACTACACTCTCCTTATACTTTTATGATTTTTTAGTATTTTCTTTATACCAATATCTTTATTAAATGCTACTGTTAAAATTGTGTTGGTGACTTCTATTACTACTCCATCACCATATGTTTCATGATGAACTTTATCTCCATAATTAAAAACTCTATCTTCTTTATAAATTCTTTTTTCTTTTTTTACTGGTTTTGGTTCTTCTTTTGTTTCTCCGTCAATAAGATCTGGATCTATTTCTCTTACGAATCTACTTAGAATTGAAGGGCTTTCTTGGCCATAAATCATTCTTTTTTTGGTACATGTTATCCATAGTTTTTTCATGGCTCTTGTTATTGCTACATACATGAGTCTTCTTTCTTCTTCTAGTTCATCTTTGGAATAGCAATTTCTATGGGGGAATATTCCTTCTTCTAAGCCTGCTAAGAATACATAAGGGTATTCAAGTCCTTTAACGGAATGCACTGTCATAAGTGTTATTCTATTGGGATCGTCTTTGTATTCTTCTATGTCTGAGACTAGACTTATTTCTGTTAGAAACTCTTCTAGGGAGATGATTCCTACTCTTTCTTCAAAGTTTTTTGTAACTGATTTAAATTCTTCTAAGTTTTCAAGTCTTATATCGGCTTCTAAACTTTTTTCTTCTTTTAGGGCGTTTTTCATTCCACTTTTATCGAGTACTTTATCTATAAATTCAGTCAAAGTACATGATTTTAAATCTTCTTTTAGTTCTTCTATTACTTTTTTAAAGTCTAGAGTTTTTCCATCTTTTATTGCTTCGTACATGCTGGTATTATAGGTATTTGCGTTTGCTTCTATTTCACTTATAGTTTTTGGCCCTATTCCTCTTTTGGGGGTATTTATACATCTTGTTAAACTTATATCGTCATCACTATTTAATATAAGTCTTAGGTATGCAAGCAAGTCTTTTATTTCTTTTCTACTATAGAAATAAAAACTACCTACTATTCTAAAGGGTATATTTTGTTTTAATAGTTCTTGTTCAAATACTCTTGACTGGGCATTTGTTCTATAAAGTATAGCAATATCTTTATATGGTACTCCTTTAGAGATAAGTTCTTTTATTTTTCTTATTATATAAAATACTTCGTCTATTTCATCATATGCTTTGTAAAAAGAGAGTTTTTCCCCTTCACCTTTGTCGCTCCATAGGTTTTTATCTTTTCTAAAAGTGTTGTTTTTAATTACACTATTGGCGGCATCTAGAATATTTTTAGTAGATCTATAATTTTGTTCAAGCATTATTACTTTAGCATCGGGATAATCTTTTTCAAAATTAAGAATATTTTTGTAGTTTGCTCCTCTAAACATATAAATACTTTGATCATTATCACCAATACAAGCAATGTTTCTATATTTGGCTGCGAGCATCTTAATAAGGATGTACTGTGCTTCATTAGTATCTTGATATTCGTCAACCATTATGTACTTATATTTTTTTCTATAGTATTCAAGGATATCACTATTTTCTTTAAATAGTTTTATTGGTAAGATTAGTAAGTCATCAAAATCTACAGAATTATTTTTAAAAAGGATTTCTTGGTATTTTTTGTAAACTTTATAGATAATATTGTCTTCTTCGGAATGAACAAATTTTTTATATTCATCTGGCATAACGAAACAACTTTTATTACTAGATATTTTATTTCTTATCATATAAGGGCTAAATCTTTTTGGATCATATCCGAGATCTTTTATTATTTTCTTAACAAGGGTTAAACTATCATCACTATCCATAATAACAAAATTATTTTTATAACCTAGCCTTTCGTAGTTTTCTCTTAAGATTTTAACCCCAAAGGAATGAAAAGTTGAGGCTAGTAAATTAGTCTTTCCTATTAGTTTTTCTATTCTTTCTTTCATTTCTTTAGCAGCTTTATTTGTAAAAGTTATTGCTAAAATATTTTCTGGATTAACACCATATTCTTTGATTAAATACGCTATTCTTGTAGTAAGGGCCTTTGTCTTACCAGAACCTGCTCCTGCTAGAATTAAGAGAGGTCCGTCTTTGTGTTTAACAGCTTCTATTTGTTTATCGTTTAAATTTTCAAGCATATACTTCACCTATTTGATTATAACATGTTTTGTTTGTTTTCTAAAGGAAAACATGTCAATTGTCAGTAAAATGAAGGGAGTTTTTGAAAAAAGATTATTTTCTTATTCTAACTGAAGTTTTATTTGAGTTTTTGTTTTCTTTTGTAATGTTTGATTTTAAAACTATTTCATTATTGTAATTTATAAGTCCTAGTGGTTCTAAAATGCTATCTTCTTGTAAAACTTGATAATATTCTGCCGGAAGAGATGCTAATTTTCTTTCTATTAGTTTCATATTTATACCTGGTTTTAAAACATAATAAACTGTTTTTTGATTATCATTTATTACATAATATATTGGTGTTTCTATGATTAACTAGTCAATGTAAGTTAATTTATCTTTTTCTTGATTATGTTTATTTAAAGCTTCTTCTATTTTTAACACAAATCTATCTAAATCATCTTTTGCTATCATGCTACAAGTTTTATTACTATATTTATATAGTATAGTAGTCATAAAGTATATATATTTTCATTATTTGTTCTAATCATTTTTTTCTCCGTATTTGCTATGATATTTCTTCTTTGTTTTTTATTATATAAAGATTTATTTTTATAAGCAAGAATTTTAATTAAGAAAAAAGAACCAAAATTTATATTTTAGTCCTATTTAGTTTTTTATTAGTTTTCTTTGTTTAATTAATCCTATAAAGTTTATTGATAATAATGTTGTTAAGATTATTACGTTTACTATAAAGTTTGGAATGCTTACAAAGTTTGTATTTACTATTTCACATAGAATTACAAATATTACTAGTACCCAGTATATGTCAAATATTGAAATTATAAAACTTGCTATATATGTTAGAGTTATGTTTTGTTTAAACATACTTATTGTACCTAGTACTATTCCAGTAAGTGATGTTATTACTGGTAATATAAATGTAAATAAAACAAATTTAATTATGGAAGATTCTCCTGCTCTTGTTCTCCATAATTCAAAATTGTTACTATTAATTAGTATTAGTGCTACTGCAATTGCTATTAATGATAATATTAATGTTATTGTTAAACTTATTATATATAAACTATTACTTCTTTTTTTCATATTTTACTCCTTTCTGCCTTTTCCTTTATTACGACAAATATATTGTCCCATAAAACTTCTTGTTTGTGGAAATTTTTTTGTTGTTTTGTTGTTTATTTTTTTGGATATTATATTGTTTTTTTTGCTTAAAAAAAGCATATTGTTTTTTAAATATACCTTTTAGTAGTGCTACCTATAATTACTTTTGTTTTTCTTGAACCATTCTGCAAAATCATATTTGGCTATTGCGAATAAAAAATGTTTTATTTTGAACTACAAATCAAAGCATTTTTTATTTACATTATTACAACAATTATCATTGCAATTGAAAGAGTTATTTGAATTATATAATTTTGAATTCCATATTTTAAATAATTTGATATTCCCCACATCATTTTTTTCCTTTTAGAATCAATAAGGTTGGCTTCGTTTACATTTTTAGATAAAATGAATCCTGCGGTAGCTGACCACATAAATAATGAACTACCTGCACATATTGAAGCAGCGTATGCTATTGCAACCCAATCTGATTGAGCTTTGAATGTCGTTTCGCACAAATAAATTATTACTGGCATCATTGCTGATGCTGCTGGACCTGCTCCGAATAAACCAGAAATCAATGATGTTAATAACATAATTACTATTAGCAATAGTTTAGGATTTGTTATTATATTTTGCATAGAATTTGCCAATGTTGTTAATACTCCAGTATGTGATATGACATTAGCTAAAAATAAAAATGAGGCTATTGTAAGAACTGGTTTAAAATCAACTAATGATTTAATTTGAACTCCACACATTGCTGAATATACTATTCCTATCACACATCCAAGCAGTGCAATAACTTCTGGTGGTATTAAATCTTGTGGAACAGTGCTCCAACATATAAACATTAATACGAATATTACTAACAATCCATTTAAAACTTTTTTATTTACTTCTATATTTTTATATTTGCTTTGTAACAAGTCTATTGATAAATTCTTTTTTTTGTCTGTTTTGTCATTTTCCTTTATGAATAATTGCCACCAAGATATTAATGCTATTGATATAATAAAGAAAAATGGAAATGCTCTAAATAAGTATGCTTTAAATGAAGTAATTCCACTATTCATAATCACTATGGCTGGAAAATCTCCTATTGGAGATGAAGCACCTCCTGTATTTGATAATGCCAGTATAACTGCAAAGAATATATTTACATACTTTTGATTTATTCCTATTGCTTTTAATAAGACAAATATTATTGGTAGTACTATTAATACTGCTGTTATATTATTTAAAAATGCTGACACAAAGAAAATTAATATTCCAAATAAAATTAAACACTTTTTTTTATTTCCTTTAGACAGAACTGAAATTTTTAATGAAATTTTCTCAATTATCCCCGTACTAGAAATCAAATTTGTAAATAGTTCCATTACTATTAATATTATTAAAACACTAAATTGATAATCTTTCATTATAGTAGTTATTGAGATATTTTTTATTAAAGCAATTATTGTAGAAGCAATAAATATTGAAGCCAATAATACATAACCTGATATATTTTCTTTTAATTTTTCTTTCACTATATTTACCTCTAAATAATTATATCAAAGTAATTTTTACCATTTATACTAATGAAATTCTTCTGTTTTACTTTTACATTTTCACTGATGCAGCTTATAAATACTTTTTTCCCTAAAAAACTTTTATATATTTCCAACATTCTATAGGTATTATCAGTTACAATGCAATTATTTACGTTTTTATACCCTACTACTAATATTATTGAATCTTTGGGCTTTATAATACTTGGATATTCTAATTCATTAATAAACGTTACATTATTATTTTTTGGTATATTACTTTTAATATTACTTACTTGTTCTTCTGATAAATTTCTTGATAAACATACTAATATATTTTCTATTTTTTCTTTATGAAGCAATAATTTTTCAATCAATGTAATTTCATTTGAAAGTAGAAAAATATTTTTTTTATTCATATCTATAATCTTATTAACTGCATTATTTACTATTGTTTTTGTCTCACACTGTATTGGCACAGGTATTTCTGATGAAACACTTTTTAACAGTGCTTCATCATCAATATATTTTTCTATTTGTAAATTGGTTTCAAAAATACCTATTTCATTTAGAGTATCCCTTATATTCATTTGATAAGTTTATCTATCTTTTTTAGTAAACATGCAAGTACAGATATCTCATATGGTGCTTCATTAAGAATTTCTCCTAATTTTGTTTCATTATTATCAAAGGATTCAGATAATAATTTAAGATCATTTTCATCAGGTATTGGTGATGAAAATCTTATACCTAAATTCATAACTATTCTCCTTTTAATGAATTTACTTTGTTATATAAATCAAGAACTACCTTTAATACTATTTGTATTTCTGTTGGACTAGTAGTAATTATATCTATTACTGCTTTTGCTGTATCTTCATCTCCAAATATTACTTCTATCAATTCTTTGTTACTAATAAAATCTATTTTTAAGTCTCTTCTTTCATGCAATGGTACTGGTGGATGTGGTTTTTTATGATGTGGTCCTTCATGTAAACGTTCTTTATGATGATGATGTTGTTTTTCATCACTTATTCTTTCTAACTTTTCTAATAATTCTTCAAATCTTTTCAATTTTTCTTCGATTATTTTTTTATCTTCCATATTTTTTCTCTCCTTTTTTATTATTTTAATTTTTTCACTTTTACTTCAGTTTGAATTTGTTTTGGTGCATCAATGACTAAATTATTGATGCTGATAAGTACTTCTTTTAATTCTTTTTTGCTCCCACACAAATTAATTATAATTTCAAGTTTTTCTTGTGGTGTTAAAAGTTTAGGTTTTTCTTCATGATTTAACTCATCCTCTAGTTTCTCTTTTTTTTGTAAATTAGGCTTTAAATCTTTTACATGATGTATTTTAATTTCTTCTGGTTCTAGGGGTTTTATATCTTTTGTTGGTTTTGGTTCCTCTTTTTTAATATGAACTTGCTCTCCTATTTTTATTTCTTTTTTAATTTCTTCTTTTTTCATTTTTGTTTCTCCTTTCAATATCATCATATGATAGTTATTTAGAAATTACAAATATATATTTTTTATAATAGTTATTACTTTTTGTTATGGTAAAAAATGGAAAAGTAACAAAAAACAGCCAATACATAATTGTGTTGGCTGTTTAAATAATTATCACTTATGTGCGTTTATGCATATTACTGGACAACTATTTCAATAATATTTGCTTGTGTATAGTGTTTAAATCTCTTTTAAGTAATCTGTTATGAAGGTTAACGAATATGATGAGAGATTTTTTTCTTTGTATATTAGGTATAATGATACTTTTGGAAGTTTTTCTTTTAATTGTATTTTTTTCATAGTTCCTTCTTGCAAGTCTTTTTTAACGACATCTTCTAAAATGTAGCCTATTCCACAGTTATTCTTTACTGCTTCACAAATTATTTCACTTGTTTCTATAGAAAATACATTATTATATTTTGTCTGATGCATTTTGGCTATTTCTTCTATTTTTCTTCTGTGTGAACTATGTTTTGCTGGTAGTATTAATGGCAAGTTTTCTAGTTCTTTTAGACTATGTTTTTTTCTATAATTTATGAAATCTGAATCCTTTTTAACTACAAAACAATGGACCATTTCTTTCAATTTTTTTGTAGACAAACCAGAAATTTCATCTTTATATGATATGATATCTATTATAATATCTATGTTATCATTTCTTAACATTTTTATTAGTTCTTCAGTTGATCTACAAATTATTGTCATTTCAATATTTGGATATTTTTTATGAAAAGCATATATTTTTTCTATTAAAACAAGAGAAATAATATGGGATGGAGCACCAATTTTTAATGTTCCCTTTTTTATATTATTTTTTGCAAATAGTTGTTCTTCTGCGTAATTGAGCGTACTTAATGCTTCATCAACACATTTATATAATTGTTCTCCACTTTCAGTCAAAACCATTCCTTTTGAAGTCCTATGAAATAATTTTTGTTGATATGCTTGTTCTAATGATTTTATAGATTTGCTAATTGCTGGTTGTGAAACATAAGATTTTTGAGCTGTTATATTAACGCTACCATTTTTTGCTACTTCATAAAAAATTTTATATAAATTTAAATTAATATTTTCTTTCATTTTTTCTCCTTGTAACATTTATTTTAATAATTTATTTTTAATACACTTATAAAAAATATGAAAATTTACTAAGTTTATTAAGGATTATTTTGTTCATTTGAAATGGGAATTTTTTTCAAGAAACTTAAAACAATATTTACAATTTTTGTTACCTCTAATCTTATTTCTTCTTCTATATTTTTCATTTATTATTTTCCTTGCTACATCTGTTATCAATTCTTTCAAAGTAATAATCTATTTTATTTTTTAAGTTTTTGCTATCATCAATTTTCAGTTCTTCAAAAACGAAATCTATACATGCTGTAGTTAGTGCTTTTATTTATTTTCTTAGTATCTTTTTAAGATGATAACTTATTTTCAATATATTTGATAAAGTTCATAGAACAATTGCTGATTGTTTCTGGAATATATATACAACATATTTCTGTTTTTGGCAAAGGCAATGTGGTTTTTATTTCAAATAATTTTTTTTGTTGAATATCTTTTTTTACAAATTTTCTTGGAAAATACCCTATACCAATATTACGAATTACTAAATCATACATAACCTCAGTTATTGAAACATCTATTTTGGGTTTTAAAACTAGGTTTCTATCAAATAGCCTTACTACTTTTTCCAATTCATTACGAGTAAGTGTTCTAGTAGCTGGTAATAATAATGATTGTTCATTTAATTCACTAAAAGTATGTACTTGTTCTGAAAATTCTTTGTATTTTTCTGCTCCGACGAAACAATTTTCAATAGCACATATTCTTGTAATACAGCAATTTTTAATTTTATTTAAAATTGGAGCATCATTATCGACTAATAAATCTAACTCTTTTTTATATAACATATCTAACATTTCATTTGTTGAGCGATTGACTAATGTAAACCTCATTTTATCATTAAACTTTAAGTATTCTTCAATTAAATCATTAAGTATAAAAATGTTTATATGTGATGGAACTCCAATTTTTATTTCATTATTTATTGATATTGAGTTTTCTTTTACTTTTTGCTCTGCAATTTCCATAGTATTTAACATTGATTCAACGTAAAATAATAATTGTTCCCCAGCTCTAGTTAGTTGAAATAACTTATTATCTCTTTTAAATAATTTCAGTCCTAATTGTTCTTCAAGTTTTTTTATTGATGCGCTGACTGCTGGTTGTGAAACATATAATACTTCAGAGGCTTTTGAAAATCCTCCATGCTTTGCGACAGCATAAAAGGTTTTATATAAGTTTAAGTCTATATTGGTATTAATCATAGATTTTTTTGCACCTCCTTATTTATTATTTAAATTCCCATTCTGATAAAAACTTTTAATCATTTATTCTTTATTTTGAATATACAAGATTTTGCATAAAACACTACAACTTAAATTTTGGTTATATTTTATCATAAGAATAAAATAGTTTCAATGCATATGTTAAATTTCTAATAATCCTAAATAACAATACTATTAATATTTTATTGTAGCAACTAACAAAATTTTGGGTAATCGTTTATAATTCGTTTTAGTATCATTTGTCTTCTTTTATTGCAACAATACTATTGTATCATAATTATTTTTATTTATGTTATATCTTTTAGTTTTTATATTTTTGTTATTATGATTTAATATTTTAATTTTAGTATGTTTTTTTATTTATTTTACACAATAATATAAAGGTGATGGTATGCTAGATAAACAAATAGAGATTATAAAGAGTGATTTTCATGATTCTCCGGATATTATATTTAGAAAGATAAAAATTGGTAGAAAGGAAGTTCTTCTTATATATAATACTTCAGTTAGTAAAAGTGATAATATTAATGATTTTATTTTGAGAAGACTTACTAATTTTAATAAGAGGCTTACTAGGAAAAATATACATGATCATTTAGAGAGTGAACTTCCTGAAAATGTTATAGAAGATGTTAAGGATAAAAATGATCTTTATACTAAGATTAATGCTGGGTTTACTGCGATTATGTTTGAGAAGGGTTATCCTTTTGTTGTTGAGACAAGACAGGATTTATATCGTGGTGTTTCTGAACCAATGACTGAACAGTCTATAAGTGGGCCGAAGGATGCTTTTACTGAGAACTATGAAACTAACTTAGGATTGATTAGAAAAAGGGTAAAAACAAATGATTTGGTAATAAAGGAAGAGGTTGTTGGAAAGCAGACAAGAACACAAGTTGCTATTCTTTATATGGATAATATTGCAAAGGAAGAACTTGTAAATGATGTTGTTACTAGGATTAAAAATATTGATATAGATTGTATTATGGATAGTACTTATATAAGGGAATGTATTGAGACTAAACATAGTACATTCCCAACGATTGCTACTACTGAAAGACCTGATACTGCTTGTCTTGCTCTTTTAGATGGTAAGGTTTGTGTTATGACTGAGAACTCTCCTTATTTACTTATTATTCCAACTTTTTTTGGAGATATGTTTCATGCTAGTGAAGATAATTATCAAAGTAATATCAATGTTACTTTTACTAGGATTATTAGATATTTGGCTTTTTTTATAGCGATACTTCTTCCTGCTTTTTATATTGCTATTACTACATTTAATCATGAGACTATTCCTGTTACTTTGCTTACTAATTTTGCTGC
>CAKOSE010000021.1 GCA_934102055.1 uncultured Bacilli bacterium | reverse complement strand
CTACATTTAATCATGAGACTATTCCTGTTACTTTGCTTACTAATTTTGCTGCTCAAAGGGATGGTGTTCCTTTTCCGGCGATTGTTGAGGCTCTTGGTCTTACTATGGTTTTTGAAATATTACGTGAAAGTGATATTAGAATGCCTCATTTATCTGGTACTGCTATTTCTATACTGGGTGCTATTGTTTTAGGAGATGCTGCAGTATCTGCAGGAATTGTTTCTCCGATTATGGTAATAGTTATATCACTTTCTGCTATTTCTTCTTTGATGTTTTCTAATGTAGGAATGGTAAATGCTATTAGAATATGGAGAATTATCTTTATGTTATTTGCTACTACTACAGGAATGATAGGAATCTTCTTAGCAGGAATTTTGCTTATTACATCTTTGTCTTCGAAGGATTCGTTTGGTAAACCATATTTATATCCACTTATACCGTTAAATAAAAAGTTTTTGAAACATTTTTTGTTTAAGGAAAAGATAAAAAATAATAATAAAAGAATGCCTATTCTAACAAATAAAAATTATACAAGGAGCAAGTTATGAAAAGATTTATATTTTTAATAATTAGTGTTTTTATGATTAGTGGATGTAGTTATGCGGAATTGAATGATTTAGCAGTGGTATCTGCTTTAGGAATAGATTATAAAGATAATTCGTTTTATTTAACTGCACAGGTTATGGATATAAAAAATAGTAATGATGGTGCAACTGATGCAAATACGTTGATATATGAAGCGAAGGGAGAAACTATTGCTAAGGCCATTAGAAATTTTTCTGTTAGGTATCCTAAAAATGTTTATCTTGGTCATTTAGAGTTTTTAATACTTAGTAAAGATACTTCTAAAAAGATAAATGATGTTTTTGATTTTGTAATGAGATCTCCAGAGGTAAGATCTTCAGCTTATGTTTTGTTTAGTGAAGAGGAAACTGCTAAAGAAGTTATGAATCCTGATAATGAGGTTGAGGATAGGTTTCCTGTTGAAAGTTTAAAAACTGTTTTATTAGATTCAAAGAAAAGAAATGGTATAATTTATGATTTGAGTTTGGAAAAGTTTTTAAGTACTTATTTAAAGAAGGGAATTGATCCTTTAGTGCCACTTGTTAAATGTACTAATGAAAAAGGAATGAAAGCAACTTCTGTTATTATTGATAATCTTGCAGTTTTTAAAAATAAGAAATTACTTGGTCCGCTTGATAGTAATGAGTCAATTGCATATAATACGATAAATAATAATTATAATGACATTGTTATTAATGGAAAATATAAAGATGTTACTTTTGCATCTGTTATATATAATCCAAAATCAAAGATTAATCTTGATATAAAGGATAATAAAGTTTATGTGGATATAAATGTTAATATTGAATCTAAAATGATTGAGATTAGTAAAAAGTTAGATTTAACTGATCCTAAAGTGCAGGGTTCTATTAAGAGTGTATTAAATAATGAGATAAAGAGATATGTAAGGGACTTACTAGATTATTCTAGAGATTATAATGTAGATATACTTGGTTTAAAGAATATGCTTTATAAAGATTATTATAAGGATTATAACAAGTATAAGAATAGTAATTTATATGAGGTTGCAAGTTTTAATATAAATATTAATAATAAAATGTATAGATTTGGAAATATAAATAAAGGAGCATGATACTATGAATGGTAAAGTTAGTAGTGGTGAAGTAATGGCAATTTGTGTTGGGGTAATATTTGCTATGTTTCCAGGATTTGCGAATTCTTTAATACTAAATAGTTCTAGGAACGCTTCTTTAATATCACTTTTAATAGCTTTTGTAATAGGACTTATTCCTATTTTTATGATTATGTTTATTAGTAAAAAGATAGATACTAGTTTCTTTGATTTTACAATAAAGAACTTTAAAGGATTTGGATATGTACTTAATCTAGTTTTACTTCTTCTTGCGATATTTACTATGACAATAAGTACATGGTTTGTTATGGATTTTATAATAAGTCAGTTTTTAACGAGAAGTTCGTATTATTTAATTGCAATCTTTATTGCAATTATAGCTGCTTTTTGTATTAATAAAGGGATTGAAACTTTTTTAAGGTCTGTATTTCTTTTGTTTATATTATCGGTATCTGTTATATTGATACTTCTTTTTACGATTATTCCTTATGCTGATATTAGTAATTTAAAACCTGTTGTAGATGTAAATATAAAAGGTATAATGAATAGTTCTTTTATATTTTTAACTACTTTATCTCCTCTTTTTTACATACTTGGATTAAAATATATTACAAAAGATAAAAAGAACTTTCCTAGGAAAATACTTGTTGGATATATAATTGCATCTTTACTTATTGGTTTTATATTATTTTTAATAATTGCAGTATATGGAATAGAACTTGGAAGTTTACTTACCTACCCTGTATATGGTTTATTTAAAAAAGTGCAGATCTTTGGGTTTATAGAAAGGATAGAGAATTTTGCTGCTATATTTTTAATTACTGCGTTTTTTTCACAAATTGCGTATTTTATATATGCAATTAAAGATAATATTGGTACTATGTTTAAAATAAGGAATAAAACAAAAAAGAATATACTTACGTATATAATATCTATATTTATTCCTATAATGAGTATTTATCTATTTAAGACTTATGAGCTTTCTTTATATATAAAATATACTCCATATATTTTAAGCATATTTTATATAATATTATTTATTTATTTTATTAGATGTTTGTTTATTAAAAAAACTACTTAGTTTTCTTTCTGATTTCTGTTAATGACTCTGGGGTATAAGAGGTAATGTTTTGTTTTCTTAAGGTTTCATATATAGAAGGTGCCCCTAAGAAGGTAAAGAATGAAACCCATAAGGAATTATAAATACTTAGTGAAAAGAACCACATTGAAAAGATTGTTCCAAATAGGAATGATGAGACGAAATTAAGTATAAGAACAGACCATTTCTTTTTGAAAGGAAAAACTTTTTTTAGTTTTTGAACCAAAGCCATTTCAAATGCAGAAAAAACTATACTTATTAAAACAATTTTTAATAAAAGATCAGATATTATATTCTCCATAAACCCTCCTTATCTAAATGGTATATTATTTATTTCTTTAACCATTTCATCGGCAATATTCGAACATTCTAATTTTTTATATAATTCATAAAGATTTATTATTTCTTCTTTTTCTTCCATTGTTATGAAGTTTTTCTTTTTGATTAATTCATATTTTTCAGAAATGTGCATTTTTAAATTTAGACATGCTTGATCTTTTAATATGTCTATTTTTTTTATATATTTTGTTATTTTTCTATATAAATAGGTTAAAAATGTTACGATTAAAGAAAATACTATTTCTATCCAGTAATTGATTATAAATGATACCATTTTTTATCACCTAATATATTTTATTAAAATAAGGGGTAAACTATAATAAGAAACGACTATTATTGCAAAAGAAAAAAGCCAAACTGGCTATTCGTCAAAAAAGTCATCGAAGAATTGATCATCTGTAACTGCAATTTTAGAAACTTCGGATTTCTTTGGAGGTTCTCTTTTTATTTCTGGTCTTTCTTTTATTTTTTCTGGGTCTTTGTTTATTAAATTAGAAAACATATTAGAGTTATCTGGTGTGTTATTTTTTTCTTTTTTCTCTTCTTTTTGTTTTTCTTTTTTAGCTTGTGCTTCTTTCTTTCTTTTTTCTTCTTCTAGTTTTTCTTCTTGTTCTAGTTCTGCTATTTTAGCATCTATTTTCTTAACTAATTCATCAACATTTAGGCCTGATCCTGGCATAGGACTAGGTTTTGGTTCTTGATTTGTATTTTTAAGAGCATCAAATGGATTTGGTCCATTAAAAAGTGGTGCTCCTCCAGAGTTGCCTGCATTATTTAACATATTATTAAAACTAGCAGCTTTCTTTTGTTTCATATATTCTTTTATATCAAACACTTGAATAGGTCTTTTTTGTCTTTCTACAAAAGGATCGGCATCTCCTTTTTTAATACCCCAGTCAATTTCAAAGTTAGGTTTAAGTCTTGTTTTATAGGGATTAAGTCTAATTCTTTTTACTACAGCTTCGAATTGTTTCATTCTTTGAAGATCTGCGACAGTGGCAAGAGGTCGAGTTTCTTCTCTTTCTTTATCTCCCTTACCTACTTTTACAATTTTGTCTCCACATAATTCACTTATTTCTTTAAGGGCTGCTAATTCTGTAGTAAGTAAGTAAAGCATATTATTACAGTTACTACGGATTGTTTGAGCATCGTCTTTTCCATAAACAGAATCAAGCTGAGCGAAGTTTTGAATAATCATTGTAAATCTAATTAATCTGGAACGAGCTGCTGTTATCATTGTGGTTATATCTTTAAGTGGTGGCATATTAGCAAACTCATCAAGGATAAAATTAGTTCTAACAGGAAGTTGTCCTTTTGGAGTATTTTGAGCAACGTCAATTAATGCTTCATAACATTGTTTTATGAAAATAGTAGCAAGGGCATGATAAGTTTTCTTTTCATCTTGAATTATCATAAAAACTGCTGTTTTTTGTTTACCAATTGAATCTATATCGAAGTCATTTTGAGATAACATTTCTGATAAGTTTTCACGAGAAGAAAATAAACGGATTTTTTGTCTGAATGTTGATAGAATAGAACCTTTTGTTTCTTCTGGAGCGAAAATAGTTCCTGATGCACAAGTATAGGCTGCTCCGGCAGGATCTTTACTATTAAAGTATTCTTTTATATAAGTACTTCTTCCTCCATAACGTTCTTCTCCGACAGTAGTCATTAAAGAGATACTGTTAATATTTATTTCTTCTTCTTTGGCATCTTCGAATAAGCCTAAGGAAAGTCCTGCAAAATAATCGGCAGAAGTTTTTTCCCAGAATGGATCTTTGTTAGCACTTGACTCTTCATACAAGATATTAGCTGCTAAGTCATCTAAAAGTTCCATTGCTTTATCGGTATTACCCGCTTTGTATAGCTTATATGGTAAATGAAGAGGATTCCAAGTATTACCTCTTTGGGGATCACGGAAATTCAGGATTACTATTTGATAGCCTTTCTGTTTTAAAAGGCTACAACTTTCTCTATAGATTTCTCCTTTGGGATCGGTAACGATCATCGACTCCCCTTTTTTAGCAAGTATTTTTACTAAAGGATGGATAACACACTGGGTTTTACCTGTACCAGTTGACCCAATTACAAGGTTATGACTTTCTCCATCATCAACCCACATCTTATTTCCATTGTTAATAATTGGAAATCCTGCATGTTCATATGTTTCAGATTGAACATTTAATTCTGATAAATCATTTTTCATTTCTTTATCAGTACACCATCTAGAAAATCCTTTTTCATCTTTGGCTCCTGATACAATTCCGAATCCTTTTTCTTGATCAAAAAAGAAGTTTTTAACGGTTGCAAACAAGAATATCATTGCAAAGACATAAAAAACAACAACTGCACCTAAATTATGAATAAGTGCCGTAAATGGATTAAGTCCTGCAAATTCACCATAATTAGCAAATGAATGAATATTATTTACTAGAATTGACACTACTATAAGAAGTAGTAAAGCAAATAGCCCAAAAATACACCAATCTTGGGCTGTAGCTTTGAATTTAAGTTTCATTTTTTATGCCTCCTTATATACTATAAACCTCCACCTGTTCCGAATGAATCAAGTTCTTCTGGGGTTACTATTACTCTAATACGCATTCTACGGCTACCACATACGAATAATGCTTCACCTTGAGAGTATCGTTTAATACTTTCTCTTTCATTATCATTTAAATCTATTAATAAAGATAAATCTTCAACTGCTTGTTTTTTAAGTCCCATTACTAAGTAATAAGAGGCATTATCGAAAATAGCTTTACCTTGAGTTATAACAGCTTGTGGAGTAAAATCACTAGGTTGTTGAGTTATTATAATATTACCAGTATTATATTTACGTGATCTTCTTTGAATTTGAGCAAGGAAATCTGCTCCTAAAACATTACCACCAGATAATAATACATGGGCTTCATCTACCATTAGAACTGTATTTTGTGATGCATCAAGGCATAAACTCCATGCATACTTAAGAACATTAAATAATAAAGCATTTCTTATATTGACATCAGTATTCATCAGTTCACGAATATTAAATACTATGAAGTTACTACGAGGTGCAATAGTAGTTTTACCATTAAAATAGAATCTAAGTTCATTAGTAAGAGGTCTTATTTTAAGTTCAAGTCTTTCCATAATATCTCTTTCATGAGTCATATCAGTCATAGAGACAAGTTTACTTTTAATTGTTTTATATACGTCATCAAAAGTAGGATAATCTGCACTAGTAAATCTAGAAAAATCTGTATTAAAACTTATACCAAATCTTTGATATGTTTCTTGAGTAAGTTCAATAAATAAATTAAGGACATCTTCTTCAATAGATGGATCATAATACTTCATAAATGCTTTTAAAAATTGAAGAGTTTTAGTAAGAACAGTATAACCAAGTCCTTGTCTTATTTCATCTTCATCAGCATCAATTAAAACTTCGAAAGGATTAATAAGTCCAAATTCTCCACCTTTTCCTAAGTCAATAGTATCTCCACCAACGGCTTCAGCCATTTCTTTAAGTTCATTTTCTGGGTCTATTGCAACAATCTTATAGCTATTTCTAATAGCTGTTCTAAGTAATAACTTAGCGGCAGTACTCTTACCACTACCAGAAGTACCTAGAATAATCATATTGGCATTAACTCTGTTATGTTCTTTTCTTTTTTGATATAAGAACTGATTAAACATAACAACACCACCCGAAAAATCTGTACCAAGTAAAACAGATGGACCTGGATCTTTGATGCTATCAAATATATATGGATACATACCTGCCATAGTAGGACTAGGCATTATAGTACCAATTCTTTCTTCAATTTCTTGTTTAGGAAAAATAGGAATAATAGATTTTAAGACTTGTTCTTGTTCAAACCTAAGAGGAATAGCTCTAAGACCCATAGCATCTAAATAACTCTTTATTTGAACCTTTTTTAAATCTAAATCCTCTTTAGAATCTGCAGTAAGTACAATATGCATTTGAAAATCAAAAGTCTTAGACTGAGCTGCAGCAAGTTGTTGAATGAAAGATTCAAGTGTTTCATAATCTTGTCTTATACTTTCCTGAGAAGTAGCATCTTTTTCCTCTTGATATCTTATCTTCATAGAAGCAAGTTCTTTATTAAGCATCTTAGTAAGAGTAGAAAAAGGAACAGGTATATGTTTAACAACAATCTTAACTCCAGACATATTAGTAATATTAGATAAGAAACCTACACCAACATACCTTGGATATCCAACAACAGTTAAAATAGTCATATATTTGTCACTAGCAACTATCATTGTGCTATTAGTAAAATCAAGCCCCTTAGGAGCAACCTCACTCTTAAAAAAACTCATATTGGCATTACACCTCCAGACTCAAATTTTCTTCCCCCATTTAAGAAATTATCAATAATCAATCTAAGATCATCATTAGTAGTTTGACTAGCAACAAGTCCTGCTCCAGCCAAATTATTAATCATATTACGAAGTTTCTTCTGAAGCATTTCACCATTTTTTTCCTTAAATAACAAGAAATACTCAGTATCCACAACATCATTGTTTATAAAGAAATCACCCTTATTCATATCCTGTGCAATAAGTTTACGAATTCTTTGATCAGAAGTATTATTATATAAAACCTGAAGCTCAGCTTGATACACAGCTATATCAACAGGACGATCTGCAACAACCATCCAAAACTCAAAATCAATAGTATTATAAAAATTCATAAGACCAATCAAAGCATTATCCATAGAACCTTGATCAAGAATAAAAATATTTCTAGGTTGAATCTTAACACCAGTTATCATTTCATTCTTATTATTATACATAATACCATTACTAATAGCCTTAAGAGGAAGCCAGTTTTCAGTATACTTAGGATTCTTCTTAGCCTGCTTAGACATAACCTTTCCCTGTGGCTTACCTCCTCTATTCATATTATTATTTGCCTGCCTATTAACAGGATTATTCATTTGATTCATCTGATTGTTCATATTGATAACACCAACCTCTCCATACATATTTTCTCCTATTTACGAAATAAAACTTATACATTTCATGAAAGAATACCCTTACATTATGATAACTTAGGATAGGGAACACCAGAAAAGCTGCTGTTCCCACAGGAAGTATTGCTAGTACCATTCCCCATAAGGTATTAAGAGGAAGAAGAACAAAGAAAATAAATGATACACATATTCCTGCTATTACTATTATTATATCCAACTTATTCAAAAAACCAAATATCAATCCTTGTTTCTTACTATTAGCAGGTACTAAATAATTATAATCCATATAGTATCACATCCTTTTTATTATTAACCTCTATGAGTCATATCATGGTCAGCCTTATTTCTAATCATATCACCCTTGGCATCTGCCTTCATTTGTTCAATATGTTCTTTAGCATTTTTGATTGCTTTATTATTAACAAAACTACCACGACCATTGCTTTTACCAATTTCAATTGTTTGTCCAAGCAAGTGAGCATCAGCTTTGATATTTTCCACTTGTGTAGCAATTTTTTCGGTATCACCAGCACCAACTGTATTATATCCAAGATCTTCCAAAGTTTTTCCACTTTTTTGGGCATAAAATGCATCAGCTTGAAGCTGTGCAGTAGCTTCCTTTTCGGCTTGTGCTACAGCTCCTGTAAGCATTGAATGAGACATATTTAAATCATAACCCCCATGTGTCGCTACGAAGTCTTGCCAAGTTTTTCCACCAGTAGTGTGAGCTGCTAAAGCATCATCTGCTTCTCTCAAAGCGGCTATTTCTTGAAGTTGTGATCCTTTACTAGCAGCTTTTCTAGCAGCTTTCAAAGCTTCTTCATTCGAACCACTAAGCGATTGTAGGAATGCATCAGCTGCATCATATTTTGCTTGTGCTTTTTCATATGGATTTCTATAACCCAAGTAATCAAGAACCTTGGCTTTCGCTCTACCAGCAGCTGTAGAGCCACCTTCTGTGCCAAGTCTCCAGTCCTTGGATTTAGCAAATATGTTATCTGCTGCACTTCGGAAATCGCCTTTACTACCAGCACCTATAGCTTTTGGAACTCCAGAAGCCCAAGATGCAAATCCTGCTCCAACACCGCCAAGTACACCCTTAGCTTTGCCCCATTTAGTTTCTCCTTTTTTGAATCCAGTAACTGCATTTGAAGCCATAGCAGTTACTCCAGCAGCACCAACAAGTGCAAGACCACCACCAATTGCCGCAGCATGGCTTCCAAATCGTAGTGCTGAACGACCCATACCTAAGATATCTTTAAATGAACTGCCCATAGAGTCAAGCCCAAATATTTTAGATATTAGACTAGGAATTGCTTTTGCAAACACTAAAATAGCAACAATATAAAAGAACTTTTCCAATAGCGTTCCTGAGAAGGAATCGAAAATCGTCTTTAATAAACCAATAGCAAGTGAGATGGCAATTAGTTTGATAAATAAATCCAAGTATGTAGAAACATATATCTTTAACCACTGATTAAAAACCTTATCTTTAGGATCAATATAACTTATCGCAGGAATGGGCGACATAACTTCAAGCAATAACAGTTTATATCTACGAATTATAATCTCTACGCATAGAAAAATTAAATAAACAGTTATCCCAATTCCGCCTATCATTGACATCAAAAATCCAAGTTCTATATCACCATTCTCAGCTAAGTTTGCCAAATCATCATTACCTTTTTTTGTCACAAACATTGCTTTTTGTGCCTTTTCACAGTCCTCTTTTTTTCCATCACCACATTCTTGGAAACTAGACGCAACCTCTTGTGCAAATCTTATTGAATCTTCATGTACTTTTTTTAAATAGTCTCGTTTTGATAAAGGATCTATATTACCTGAAAAATCTTTGATAACATCGTTCAAACCAGAATTATCATCATCAACATCTTCCTTATCATTGATTGCTTGTTCAGTCATTCTTGCCAAACGTATATAAGCCTGTTTTAGAGATTTATAACCCCCTGTCGAAGAATACTTCTTATTCTTATTGCTATCCGTTTTAGTTGCTACTATAGCTGGATTATTTTTTCCATCATACATTAAAACTATGTCATTACAATCTTTCGGATATGTTTCAATAAATAATTTATCAGTATTCCATTTCAGCTCTGTTTGTGCTCTAAAACCTGATGTATCATAATAATTAATGAATGGCACGCTGTCATTGTAGGTTTTTCCATCCTCACCTTGAACTGAAACATTCTCACTTTCACCAACATGATTCACTACATACCCAACATAACCGTTTTTTGTTTTTTTAATTGCTTTCTTTCCTTTACCACTACTAGAACTAAAAGTTAATTTTATTATACCATAGGGTTTATTTTTTTCATAAGTCTTTTTAGCTTTTTCTTTTTCTTTTTGAGCTTCTTTTGACTTCGCCTCAAGATCTGCTGAACTAGAATTTTTCACCTCTTCTTGTGCTTTTTTTAGCTCTTCTTGCATTTTTTTCTTTTCATCATCAGAAAGCTTACCCCAAGTGGTAGGATCTGACGCAACCACTTCACCAGTGCTTGGAGTAGTTTTTGTAGTCGTTGCAACGCCTTTTTGTACAAAATAACAGGTTAAATCTTTTTTCATACTAGCTGCTTGCACATCTTCGACTAAAAAACTAGTAGGAAACATATTATTTGTAAAATCAGGTTTATTAGAATATGCTACTTCATCTTCCTCAGTTTTTTTCTCTGTTTTCGCTCCCACTCTCGAAGTAATAATTTTACGTACAAAGCCATCATCAGCAGTGACTAAAGAGTACTCTATTCTTCCTAATAAACCACCTTCGCCTGTTTCCTCGTTATATTTAGCAAACAAAAATCCATCTGGTCTTAACAACAACAATAAAATAATTGAAAGCACTAATCTTGTTATCATCTTTCCAGCCCCAGCTTGTTTATCATTTATCAATTCCGGATTAACAAGCATTTGTACCAAAGCAATAGCTACTCTGAATAACATAAAAACACCAGCTAAAACATAACAAGTAAGTATCAAATCAGAGAAACTATCGGTTCCAGAAAGTTCGCTAGTATTTTTAACAAGTTTCATCATAATATCATATACATTAGCAACAACTCTATATACACCAGATATTATACTAACCTCTATACCTGACCATTCAATTAACATTTGCACCATGATTTTAACCTCCTATCGAACATGTTCCGCTAGCAAAACCAGCTAAATATAACAAGAAATTCACAAGTATAGGAACAAAAAATATAGCAACTCCTACACAAACTCTTTTTATTGAATTAGACAAAGCAGATTGCATAGATTTATCGTCTTGAGATATAACTGCTTTTGCCATATCAACTGAACATAAGACTATAACTAAACATGGTACTGCTATCTGTATCCATGAAAATATATCTTCAAGTACGCTTTTGAAAGAGGCCCCCAAAACACTACAATCAGAAGCTGTAGGGAGACCAACCCATTCTGTAAAACTCGCAAGCATATTTACACTATTAATAACAAAATCTAACATTAATTATCACCTTCGCACTAATTTACTATTTTATTATATCAAAAAAAAAAGTACGAAACAATAAGTTTTATACTTTTTAATTAATAAATTATTAGCATCCACCTAAACTAACACATTTGAAACAAATGTTATCTGTGCTTGCACTTACTAATCCGAATACGAATTGAATAATTACTACTACAAAGAATATTGCAACACCGTAAATTATTCTCATTAATAACATTTTTTGTGCTTCTTTAATTTTCTTGTCATCCCCAGCCATTACAGCTTTTCCAAGATCTAATGTTCCAAGCAAGATAATTATTACTGGGATGGCAATTTGTAAAATTTTTACAATATTACCTATAAAAGCCCATATTGGTTGAGTATCACCACAGAAATCACTAGCAGTCTTTGCTAAAACTTGAACAAAGTCCATAGGAACTACATTTAGTAAATCTAACATATTTATACCTCTCCTTCTATCTAATACTATAATACTATAGATATTATTATTATGTCAAATAATTTTTTAAATTATTTACACATCTTCTCTGTCATATTTTTCATCATCTTGCTCAGTATTATCTTGAATACTATTTTCTTCTTCTTTTTCTTTCTTTTCTTGTTCTTCTACATATTTTGTACACTCTGCACTATGTGGTTTTGTAGCACAATCCCAACATATTTTAGAGTCACCTTTTTCAGTTTCTACTCCAAGTAGTCCAAAAATAACTTCTACTATTGTGAAGATGAAAAATATTGCAACACCATATATTATTCTTTTGATAAATGTTTTTTGGGCTTCTTTTATTTTTTTATCTTCTCCAGCCATAACAGCTTTACCTAGATCTAAAGTTCCAAGTAATATTATTATAACTGGGATTACTATTCTTATTATGTAAATAATTTCCCCGATAAACTTCCACATACTTACAGTGTCTGAACAAAAACTATTCATAAAACCACCACCAAACACTTGAAGATTATACAAGTTTTTATGCAAAATGTCAATATGATGACAAGAATTTATTACTTAGACTAAAGGCTATCTTTTTTTCTAATGAGTACTTTTGTATTATTAAGATTCTTTTTTAATCTATTATCTTCGTTATTTATAGTACTTAAGTATTTAAAATAATACTCGCTTATCGTATTGCACATTTCATCATTTAATAGCAAAACTTGATCATCTTTTATTTTAGAACTACCAAGAGATGAAATAAGACTTGGAACTTTTTCAAGTAAAGGATATTGTTCTTTATTATCTTCGATTAAATCTTTTATTTCATCTAGACTCATATAAGATGCATCTATATTTTCTAGTTTTTTTACGACAAAACTACCATATAGTTTTTCTCCTTTTATTGGTTTTCTGCTTAAAAGAATTTTATTATCATTTTCATCTTTTAAATAGCATTCTTCCATGTCACATTTATAAAAGTCGTTATCTATATCTATTTTGTTATATCTTTTTTTATCACTTTTTTTACACTCTATGGTTACGGGACCATAAAGTTTTTCATATATACATTTTATTAGGTTATAGAACCCTTTTTTATCAACCTTTATATTTTCCATTTAACCCTCCTATTTTAGAAACTGTTCTATTTCTTTTAGTCTATCATCTATTTCTAGTAATGAAACTTGATGATGTTTAATTTCTTGTTTTTGTGTTTTTTCAGTATCCAGGACTTCTATTTCTTCTTGATTGTTTTCTATTTTTGTTTCTTCTTCTAAGTCTTTTGGAATGAATAAATCATCTACATCTTCTTTAAAGATTGTTGTTCCTGTTTTATAACGATCTGCTATTGGTATTTCGGTATTCTTAATAAAATCTATGTTAGTACCTCTTTTTATACCTATATAACCTTTATTATCTGTTATAAAAGTTTTTATGACTTTATATGGGTTTGTTTTTACTTCTCTTAGAAGTAGTAGTCCTCTTCTTGCTCTTGATGATTTTTCGAATTCATCTAATCTAACTCTTTTAGCAGTTCTATTGCTTGTAAATATTGTAACATATTCTTTGTTTTTGTCAAATAAACTAGCACCACTTATATAATCATTTTTTAGATTAATTGCTTTTACACCACTAGATTTTATTCCTGAAGATGGTACTTCATTCATATCAAACCATAAACCATATCCATTATAGGTGCTTATAAATATATCGTTTTTATCTACTAGGAATGCGTTTATAACAAGGTCATTTTCTTTTAATTTCATACATGAGATTGGTTTACTATATCTACTAACTTTAAATTCATTTAAACTGGTTTTTTTAATCATACCATTTTTACTTATTAGAGATATATCAATATTTTTATTAAAATCACTAATTGGAATGGCACTTATTATTTCTTCATTTTCTGATAGTTTGATAATATTACTTATATGTTTACCAAGCATTTTCCATTTTATATCTGGTATTTCATGAACTGGAAGGAATAAATAATTACCTAGATTAGTAAATACAAGGAGTGTATCTATTGTTCTTTGTTTGAATAATCCTACTACGTAATCTCCTTCTTTTAGAAGTGGATCGTCGTTATTAGCATTATATCCTCTCATAGAAGTTCTTTTTACATAACCGTCTTTTGTTATTAGGACTACTACTTCTTCATTAGGAATCATTGCTTTTTCATCTATTTTTATGGTTGCTTCTTCGTTTGTTATAACAGTTTTTCTAGGGGTTGCATATTCTTTTTTTATTGATCTTAATTCATCTTTCATTACTCTTTTTAGTTCATCTTCTTCGTTTATTATTTTGGAAAGAGCTTCGATTATTAAGTTTAGGTTTCTTTGTTCTTCTTCTAGGACTTTTATATCTGTATTGGTTAATCTATAAAGTTGAAGTATTACTATAGCTTCGGATTGTTCTTCTGTGAAACCGAATTCTTTAACTAAATTAATTTTAGCGTCTGCTTTGTTTTTACTGGCACGGATAACTCTTATGACTTCATCTAGTATAGAAATGGCTTTAATAAGACCTTCGACTATATGGAGTCTTTTTTTAGCATGAGCTAAATCAAAATTGGTTCTTTTAAGTACTACTTCTTTATAATGTGCTAGATGGGCATCAATTATATCCATAATACCTAGTAATCTAGGACGACGATTGACTATTGCTATCATATTATAATTGTATGATGTTTGAAGATCAGTATTTTTGTATAAATAGTTAAGTATTAAGTCAGTATTAGCACCTTGTTTTAGGTCTATAACTATTCTTAGTCCATCTTTATCGGTTTCGTCACGAACTTCAGAAATTCCTTCGATTTTTTTATCTATTCTTATTTCATCAATTTTTCTTGTTATATTAGATTTTAGGACATCGAAAGGTATTTCTGTAACAATTATACTAGTTTTTCCTTTTGTCTTAGTTACCTCGAGTTTAGCACGCACTATTATCTTACCACGACCAGATGCAAAAGCTTTTGTGATGCCTTCTGCTTCATATACGACTCCTCCAGTTGGAAAGTCAGGTCCTTTTATTATTTCTAGAATAGTTTCAAGTCTACAATTAGGACTATCTATTCTTTTAATAGTAGCATCAATAACTTCTCCTAGATTGTGAGGGGGAATATTGGTTGCGTAACCTGCACTTATTCCTGTTGTACCATTAACGAGTAAATTAGGGAATTTGGCAGGAAGTACTGTTGGTTCCATTTCAGTATCATCGAAATTAGGAGCCCATGTAACTGTATCTTTATCTATATCCTTTAAAAGTTCATTACTAACTTTAGATAGTCTTGCTTCGGTATAACGCATTGCTGCAGGACTATCTCCGTCAAGGGAACCATTATTTCCTTGCATATCAATATAAGGGGTATTTTGTTTCCACCACTGGCTCATACGAACCATAGCTTCATATATAGAACTATCTCCATGAGGATGGTAATTACCCATTATACTACCTACTGTTTTAGCACTTTTTCTATATGGTTTATCATAGGTATTGTGTTCACGAAACATACCATATAGTATTCTTCTTTGAACGGGTTTTAATCCATCACGAACGTCTGGAATTGCTCTATCTTGTATTATATACTTAGAATATCTTCCAAAACTAAGTCCCATTATCTCTTCTAAAGAATACTCATGTATTCTCTCAAGTGCACTTTTTGTATCATTCATTTCTAAATCACCATACTTATTATACATTAAAAAGTTAAATATTACCAAATTATTAGTCATTTTTTACGTAAAAAGATATAATTATTGATAAATAGTATATTGGTTAAAAATAATTTTGACTGAAGAGAAAAAAATACTATAATAAAATTAACATAACTCTATCATAGTATTTTTAAGATTTTATCTTCCAGTTCTTAATCTTTTTTTGTTTTTTCTACGTTTAATAGCACGGCAACCTACTACTATTCCTCCTCCTAATATCATCCCGCTTCCTCCAGCAGTTAATACATCGCCACAACTAATTCTGGTAAATTCTTTGATTTCATCGATGCCAGAAGGAATATATTCATAATCAACTTTAGAAAAATTAATATCCAAATGTCCTGCAGAGTTGCCAGAGCCTGCCCCGATAGCACTATCAGTAGATTGGGCCATATTAATATTATCATCACTTAATATAGATGATGGAACAACGTCATCAAAATCAATATCTTCTTTAGAACCTGTATATTGATCTCCTCCTGCTACCCATAACTCAAAATCATCGGATAAGTTATAATCAACACAAGATGATAAGTATTCATAACCAGAATAATTACAATAAATACCTGGAGTATAACCTGCTGCCGTTACTTTTTCCTTCCAAATATCAAGCATAGCTTCAACATGTTTAGATGACAATAGATTACTAAGTGACTCGCCATCACTAGCTTCAATATCTAAATAAACAGGAAACTCTACTTTTTTATTCTTAAGATTTTCAAGTGTACATTGAACTTGTTTTTCCTGATTGCTTTTAAAATCGTCCATGCCATTACAATTTGTTACATCATAATTATTATAGGTATAAACCCCCATTGGTATATTATTAACATTACAACCGTTTGCATTTTTTTCAAAGCAACTGTCAGTTTCTGTACCTTGATTACATTTTAATATAAGATAGTCAAAATTATCTTTTAATGCATTCCAGTCATGATTATTACCTTGAGCATATGATATATCCGCTCCAACAATAGGATCATCAAGTGTAACTTTTTTTTGTTTACCACTACTAGTAACATTGGTTTGGGTAGGAATTCTTAAAACTGTACCAGGTATTAAGTCTTTTTCGCTTATATTATTATAATCACATATTTCTTTAATGCTCATATTAGAGCTAAATGATAGACTTATCGGATCATATGAACCTTCTTTTATCTCGTAAATACCATCTTCTGCAAAGCCATCTGAATCATTAAGCCCCTTTTTTGTAATTGTTTTAGCAAGATTATTTTTAGCAGTTATCTTTCCATTTTTATCTTGAATTACATTACAAGTGCCACTATACTTAATATCACCATTATCATCAATTAAGTAAGCATCATAATTAGATAAATCACAATATTCTTCAATTATGTGTAAATTCTCATCACTACCAGCCATGCCAGCATAAATATTATTAGCCGAGCATTTTTCCAAAAAGTCTTTAATAAGTTTTTCCTTCATCAATGGTTCTAGGTCATTATTTTCTATTATATTGTTAATATTTAAATAGACAGGAAAATCAATTTTATAATTCATAACTAAACTTTTCGCATACTGAGCATCATCATATATTTCGCTTTCACTTGCAGCATGTGAATCAATTATAACACCCAAAGATATATCTTGTTTGTTGCACAACTTCATCTTACTATCTTGAAAATTAACGCCTCTTTTTTTATGATCACCAACATTCAATATAACAAAGTCTTTTTCATTTACTTTGTAACTAAATAATGGATTTATATCATCATAACCAATTTCATTTTCAACCCTTTTTTCACTTCTTTTATCATAAAGATAATTCTTTGTTAATAGTGTAGTGCCAACAATACCTGCTAGCATACTTGAAGCAAGACTTATTGCTAAAACTCTTTGTTTTAAACTTTTTTTCATCTTTCATAACCCCCTTTTTAAAAGACGTCTAGATTATAACATAAATTTTAACATTTGTCAAACATATATTTGCAATCTATTACTTTAAACAGTAAATGCAATTTATATTTTATATATTTTTCAAGTTGCATTTAGTTCAATAATGTATTTT
>CAKOSE010000020.1 GCA_934102055.1 uncultured Bacilli bacterium | reverse complement strand
TTAAGTTTTTGTTTTTTCTTAGTACTATTTAACGCATGTGAACGTAAATTTTTAATATTAGGTTTTCTGTTTGATTCATTTCTTGCCATAATATCCCTCCTTTAATAAGCATAATAAATTTAACATAAAAACATCTTTTAGTCAACTTTTATTGTTATTTTTATTACTGTTTTTAATGAAAATAGTGAAAATATTATAAAAAAGCAACATAACATCTTGAAAAAAAGTATATAATTAATTATAATGTATATATAGTAAAGACATAATAATTAATACCTAATGTAAAGAAGGGAGGAGAAAATTATGCGTAACTGGCTAAAAAGACTTTTCTCAAACTGGTGGTAAAAAAACATTATAGTGAAAATAGTGTCAAGCTATTTTCACTATTTTCATATTTTTCTTGTGTTTATTAAAAGTCCTTTTTATAATAATATTATAAGGAGGCTTTTTTATGAAAAAGAATAACACCAGAAATAAAAAAATAATATCATCAGTAATAATATGGATATTATACATAGTATGGTTATTAAAAATAAGTTCACTTACTGTATCAATAACTAATTTTATAGTACATTTATTATTTTTAGGAATAATTGTCTTTATATTTAAAGACGAATTATTAGAAAACTTAAAAGAATTTAAAACTAACACAGGAACTAAAATAACAAAAATACTGTTATATTTCTTAGTGTTTATAGGGATAATGTTAATAAGTAATGTAATACTATCTTTAGTTGGAGTAGACACATCTCAAACATCATCAAGTAAAATGATATCAAATGTGTTTAATAATGTCCCATTTGGAACACTATTTGCATGTTTCTTAACAATAATATTTTATCCCGTAGTAGAAGAATTAATGTTTAGAAAAAGTTTAAGACCAGCTATAGAAAATGGAGTTTTATTTGTAATAATTACTTCACTTTTATCATGGTATTTTCAAGTTACTTTATTAAACCCAAGTGTTAATGAATTTATACTTGCAATACAAACACTATTAAATAGTATATTCGCAGGAATAGTATATGTAAGAACAAATAATATTATTTATACAATATCATCAAGAATGCTATTCAATATATTAATATGTGTAATACAACTAGGATTTTTAATAACAACATAAAGGAGGAAAGCAGATGCACTTATTATCCAAAATATATATAACAGCTATTATTAACAAACCTGCATCAGCTTTAGCAGTAGTTAATGATAGTAGCACTTCTAATAACTTAAACTACATAATAGGGGGACTAATTATTATAATTATTATTCTAGTAGGAAGCACTTTATTTACAAAAAAAAGATAAATAAATATTTACTAAAAAACCAAAATATGATAAGCTTATTTATAGAATAAGATATCATATTTTTTATGAGGTGAGACTATGAATAAAAAGAAAAAAGATAATTCTATAGAAGAAGACATTTTAAAGACAAATAAAAATAAAGTAAAAGAAGACGATGTAAAAATAGATGTAACACAAAAAAGTAAAATAAAAGGATTCTTCTCAAAAAACTTCAATAAAAAATTCAAAGACTTAAAAATAAAATATAAAAAAGATCCAAAAAAATTCGTAGTAGCAACACTAGGAATACTATTAGCATTTTCAGCACTAGTAGGATCAAGTTATGCTTATTTAACATATGTAAGTAAAACAGATAATACAACAGTAATAAGTGCAGGAACACTAGCACTTACATTTAACAACGAATCAAATGCAATTACATTAGAAGGAGCACTTCCCATAACAGATGAAGAAGGTCTAGAAGGAACAACAGAATACACATTTGATATAAAAAACACAGGAAGTATCCCTGCAACATATAAAATAACACTAGATAGTACTTGTAACACAGGAAACACATATACAGTAAATAACGAATCAATAAAACCAGATCTATGTATCCCAAATGAATACATAAAAGTAGGATTAAAACAAGGAAATGGTTCCTATAAAGTATTAGAAAAGAAAAAAACAGATGATTCCTATATACTAGATGCAGATAGTCTAGGAGCAAATAAATCAAAAACATATACTATGAAAATATGGTTAGACTATAACACCCCAAATGATTATAATTCAAGTGGAAATAAAAACGTAATATACGTAGGTAAACTAGGATTAAGTTATGAACAAGGAACAGGAGGAAACCTTGATACAAGTGGAGCAAATAAACCAGTACTAGATAGTGCAATGATACCAGTATATTATGATGAATCAACAGAAACATGGAAAAAAGCTGATGAAACAAATACAAACAAAAAATATAAGTGGTACGATTATGACAGCAAAATGTGGGCTAATAGTGTAACAGTATCAAGTACTAACAGAGGCACTTATAAAAGTGCAAGTGTAGGAACAGAAATACCAATGGATGATATATTAACAATGCAAGTATGGATTCCAAGATATAAATATAAAGTATGGAATTATAACGCTGATGGACAACAAAAAAGTAATCCTCAATCAATAGAAATAACATTTGAAGAGGGAACATCCAAAACAGGAGAAATAACATGTACTGATAGCATCTCAGGAACACATGGCGATCCATCAGAAACATGTAAACTAAAAGCGACAAATGCAACTTGTACAGATAGTACTTGCAATAATAAAACATATACTCATCCAGCCTTTACATTTGGAAATGAAGAACTAAAAGGATTTTGGATAGGAAAATTTGAACTTACTGGAACGATAAGTAATATCACAGTAAAACCAAATTTAATCAGTTTAAGAGAACCAACAGTAAGTTCTCTTGAAACAAATATAATGAATATGAAAAATAGTGGTAATCAATACGGACTAAGTACATCAACAGATACACATATGATAAAAAATAGTGAGTGGGGAGCAGTAGCATATTTATCCCATTCAAAATATGGAACATGTATAGATGGTACTTGTACTGAGATAGGAATAAACAATAATTCAAGTTATACAACAGGATGTGGGGCTATAGCTGAAAGTTCTAGCTCTTCAACATGTAATGCTTATAATACAACGACCGGAATGCTAGCATCAACAACACATAACATATATGGAGTTTACGATATGAGTGGTGGCTCATATGAATACACAATGGCTAATATTGTAAGTAATGATGGAACAATAATGATGAGTGGCCCTACTTCTTCACAAAACTCAGGATATACAGGAAAAATATATAATAATGGTAATTTTGCATCATATACTGGGATAGAATATCCAGATGCTAAATATTATGATAAATATAGTTATAGTACAAGTTATACATCGAGAAAAAGAAGTAAATTAGGAGATGGAATAAAAGAGGTATACAACACAGGATCTTATGGTTGGTATAGTAATATTTTCTATCTTCCGTATCATAAGAATCCTTGGTTAGGACGTGGAGGTTCGGGTTCAGACAGTGGATTGTTTAGTTCGATTTACCACTCTGGAGATTCTAGTATAAGCTCTAATTTTTCCTCTCATCTCATAATAACACCTTAATAGACTAAAGCTCAAACAATAAAACTTTTTATACATAAAATATTATGGAGGATATTTTATGTATAAAAGTATAAAAGCTAGTGAGCTTAAAGGTATGATAGGAAGAGTAAAAATTATAGATATAAGAAAAAGTTATTTATATAATTTAGGATCAATTCCAAGTAGTAAGAATATACCTAGTAGTTATTTATTAATTGATCCTAGTAAATATTTAAATAAAAATGAAGAATATTATATATATTGTACACAAGGAATGGAAAGTCCAAGAATATGTGCTAACTTAACAAAACAAGGATATAAAGTAGTTAATGTTCTAGGAGGATATAACGACTATATGACAAGTCTATAAAAAAGGGTTAGAAATAACCCTTTTTTACTTGAAAAATACTAAATAAAAATATATAATTTATATGTAATATACTAAAAGGTAGGTATTGATATGAAAGAGAAAATAATAAAGAATAAAAAGTTAATACTTAATATATGTGCAGTTTTTGTACTTATGTGTATAGTAGTAGGAATATCCTTTGCAGGAGGATTATGGAGTTATATCAGTAGTAAAGATAATGTAATATCAGCAGGAGAAAACATATCTTTAACATATTTAGAAAGTACAAATGAAATGAACTTAACAAATGCTCTTCCTAAAAGTGATAAAGATGGAAAACTACAAACAGAGACAGGATCAAAGTTTGAATTTGCAATTACTACAACTTCAGAACTAATAAGAACATTATCATACGATATAGAAATAGAACCCCTAGTAGTAGATACAGCCTACACAGGACTTGATCCAAGTGCTATAAAAGTATATCTAGAAGAAAAAGATGGTAATTCACTAGTAGAACCAACAAAAATAAGTGATTTAGAAGACTTTAAACTTTATACAGATAAACATAACCATACAAAAGAAAACTCTAGTATGACCACTAAATATACATTAAAAGCATGGATAGATAAAGACGTAGAAGCTACTAATTGGTATAAAGAGCTAAAAGAAAATAATAAAAAATATCAATATAAATTTAGAATAAATATAAAAGCAAAAGCAACAGAATATACACCAGAAAATTTAGATAAAAGTGGTGCAAATGTTCCGGTCTTAGATGATGGAATGATACCAGTTTATTATGATGAAAGTAGTTCTTCATGGAAGAAGGCGGATGAAAAGAATCAAGATGAGAATAACAAATGGTATGATTATAATAATAAAATGTGGGCAAATAGTGTAACAGTATCATCAACTAACAGAAGTACTTATAAAAGTGCAAGTGTAGGAACGGAAATACCAATGGACGATATTCTAACAATGCAAGTATGGATCCCAAGATATAAATATAAAGTATGGAAATATAATGCTGATGGGACAAAAATAAGTAGTCCCCAAGAAATAGAAATAACATGGGAAGAAGGAACATCAAAAACAGGAGAAATAACATGTACTGATAACATATCAGGAACAGATGGAAATCCGTCAGAAACATGTAAGATAGGAAGTACTACATGTACAGATGATACATGCAACAATAAAACATATACCCATCCAGCCTTTACTTTTGGAGATGAAGAAATAAAAGGCTTCTGGATAGGAAAGTTTGAACTTACTGGAACCATAAGTAATATCACAGTAAAACCAAATTTAAGTAGTTTAAGAAGTCAAACAGTAAGTTCCTTTGAAACAAATATAATGAAAATGAAAAATAGTGGTAATCAATATGGATTAAGTACATCAACAGATACTCATATGATAAAAAACATGGAATGGGGAGCAGTAGCATACTTATCACATTCAAAATATGGAACATGTACAGATGGTACTTGCACAGAAGTAAATATAAATAATAGTTCAGGTTATTACACCGGGAGAAGTGGAGGAGCACCAGGAGGTTCAACAGCAATAAATACAGTATATACAGATCAAACATCAACCACACAGTATAATACTTATGGATTCTATACATATGATGGGTATTTACTTGATTATAATACAAATACAAAAAGTACAACAAAAGATATGAGTAAAGTAGCATCAACAACACAAAATATTTATGGAGTGTATGACATGAGTGGCGGAGCATATGAATATACAATGTCTAACATAGTAAATACTGATGAAACAACAATGATGCCTAGGATGTCTGGTTACACAACTACAACATATCCGGATGCTAAATATTATGATAAATATAGTTATAGCACAAGTTATACATCGAGAAAAAGAAGTAAATTAGGAGATGGAATAAAAGAGGTATATGAAAGTGATACTAATGGTTGGTATAGCGATTACTCTAACCTTGCGTACTCTAGCGGCCCTTGGTTCAATCGTGGGGGCATCTATTCCTATGGTGCAGTCGCTGGAGTGTTCTACTCTCGCGACTACAATGGCAATTCCTCTTCCAGCACTTCCTCTCGCTCCGTAATAACACCATAGGTGTTAGATAACTGAATAACAGGTCTTATGAAATTACGAATAAGTAATTTTATAAGATTTTTTCTATGTAAATTAAACTATAATTTTCATCTAAACTATGAGTTACAGTAATAGTTTTCCCATAACAAAAGTTTAATACTTTTGTTATGAAAACTCTGCTTTTGTTAATAATTGATAGAAATTCATTTTTTTCTTTATTACCTCTTGACAAGTGTGTGTGGGTTATATTATATACATGGGAGGTAAATTATGACTATAACTGAGTATAGTAAAAATTTAAAAGAACAATATAACAAGCATGTTATTTTAATAAAATATGGTAAATTCTATAGAACATTTGATTATGATGCTTTTATGATTAATTATTTTTTTAATTATAAGATTAGTTCTAGATATACTATTGGATTTCCTAAAGAAAATTTAAATAAGGTATTAATGTATTTAAAGAAAAGTAGTGTTAGTTCTATTGTTATAAATGGTATTAATGATTTTATTATTTATGATTGTATATATAATAAATATAGTTTTTATTTAGATAAATCTTTAGATAAGATTAATTTTAATGAAAGTATATCTAAATTAAATGATTTAATGGTATCCAAAATAAAAGTTAATAGTTCTTTATTTTTAGATATAAGGAATTTTTTAGAAAATTTATAAGGTATCAATTTATATTGATATAGGGATAAAACTATAAGCGATAACTCTAACCTTGCGAACTCTAGCAACCCTTGGTTCAATCGTGGGGGCAACTATAACAATGGTGCAAATGCTGGGGTGTTCAACTCTAACAACAACAATGGCAATTCCAATTCCAACAATTCCTCTCGCTCCAAGAACTATATTAATATAGCTTTAAAAATTGTTTAAGGACAATATGAAAAGAATAATAAGTTCAAGTTTTATTCCTAGTTCTATATGAACTAAATATATATCAAAAAGTTTTTAATTAGTAATTATTTTGAACATTAAAAACTTTTTATCTTTTTTGAGGAGGTATTATGTTAAATGATTTATATTTATATAAAAAATATGTAGATTTAATATATTATGTATAGAGTTTAAGTATTGAATATCCAAGATCTGAGAAAAATGGTATTGTTTGTGATATTAAAAATACTTTAAGTTTAGGACTTAATAATATTATATATTTTTAAAAGACTAATAAAGTATTATATTTAGATTATTTAGATAATAATTTAAAAGTATTACTTGTTTTATATAGAATATCATATAAAATGAAGTATATATCTAATAAGAATTATTTATCTTTTAGTAAGAAAATAACTATTATAGATAACATAAGAAAAGGTTTATATGAAAAGTATAAGAAATAGTTTTTATAAGAATTTAACTTTTTCTAATTTATTATATTCTTATAATAAAACTAAAGTAGGAAAAAGTTATGTATCTGAAGTATTATCTTTTGAATATAATTTAGAAATTAATCTAATTAATTTAATTAATTCTATTGCAACTTTTAATTATAATGCAGAAACTTATAAAAGCTTTATAATATATGAGCCAAAGAAAAGAGTAATAAGATGTTTACCTTTTATTGATAGAGTAGTACAAACTTGGTATGTAGAGTTCTTTTTAAAACCATTTTTTGTTCCTAGATTTATATATGATAGTTATGCTTGTATAGAAAATAAAGGTACTCATAAAGCTATATTTCGTTTAAAGTATTTTATGAATAAAATGAGAAATAAATATAATGATTATTATATTATAAAACTTGATATCAGTAAGTTTTTTGAAAGCATCAACAAAGATATACTATTTAATATTTTAAGTAAAAAAATTAATGATAAATATTTGCTTAAGTTTACTTATAATATGATTTATTCATATAAAGATAAAGGCATTCCAATTGGAAATTATAGTAGTCAGTATTTTGCTAATATATATTTAACTGAACTTGATTATTATGTTAAGTTTAATTTAAAGATTAAGTATTATTGTAGATACATGGATGATTTTATTATATTAGTTAAGGATAAAAGTACTGCTAGAAATATATATTGTTTAATAGAAAGATTTCTTTTTGATAAACTTAAGTTAAAATTAAATCCTAAAAGTAAGTATTTTCCAAGTAAAGAAGGATGTAGTTTTTTAGGATTTATTATTTATGAAGATTATATTTTACTAAATAATAAGTTCAAGAAAAAACTATATAACAAGATAAAAATCTGGAATTATATGTATAACAAGAACATTTTAGATATGAAAAGTTTTATATTAAGTTATAATTCTTATATGGGACATATTAAGCATGCTAATAGTTATTGCTTAAAACAAAACATAGACAAAAGAATATATCTTTTAAATGCTTATAAAATCAATAATTTAAAAGATATTTTTCTTAAATTATTGATTTTTATATATTTTATGATATAATTTAATTACAACGAAGTGGGCAAAACCCACTTTTGTTTCGTTTTTGAGGAGGTAATCATGGAAGAAAAACTAAGACTTATACTTACTAAACCATTAAATGATATAGGTTTAGTAATAGATGAAATCACGTTTAAAAAAGATACTTTGTACATAGTACTTGATAGTGATGATTTAATTGATTTAGATAGGATAACTACTGCTAGTAAATTAATTAATAAAATATTAGATGAAGAGGATATCATAAAGGATAAATATCTTTTAGATATATCAAGTAAAGAAAAAGGAGATGTAAAATAATGAAAGGAAAAGAGTTTTTAAATGCAGTTGATCTACTCGAAAAAGAAAAACATATAGATCGTGACATTATATTTGAAGCAATGGAACTTGCTTTATTATCTGCATATAAAAAGAATTTTGATTCTTTAACGAATGCTAAAGTAAGTATAAATCGTGAAACTGGAGATATAAAGATTTATTCTTATAAAACAGTAGTAGAAGAAGTAGAAGATGAAGATACAGAAATATCTTTAGAGGATGCTAAAAAGATAGATAAAACTTTAGAACTTGGAGACACAATAGATACTGAAATAACTCCAGATAACTTTGGTAGAGTAGCAGCCTCTACTGCTAAACAAGTTGTAGTACAAAAGATAAGAGAAGCTGAAAGAAATAGTTTAATCGAAGAATTCCAAGATAAAGAAGGAGAACTAGTTTCAGGAATAGTTTCCCTAGAAGATGAAAACAATTATTATATTGATCTAGGTAGAACAAATGGTATTCTTCCCAAAAGTGAACTTATAGGAAAAGAAAAAATAGTAATGGGTTCTACAATAAAAGCCTATGTAACAAAAGTAAGCTCAAACAATAAAGGAACAATAATTCTTTTATCACGTGCACACTATAACTTTGTAAAAAGACTATTCGAACTAGAAATACCAGAACTAGCAGATGGTTCAGTAATGATATATGGTGTTGCAAGAGATACAGGTTCCCGTAGTAAAGTTGCAGTTTACTCAGAATATGCCAATATTGATCCAATAGGATGCTGTATAGGAGAAAAAGGTTCAAGAATAGCAAACATCATAAAAGAGTTATCCGGAGAAAAACTGGATATTATCAAATACTCTGATGACAAAGAAGAGTTTATTAAAAACGCACTTAATCCTGCAAAAAACATAAGAGTTTACATACTAGATCCTAAAAAACAAGAAGCACTAGCAATCGCAGACGGAGACGACTTCTCCCTAGCACTAGGTAAAAAAGGACAAAATGTACGCTTAGCATCACGCTTAACAAAATATAAAATAGACGTAAAAAACAGTGAACAAGTAAAGGAAATGGGCATAAATATTAAAGTAGGTGAATAAAATGAAACAAAAAAAAATTCCTATGAGAACATGTGTAGTAACAAATGAAAAATATCCAAAAAAAGAACTAATAAGAGTAGTAAGAACCCCTGAAGGAAACATAATAGTAGACGAAACAGGAAAAGCAAACGGAAGAGGAGCATATCTAAAAAAAGATAAAGAAGTAATAAAAAAGGCACAAGAAAAAAAGATCTTAGAAAGGCATCTAGAAACAAAAATAGAAGAAAATATTTATGATGAACTTATAAATAAAATATAAGGAGATGACCTATATGCAAGAAGAGTACCTAATTACAAAAATATCTGATCAAAAAGACAAAAAATACTCTTATTCAAAAGAGTTAAACCAAGATGAAAAAGGCTTTCCTCTAAAAGAAGAAATAGAAAGCTTAATTGCTCAAGAAAAAGATAAAAACACAGTCCTACTTGTATATCCACAAAATATTTTAATCCTAAGTTATAAAGCAGAATCAAAACTAAAAAAAGTCTTCAAAAAAATATATGATGAGATGTGGAACGATCTAAAAGACTCAGAAATCTATAGTAAAGGTTCAATAGAACTAGTAACAGAAATAGATGAATATAAAAACACAAGAGATCTAGAAGAAAGTTCTAAAAAAAGAAAACTTAAATAATTTAGAAAGAGGTGATAACAATGATGAGTTTACAAGAATATAGAGAAGAATTAGGAAAAACAAAAGAAGAAATTCTAAAACTATGTAAAAAACTAAACATAAATGCATCAAACGACGATGACATGTTATCAGAAGACGATATTATAATGCTAGATAATGAACTAGCAAACGAAGAAGAAAAAGATAAAGAAGAGTTTAAAGAAGAATATGAAGAAGAAATAATAGACGATGATGAACTAGAAAAAGATCTAAGAATAGAAACTGTTCAAGATAAAACAACAAAGAAAATGAAAAAACAACCAGTATCAAAGAAAAAAGATAATAAAGAATATCTAAAAGCTAAAAAAGACTTATATAAACACAAAGAAAAACTAAAAGGAAACAATACAAAAGATGAAAAAATAGTCCTATACAAAGAAGGAATGACAGTAAAAGAACTAGCAGATGAATTAAATGAAAGTCCTGCAACTCTAATAAAAAAACTATTCGATCTAGGAGCAATGGCAAACCTTAACCAAGCACTAGATTTTCAAACCGCAGAACTTCTAGTCATGGACTATGATAAAGAATTAAAAAAAGAAGAAACAAGAGACATATCAAACTTTGAAGAGTTCGAAATCATCGACAAAGAAGAAGACTTAAAAGAAAGACCACCAGTAGTAACAATAATGGGACATGTCGATCACGGAAAAACATCATTACTTGATGCAATAAGACAAACATCAGTAGTAAGTGGAGAAGCCGGAGGAATAACTCAGCATATAGGAGCTTATCAAGTAAAAGCAAAAGATAAACTAATAACATTTATAGATACCCCAGGACATGCAGCATTTACAGAAATGAGAGCAAGAGGAGCATCAGTTACAGATATAGTAATCATTATAGTATCCGCAGAAGACGGAGTAAAACCACAAACAATCGAAGCAATAGACCATGCAAAAGCCGCAAAAGTACCAATCATAGTAGCAATAAATAAAATGGATCTTCCAAACGCAAACCCAGATAGAGTACTAACAGAACTATCTGAAGCAGGCCTAACTCCAGAAGAATGGGGAGGAGATACCCTAGTAAACAGAATATCTGCCAAAACAAAAATGGGAATAGATGAACTTCTAGAAAACATCCTACTAGTCGCAGACATGCAAAACCTAAGAGCAAACCCAAATCGTTATGCAACAGGTTCAGTAATCGAAGCAAGACTAGATAATAATATAGGTTCAGTAGTAACAATCCTAATCCAAAACGGAACACTAAGACTAGGAGATCCTGTAGTAGTAGGAACAAACTACGGAAAAGTAAGAACACTTAAAAATGATAAAGGCGAAAACATAGCAAAAGCAGGACCAAGTATGCCAGTAGAAATAACAGGATTAAATGAACTTCCTGTTGCAGGAGACAGATTCATGGCCTTCGAAACAGAAAAAGAAGCAAGAAAAGTTTCAGAAGAAAGAAAACTAAGAGCAAAAGAAGCAAACACAAATAGATCAGGAATGACACTAGAAGATCTATTCAGCAAAGTAAAAGAAGGAGCAAAATCTGTAAGTGTAGTCCTAAAAACAGACGTAAAAGGTAGTGAAGAAGCAATAAAACAATCACTATCAAAAATAAACTCCCATGATGTAAAAATAGACGTAATAAGAAGTGGAGTAGGAACAATAACAGAAAGCGATATAGTCCTAGCAAACGCATCAAATGCCATAGTAATAGGATTCAATGTAAGACCAAGCAACAAAACATCAGAACTAGCAAAAGAATATGGCGTTGATATAAGACTTCACAACGTAATTTATAAAATAATAGAAGAACTAGAAGATGCAATACTAGGTATGTTAGAACCAGAATACGAAGAAAAAGTAACAGGAACAGCAGAAGTAAGACAACTATTCAAATTCTCAAAAGTAGGAACAATCGCAGGATGCCTAGTAACAACAGGAATAATTAAACAAAGTGATAAAGCAAGAATAATAAGAGATGGAATAGTAATATATGATGGAGAAATAGGATCACTACAAAGAGGAAAAGACAAAGCAAGCGAAGTCAAAAAAGGAATAGAATGTGGTATTACAATTGAAAACTATAACGACATAAAAGAAGGAGATGTAATAGAAACATACATCCTAGAAGAGGTAAAAAGATGAGTTTAAAAGCTCAAAAAATAGGAAGCATGTTCGTTCGTGAAATAAGTAGAATTATCCTAGAAGATATAAAAGATCCAAAAATAAAATTCGTAACACTAACAGCATGCGACGTAACAAATGACCTATCATATGCCAAAGTCTATTTCACAGTACTCGATAGAAGTAAAAAAGAAGAAACACAAAAAGCACTAAATAAAGCTGCAAACTATATAGAAATAGAACTATCTAAATGCGTAGATATAAGAAAAATGCCACAAATAAGTTTCCACTATGACACTTCAATAGAATACGGAGAACAAATCGAAGAAAAAATAAAAGAGTTAAAGCTAGAAAAGTAATTCTAACAAAAACTCTTTTTTTATGCAAAAAACAGCAAACAAATGTTTGTTAAAGTATTGCATCAAACAACCATACATGATATACTTATTACAAGCAAAAATGATGTGCAAAATAGATATTTATATAAAAGGCAAATCATTAAAATAAAAAAGAGAGGAAGTGTATTATGAAAACAGTATTATTTGCAACAGAAAACAAAAGCAAAGCAAAAAGATTCGAAAAAGATTTAAATAAAAAAGGAATAAAACTAATCACAATTAATGATTTAGATCAAAAAGTCGAAGTAAATGAAAACGGAAAAACAGGAATAGAAAATGCTTTGATAAAAGCAAAAGCTTACGCAGAAATAGTAGATCTACCAGTTTTCGCCATGGACGATAATCTATACCTAGAAAACGTACCAGAAGATAAACAACCAGGAGTATTTGTCCGAAGAGTTAACGGAAAAAGACTAAATGACGAAGAAATGATAGAGCATTATACTAAACTAGTCAAAAAGTATGGAAAAGACGGAAAACTAGTCTGTAAATGGGTATATGGGATAGCAACAATAAATAAAGGAAAAGAAGCAACCTATACATGGAGTAAAGATAGTTTCTATATGGTAGATAAACCATCAGAAAAAAGAAATCCAGGTTATCCATTAAACTCAATATCAAAGACTAAGAACACAAACAAATACTTTACCGATTTAACAGATGATGATAAAACAAAGGAAAATAATGAAAGTGATGTTATAGAATTTCTTTGTAAGAACTTATAAAAATATCTAAAAGAGGCCAAAAAAATGTTTGATAAAATAAAAAACAGTACTAAGTACGTAATAGAGAATAGTAAATATGTTAGTATAAACTACAGTAAGTTAGATAAGTTTATTAAAAATATAGATTGCACCAATTTAAAAAACTGGTTATTATATAATCCATATAATTTACTAGAGTTAAACGTAGAAAAAATAATCAACTTTTTACTCTTTTTCGAAGCCATAGATTATTCATTCTGGGGAGAACCCAAATGGCAGGTAGAAACAAAAGAAGGACTAAAAGACGGTTCAGATGCACTTTTATATGTAATGTTAAACTATGTTAAAGACAAAAAAGAAGTAGATTTTAGTAACCTGACTATCGAGGACTTCAAACAAATTCTAAAAGGAAATATAGAAATTCCTTTACTTGAAGAAAGATATAACACACTAATAGAAATAAGTAAAATAGTAAAAGAAAAAATGAATGATAACTTTTATAATTATATAAAAGACATAACAAATGATAATGAGTTATTCAGTCTTATAATAAGTAACTTTCCCTCATTTAAAGATGAAAGAGTATATAAAGAAGAAAAAGTATATTTCTATAAATTAGCACAACTTTTAACATCAGACATTTTACACATAAGAGCAAAACTAGAAGGAATAAAAGTATCTTATTCTAATCTAATAGGATGTGCCGATTATAAAATTCCTCAAACACTAAGAGCATTAGAAATTATAAGATATAACGATGAATTATCAAAAATAATAGATTCAAAAAAAGAAATTGAAGTTAACTCTTTATATGAAATAGAAATAAGAGCTAGTCAAATTGTAGTATTAGAATATATAAAAAACAAATTAAAGAACATAGATTCTATTGATATCAATGATTTTCTATTCTTGTATTCAAAACAAATAAAAGCAAAAGCAAAACCATATCACTTGTGCAGAAATACTAATTATTAATAAATTAATGAGGAAGTGATCAAAATAAAAACTATAACTTTATGTGGAAGTTTAAAGTTTCAAAAAGAGATGATGACTGTAGCAGAAACATTATCCCTGGAAGGAACCTGTACCCTAACACCAATTTATCCAGTAGAACAAACAATGAAAACAAAAAAACAATTAGAATTACTAAGAAAAGAACATTTCAAAAAAATAGATTTATCAGATGCCATTCTAGTAGTAAATGTAAAAAATTATATTGGAAAAAGTACAATTTTAGAAATAGAATATGCTAAACAACAAAACAAGGAAATTTTATATTATACAGATTTACAGAAAGAGAGAAATCAAAATGAATAATTTAAAACAATTGGATAAAGAAAAAATAATTGAACTAATAAACGATAAAAAAATTTCAGCAGCAGATCTTGTTGATTCTGGAATATGCCCAACTTGTTTTGATAAAAAAAATAATCATGTTTTATATGGAAACGATAAAGACAAAATAATTTATGAAAATAATAAATTCAAATGTTTCCTAGCAAGTAATCCCAGAGCAGAAGGGCATACCATAATAAGCACCAAAAAACATTTTAAAGATATGATGGAAATAGATAATAAAACTTGTAATGAGATATTCTTGTTAGCAAAAAAAGTTATGAACATATTAAAAAAAGTTTATAATGCCGAAAGTATCTATCTTTGTACTATGTGTGATGGGCCAATGAATCATTTCCATATACAATTAATTCCTAGATATTCATATGAAAAAAGAGGCTCCAAAAACTTCGTTAAACCAAGATTTGAGTATAAAGAAAATAAAGAAAAAATTAGACAACTAAGAGAAAAACTATTAACCTAATTGTTTGTGGCAGGAAGAAGTACAATAACTGAACATATTAATAATATATTAAAATGAGTAATGAAAATATAAATAAAACAAACATAAACCGTTATATACCGATTGATGGAAAATTAGGATTTTAGATATAGGAGATGATAAAAGTGACAAAAGATTTAATTGTAAGAAGCAGTAGTGCGGAATTCTTAATATTTGAAAGGCAAACACACGATAAAGGAATTCAAGTTAGATTTGAAGATGGTGATTTATGGTTAACACAGAAAGCTATTGGAGAACTCTTTAACGTAGACAGAACAGTAGTTACCAAGCATATTAAGAATATCTATTCCGAACTTGAATTAAATGAGAATTCAACTAGTGCAAATTATGCACTAGTTCAAAAAGAGGGTAATAGAGAGATTGCTAGAAATATATTATATTATATTATAACTTAGATATGGTTATTTCGATAGGCTATAGAACAAATTCAGATAGAGCTATACAATTTAGAAGGTGGGCCACTTATATATTAAAAGAGTTTTCAGAGAATGAGTCTTACTTCTTGGAGAAATTCACCAAATGGAAAAATATTAGAAACGGATGTTGTTATAGCTAAAAATTATTTATCTAAAGAAGAATTAGAAAGCTTAGAACTAATAGTATCAGCATTTTTAGATTTAGCAGAAAATAGAGCAAAAAGACACATTCCAATGACTATGGAAGATTGGTCCACAAGAATAGATAAATTTTTATTGGCAGATGATTTAGATATATTAAAAGATGCTGGAAAAATATCACATGAAATAGCATGCGATAAAGCATTAACAGAATTCGAAAAGTTTAGAATAAAGCAAGATAAATTATATAAATCAGATTTCGATTTATTAATAGAAGAAACAGATAAATTATGATATGCAAGGAAGATAGTAATATATTTAATTTATAAAAAGTAAAAGAAAAATAAAAAAAATTAGAAGATATAAATTATTATAAAAAATAAACATCTGCAATTCATTAAATAAATTTTAGCAAAAAAAGAAGTGTAATTTATGGATATGTACAAAAAAAGAAAATTAGAATAGAAAAGAAAAAGGATGATATTCAAAAAAGTTTATCATCTACTAGTATCAACTGGTAAGTGGAAAGTTATGAAAAAATAACAGAAAGGAAATTATTGATGGAAGATAATAAATTAATTATATATAAAAATAATAAAGGCAATATTATAGTAGATGCTATTTATAAAGATGAAACTTTATGGTTATCACAAAAAGGAATGGCAAAAGTTTTTGAATGTTCTACAGATAATATAAGTTTACACTTGAAACATATATTTGAAGAAAAAGAGTTAGATAAAAAATCAGTTACCGAGAAATGCTCGTTAACTGCCGATGACGGAAAAAACTATAACACGACTATTTATAGTCTTGATGCTATAATTGCCGTGGGTTATAGAATTAATTCCAAGAAAGCAACGGAATTTAGAATATGGGCAACTAAAATATTAAAAGAATATATGACTAAGGGTTTTGCTTTAAATGATGAACGTTTTATAAATGGAAATAAATATGATACAAAATATTTTGATGAATTATTAGAACGTATCAAAACAATTAGAGTTAGCGAAAGAATGGCATATCAAAAAATTACTGATTTATTTATTGCTACTTCAACTGATTATAATTCAAAGTCAGATGAGGCTTATACTTTTTTTAAAATTGTTCAAAATAAGTTACATTATGCTATAAGTGGACATACTGCTGCTGAATTAATATATAATAGAGTAAATTCGGAAAAAGAGCATATGGGACTAACTAATTGGAAAAGTTCTCCTGATGGTTTAATATATAAATATGATGTGGTTATTGCAAAAAATTATTTAAGCGAAGAAGAAATGAATAATTTAAAAGATTTAACAAATATGTTTTTAGTATTTGCTGAAGATGAAGCAAAACAAAGACATGTTATGACAATGAAGGATTGGATAAATGCAACTGATGATTTATTAAAGTTTAGAAGAAAAGAAGTATTAAATAATAGTGGCAGTATATCTCATAAAGAAGCCGTAGAAAAAGCAGAAAAAGAATATGAAAAATTTAGAGTTATACAAGATCAAAAATATATTTCTTCAATGGATGAATTTTATAATAAATATTTAAACGAAGATAATGGTAATGAATATTTTAAATGAATATGTACCAAAAAAGAAAAATTAGAGCAAAAAAGAAAAAAGATGATATTCAAAAAAGTTTATCATCTACTAGTATCAACTGGTAAGTGGAAAGTTATGAAAAAATAAAGTAAAATATACTTATATTGATAAAGATAAAAATATTGAAATTGATTTTAAATAAAAAACTTAATAGAAGGGAGAATAACATATGGGCAATAAAAACTTCCAAATAACTAATCATGATTTTTAATATATAGGGATTCGAACAATGATGTTAAGGTTAGTGTAATGTTAATAAATAACGATATATGGCTTACTCAAAATTTAATTGCAGAATTGTTTGGTGTAGGAAGAAGCACAATAACTGAACATATTAATAA
>CAKOSE010000019.1 GCA_934102055.1 uncultured Bacilli bacterium | reverse complement strand
ACTATTCCCTTATACCAATTTTTATATTCTATAAACTATACTTATCTCAAACATTACAAAGTATATAAATTAAAAAAGTTTTTAGAAATAATCACTCATTAAAAAGTAATGAATCAAAAAAAGTCCCTTATTGGACTTAATCTTCTTTCTGTTTTAACCTTTTTGCATCATCTACTTGTTTTAAACCTAAGTTTATGAAATATATTATTACAAGCCAAGCTAAAATTATTAATGTTATTTGTACTATATAATATGGTAACTGTATAGGCATATCCCAAACACCATGTAACACTATTGGTATTAAACAAATAAGAAAAAACCTTTTATCGCCTAAATGTCTCTTATCTAATTTCTCAAAACCCTTTACATACATAAGTGCTGCACCTTCGATTGCAGCCCATGCAACATGTCCTCCTGGCGCTAAGATTCCTCTTACTTTTATTGTGTTAAACATCACGTCAATACCATTATTCATACCATATCTTAAAATATATCCTGCTGTTTCAAACGCTGCAAAACCTGCTCCTACTGCTGCACCAACCAATAACCCATTTAATATATAATTACTGTTCTTACTTTTAAATAAGAATATTGCTACTATTATTATCTTTGCAACTTCCTCTATTACCCCTACCATTAAAGCCCCAAAATATGTTGTTGTATCTGTATTAAAATCAAACGAAAAGAAAACTATTGCTACTATTAATGATAAAGCTCCACCTAATATAAAGTATTTTATCACTTTATAAAATGGTATATTTCTGAAAATATTTATCTCAAAGAAAAATATAAGTACAGTTACAGGAATTGCAAATGCTGCAAGCATTATCATTGCAGGTAAGAAATTATCATTACCATAATTTATAAATCCTATCCGAGTCGGGATGTACGCTATTACAAAAAGTATTAATATCTTAAAATATACCCATGCTGTTGCTTTTCTTGGATCTATATCCTTTACCTTCGGAATTGTTTTTGAAGAACCACATACAAATATTTCATCAAGCTCCTCATCCGTATGTTTTTTAAATGTATTTTTAAACAAATCCTTAAAAGTTACATAATTCTCAGACTGAGCTCCAGTTATTTTATCTAAATTCTCACTAACTATATTAGAAGGATTTTTCTTCTTTAAAGGATACCCACACTCTTTACAATAAATATCCTCTTCTTTTACTTCATTATTACATTCAGGACAAGTTCTTACATCATTTTTTATACCACAATGAGGACAAATTTTAGCTTGTGCAGACATAGACTTCCCACATTCTTTACACTTTATCAATGCCATATCAATTTACTCCTTTTAAAGTATTAAGTATCACTCTTACATGATTATTTATCTCTTCAGTATTTTGATTTTCTTCTTTTGTTCCAACCATAAAAATTTTCCCATCTATTTGAGTTGCATACCTATTATCTATAACTATATGCCCACTAGAAGTATATTTATATTGAATTCCATATACATAATAATTTCCTATCGTATTAGATAACAAATCTATTGTTATTGTAACATCATTATATACCTTTCTAAGTTCATCAGTAAAAGCATTCAAAAACTGTACAGGATTAGCATACGTTGTATCCCATCCTAAAACTATATATGGTATTAATGCTCCTTCATTATCTATATTTTGACCAACATAAGTTAAATTTTTATCTGTAAAAGTCTTATAATTACTTGGTATTTCATAACTCATCTTTAAAGTTTGATCATTATAAACAACATAACCTGTATAAGTACCAGGTGTTACCTGTTTACTTTGTTTATCCGAAGTTACAGGGGCACTTGGATTTTGCTCCTTGTTTCTTTCATTATTTTGATTTAACATATAAAACCCCACTACTATTATCAAAAGACCTAAAATTATGTACTTGTAATCAACTTTCTTCTTTTCCTTTTTCTCCTTTTGATTATTATTCTTCTTATTAAGTTCATATCCACACTTAGGACAAACCTCAGCCTTATCACTTATATTATTCTTACACTCTGGACATTTTATCATTGCCATGTTACCACTCCTTTACTTTTCTTATAATTCAGTATAGTGTAATTTCATATCATTAACAATTATCTTGTCATAAAAAACAATGTTTTAACCGACAAGTTTTAGTGCTATTCTACTTTCTATATGATACAATATCCTTGGTGATTAATATGAACTTTAAAGATACTCTTAACAAATATTTAAAAATTTGCAACTGTTCTTCAAAAGAACTTTCTAAAAAATCCTCTATTTCAGAAGCAGTCATAAGCAGATATAGAAGTGGAGAAAGAACTCCTAAAATAGATAGCATCCAGCTTAAAAAAATTAGTAACTCTATCGAAGATATTATCAAAGAAAAAGACATAACAAACTATATAAATATTAATATATATAATGAACTCTCTAAAGCCATTAAAGAAAAAGATAAATTTAATTACGATAATTTCAGCACTAATCTAAATAAACTAATTACTAGTCTTAAAATAAATATCAATGAAATGTCAAAATACATAGTTTTCGATCCATCACACATATCACGTATAAGATATGGCAAAGCAAAACCATCAGATCCAGTCTCATTCTGTGAAAAAGTTTCCTTCTTTGTAGTATCTAAATATAACAATATAGATAAATACTATCTTTTCACCTCACTTGGGATAAGTATTACAAAAAAAATAAATAATAATGAAATGTTTAAAATCATATTTGACTTTCTAACAAACAGTTCCCCATCATATGATAATAACATAAAAAATTTCTTAATTAACCTCGATAAATTTAATCTATCTGATTATATAAAAGCTATCTCCTTTGATAAACTAAAAGTCCCAAATATTCCCTTTTACAAAGCAAGAAGTAAAAACTATTTTGGACTAGAAGAAATGAAGAAAGGTGAGCTAGATTTCTTCAAAGCAACAGTTCTATCTAAATCAAATGAAAATATATTTATGTGTAGCGATATGCCTATGGAAGATATGGCACGTGATATTGAATTCAGTAAAAAATGGATGTTCGGAGTAGCAATGTGTCTTAAAAAAGGACTTCATCTTAACATCATCCATAACTTAGATAGACCATTTAATGAAATGATGCTAGGACTTGAAAGCTGGATGCCTATTTACATGACTGGGCAAATTTCTCCTTATTATCTAAAAGAAATAAAAAACTCAGTCTATCAACACCTAAACTACGTATCCGGAGAATATGCCCTAACAGGAGAATGCATAAAAGGATACCATAACAAAGGCAAATACTATTTAATAAATAACTCCAAAGAAATGAACTATTACAAAGAAAAAGCAAAACAACTACTAAAGAAAGCCTATCCTCTAATGGATATTTACAACGAAAAAAACAGAAAACTATTCGAAAGTTTCCAAAAAGAAGACCTTTCAAATAAACTTAATAGAAAAAGATACTTATACTCATTACCAATCTTTACTATAACAGATGAACTATTAATAAAAATTCTAAACAGAAATAACCTATCGAAAAAAGAAAAAGAACTAATAATTGAATATAAACATAAAGAAGAAAAGAAAGTAAAAAACATACTAGGAACAAACACATTTCAAGATTATATCTATAAATACAATAAAGACGACAACATATACCTATCCCTAGAAGGTATCCCTCTAGATAAAAGAATTAATTACACATACGATGAATACCAAAAACACCTAGATCTAACTCTTTCATATAATAATCCTAATTATAATGTTATTTTTAATAAACATAAAGTTTTTGATAATATAGTAATTGAAATAGTTATGAATAAATATGTTATAATCTACAAAGTTCTAAATCCTGCCATTTACTTCGTTATAAAACATCCAAAACTAGTTTCTGCTATAAATAATTTTAATCCCCTAGTAATAGAAAAAAACTAATTCCAATCACTTGTTGGAGTTTTTTTCTTTTTATTTTAATATATTTAAATAAAGAGGTGTTTTTATGAATATTAACTATAATATCATAAGCGAATATAATGAAAAAAATCTAAATCACATCATAAACGAAAAACTATTAAGTATTATAATCTATATGAACACGGAACTTGAAACCATCAATGAACCCAAATAGACTTCTTAAAGTTGGTATCTATCTTAGACTATCTAACGAAGATAAAGATAAACAAAATAACATTAGTGAATCCATCAAAAACCAAAGAAATATGTTAATAGAATACATAAACAAAAATCCCTCCTTTATATTAGTAAAAGAATACTGTGATGAGGACATCTCTGGTGCAGGCAGTTATAGACCAGCCTTTGAACAATTAATAAAAGATTGTGAAAAAGGCATACTAAACATAGTTCTATGTAAAAGTCAGTCAAGATTTTCAAGAGACATGGAAGTAGTAGAAAAATACATAAACAATAAATTTCTAGAATGGAATGTTAGATTTATTAGCATTTGTGATAATGCAGACACCATGATAAGTGGCAATAAAAAATCAAGACAAATTAATGGCCTTGTTAACGAATGGTTCCTAGAAGACGTTTCAAATAACATAAGAAGTGCCTTTAATTCAAAAATGAAAAATGGAGAATTCATCTCACCATTCGCACCATTCGGATACAAAATATCACCAGACAACAATAATAAACTAATCATAGATCACTATGCCGCATCAATTGTCTCATTAATATTCGATCTATTTCTATCAGGAATGAACACATCCAGTATAGCAAAATATCTAAATAACAAAAATATTTCCTCACCATCATTTTATAAATACCAAAAAGGTATAAAACTAAACATAGTAAGCAAAAAAAAGCCAAGTGATATAAAATGGAACAGTACATATATAAAAAACCTTCTTAAAAACGAAATCTATATAGGCAACCTAATCCAAGGAAAAAGAACCACAGTAAGTTACAAAAATCACAAAATAATCAACAAACCAAACAACAAATGGATAAAAGTTAATTCAACCCATGAAGCAATCATCGATAAAAAGAAATTTTCAAAAGTACAAGAAATAATAAACAAAAGAAAAAAATCAAGTCCAAAAAGCTATTTCATCCATATATTCTCAGGAAAAGTATTTTGTCAATCATGTAACAATCTAATGAGAAAAAAAAGTTCCAGTAAACATGACTACCTAGTCTGTTACCACGACTGTATAAACAAAGATTCAATTAGATATGATACATTAGAAAAAATAATCCTAAAAGAATTAAATAAACTAATTAATGAATACTTTAACGAAAACTACTTAAAAGAAAAAATCATATCTTATAACAAAAACATGTTAAAAAACAAAATAGCAACACTTCAAAAAGAAAAGAAAAACCTTTCAAATGAGTTACAAAATAATAATAATTACATAAAAAACCTTTATAAAGACAAAGTGAAAGGTATCATAGACGAAAAAATATTCAAAGAACTAACATCAAGTTTTAATAAAGATAAAATAAAACTTACAGAACTAAATAATAATATAAATAACAAACTAAATTATTACAAAGACAAATACTCTAATTTTAATAATGATTTACAAAAATATAAAGCATTCCTTAAACTAAACAGATTCATTATAGAAGAAATGATAGATAAAATTTATATAGGAAAAATAAACAAAACAAACAAAACAAGAAATATCAAAATAAAATGGAACTTTTAAAAAAGTGTCTTTAAAGCATTCAAAGAGTTGCTTTAATTAGGACACTTGCTATAAATCCAGATATACTTCTCCTAGATGAGCCATTCAGTGCCTTAGATTATCAAACAAGACTATCCCTATCAGATGATTTAAAAAACATCATAAAACAAGAAGGAAAAACTACTATCATGGTTACCCACGATATTACTGAAGCTATATGTATGTCTGATAAAGTTATCATTATTTCAAATAGACCAGGTAAAATAAAAGAAATAATAGACATTAATCTTGAAGAAAACAATATTCCATCTTTAAATAGAAAAGACAAAAAATTTATAGAATACTATGACAAAATATGGAAAGAGATGGATCATCATGTATAGTAATAGCCACAAACTATTCCTAAAAAAACAAAAAAGAAATAAATTCATTATAAATTTTTTTAAAATCGCTATAATTGTACTATTTCTTATAACTTGGGAAATCACTGCAAGGCTTGAAATCATTAATCCTTTCTTAACTTCTTATCCATCAATGATTATTACAACTGTCATAGATTTATTCAAAAATGATAACTTAACTTCTCATATATTTATAACTCTTTATGAAACAATAATTAGTTTTACTCTTGCTAGTATAATTGGTCTTATTATTGCAAGCTTACTATGGAGTAACAAAACTATTTCAAAAATATTTGATCCTTATCTTACTGTACTAAACTCATTACCAAAAATATCCCTTGGTCCATTAATAATAATTTGGATCGGAGCAAATACAAATTCTATCATTTTCATGGCTCTACTCATATCAGTTTTCACAACCATTATTGGTATGTATAATGCCTTTATTAATACAGATAACTCTAAAATTATCTTAATGAAATCATTCGGTGCTAGCAAGATGCAAATATTTACTAAACTAGTCCTAAGAGGAAACACTAAAAGCTTAGTTAATACCCTGAAAATAAACATAAGCTTATCACTAATCGGTGTCACAATGGGAGAACTACTAGTATCAAAAAAAGGTCTTGGTTATTTAATAACCTATGGTTCACAAGTATTTAATCTAAATCTTGTCATTACTTCTATATTTATACTTGGTATTATTTCTTATTTACTTTATATTTTAATTGATTTACTGGAAAAGAGAATCAAAGAACAAAAGACAAGCTAAAGCTTATCCTGAGAACCTCACGGTTCTCTTTTTCTGCTTCATAGATATCATTCTTGATATTCTCCACAGACTTAAATTCCGATAGTCGCTACCGTACTCTTTATTTTATTTCTATGTACTTCTATTTTAACCCATTTAAGTTTTGGTAACTTTACTTGTCTTTTTATTAGATCAAGTTCTATAGTACAATATTGCTTATCTTTCTAAGTGTTATATATTACATCAGTATTATAACTATTTTTACCAAATTTACTTTTAAATACTGAAACAACTTTTCCTTCTTTATACATTTTTTGATATGCTGCGTCTAAATTAAATATACTTCTTCTTATAACTATACTATCAATTTCTTGTAAAAACAAAAACTTATATTTTAAGTTAATTACATAGTCATTAATATTATTATATGCATATACATAACCATCTTTTTTCATCTTTTCTAAATAGTAATTATAAACAAATCTAGTACATCCAAACATCTTATTTATTAATTCTTTTTGAATACGATTCAGATACAATTTAAGCTTATAAACATTATACATGTACATATTCCCCCTTTTGATAAACCAATTATATCAAACAAAACATATGTTCGTCAATGGCTAATGAATTATTTTAATCAAAAAAATAACTTATTGTAAAAGCAAGGAATTAAACATGTACTTATGTCTAATTCCTTACTTTCTCCTTTAATAACTAATTAAGCACTTTCCTATAAGACAAAAAGAGGTACATCTTAATACTGAATGTACTTCTTTTAATATTCAAAAAACAACATTTTATATTACTTCTGACAATTCTCACAATAATAAGTGCTACGTCCACCAATCTTTATCCTCTTAATAATTCCATTACAACAAAGACACTTTTCCCCTTCTCTTTTATGAACACTTAAATTATTTTGAAAATTACCTGCTACTCCCTCTTCAGAAGTATAACTTCTTATAGTAGTACCCTTTTGTTCTATTGCCTGTTCCAGAACCTTCCTTGTATTTATTATTATATCATTCAAATTTTCGTCAGTTAAATCCCTTCCCCTCATCTTAGGATTTATCTTACTTAGGAAAAGAATCTCATCAGCATATATATTGCCTATTCCCGTTACTATTGTTTGATCAAGTAATATTGTCTTAATCGGAATACTCTTATTCTTATATTTTTCCCTTAAATAATCTACTGTTAAAGCATCATCCCACGGTTCATATCCCAGCTTCGAAAGAGGACTCTTACATAAATTATCCTTCTCTACCAAATACATTTTACCAAATCTTCTTACATCTTTATATCTAAGTTCAAACTGATCATCAATATTAAATATTACTAATTCATGTTTTTCTATTTCTTGATTCAAATTCCTATAAACATATTTACCTTCCATCCTTAAATGACTAAGTAAATAATAGTTATTAAGCTCAAAAATTAACCATTTACCTCTTCTTTTAATATCTACAATTTTTTGATTTTTTATATTTAATATTACCTTACTTATATCTTGATCTTGAAATATATCATTATAAAGTATCTTTATGTCTGTTATTTTCTTATTTAATAGTTTCTTTAAAAGCGATCTCCTCACTGTCTCTACTTCTGGTAACTCTGGCATTCTATTCCCCCTTGTAACATATTTTAATTATTATTTTATTTATTTGACTATACCTTGCCTTTATTTCTTCTTCTAAAGCATTTCTTTCCTTATCCGCTTCCTTTATAGTGATATTCTTTGAAAAATATATTTCAAATATTGCTAAATACGTTTGTCCAAATTTTATTAAATTTATATTTTCTACCCTTTTAATATTTTTATTCTTTAAAATGTGATTCTTTATATTTCTTACTAAATTCTTATTATTTTCCTGTCTTCCAAGTAAATTACTTGTCTCCTCATGAACAATTGTAAGTCCAACATAGATTATCAAAACACTTATTAAAATTCCTCCGGCTAAATCCAAATATTTTAACCATGACAATCTATTTTGAAATTGAGAAAGAATTATTACAAAGATTAAGAAAAATGAAGAAACAACATCCATCTTACCTTCTTTGGCATTACTTATTAACAAATTTGAATTATATTTTATACCAGATTTCATTAAATAATTAGAACATAAATATCTTACAGTCATAGAAATGCAAATAATGATCAAAAGAAATGGAGAAGGCATTTTAGTAGGTTCTCCGAATACATCTTTTAACATAAAAAGACCCATTCCTATTATAAATACACCCATTCCTAAACTAAATATATTTTCCATATTTCCATATCCTAAAGGATGAATTCTATCTTCCTTTTTTCTTGATAACTTAGCTCCAATTAATGAAAAGATATCTGTTAAAAGATCTGATATTGCATGTATTCCAGATGCAACTAGTGATATAGAATTTCCTAGTATCCCAGATAAAGTCTCCATAGTTATTATAAATATATTTACAAATACACTGACTATTAAAACTTTTGTTTCTCCATCTTTATTACTTAGCTTCATACCAACTAGCACCACTTTCTATTTCTACCTTTAATGGCACAGATAATTTACACGCATTTTCCATCTTATCTCTTATTAATTGTACTACCTCTTCATACTCTTCTTTAGGGGTATCAAACAACAACTCATCGTGCACTTGAATTATCATTTTTGTCTTTAAATTTCTTCGTTTTAATTCATTATGTATTTCTATCATAGCAAGCTTTAATATATCTGCACTTGTTCCCTGAATTGGAGTATTAAGTGCCATTCTTTCACCACTTGATTTTATCATATAATTTGAACTTTTTAACTCTTCAATTATTCTTTTTCTTCCAAACATAGTCTTAACATAACCATTCTTATGAGCATTTAAAAGTAAATTATTCCTATAATCCTTAATTCCAGGATAAGTTTCTAAATAATTATCTATAAACATTTTAGCATCTTTTACATTTATTCCCAAATCCTCAGATAAACCAAAACTACTTATTCCATATAAAATACCAAAATTTACAGCCTTAGCCTCTCTTCTTTCCTTTTGTGTTACCTCATTCTCTTTTATATTATAAATATCCATCGCAGTTTTCTTATGAATATCCATATTATTATTAAAAGATTCAATCAAATTACTAGCCCCAGACATATGTGCAAAGACTCTAAGTTCTATTTGAGAATAATCACTAGATATTATAACACTATCCTTACTAGGAATAAAAGCCTTTCTAATAAGCCTCCCATATTCTTCCCTTACTGGAATATTCTGAAGATTAGGCCCTACTGAAGAAAGTCTTCCTGTTCTAGTAAGTGTCTGAGTAAAAATTGTATGAATTCTTCCATCTTCCTTAATATAATCCATAAGCCCCACTATATAATTTGAATATAATTTGGTAACTGTTCTATAATCAAGTATCTTTCTTATTATCTTATAGTCTGTTAACTTACTTAAAATATCAACACTAGTAGAATAACTCTTATCACTCTTTACCCTCTTAGGATACGGTATTGCTAAATCTTCAAACAAAACCTTTCCAAGTTGTTTAGGACTCATTATATTAAAATTTCTTGTACCAGCAAGCCTATATATATCCTCTTCTAAATCACTTACTTGTCGAAAAACCTCATCCTTCATCTTATCCAAAAAATCTTTATCAATATTTACACCAGTATATTCCATATCAATTAAAACATACGTAAGTTTAAGATCAATATCCTCATACAATTTTAGATACCCTTCATCTTTAAGTTCTTCATAAAATTTAGTCCTATTCTCATAAATAAAACTTGACTTATTTATCATATTACTAATAAAATCTTCTTTCTTTAATTTAGACTTTCTTCTTAAAATTTCATCAACAGAAATACTAGCAGAACCACATATATTCATAAGATATGCTATATCTTCTTTTATTTTATAATTAAGTATATAAGACTCAAGCATTAAATCATATATCTTATTATCCAAAACTATTCCATTATACTTAAACAAAATATATAACTTTTTTAAATCATATGTATAAAGTACAACATCTTTATTTACCTTTATATTTGTTATATCACAGCTTTCAATAAAATAATTCCCAGTTTCATTTGAGATAGCTATACCAAGAATTTGCTTATCATGATAATTCCCTCTGGTTTCTATATAAAGGGCACTATCTTGAGAAACAGTTATTTCTTTTACAACCTGATACTCTCTCGTTACTTCTTCCTGTTCTTTTAAATTTAATTTCTTTATAAGAGAAAAAAACTCATATTCTTTTAAAAGAGGTACCAATTTCGGAGTTTTTCCATTATATTTAATATTTTCCAAATTTCTTTCTATCGGTACATCTTTATAAATAGTAGCAAGCTCTTTAGAAAAAAATGCATTTTTCTTATCATTCATAAGTTTTTCCTTAGTCTTACCCTTTATCTCATCTATATGATTATATATTTCCTCAACAGTCCCATACTTTTGTATCAAAGACATAGCACCCTTTTCTCCAATTCCTTTAACCCCAGGAATATTATCGCTTGAATCACCCATTATTCCCTTTAAATCAATTATCTTTTCAGGAGTAAAACCGTAACTTTCTATAAAAGCTTGCTTATTTAATCTAATACAATCATTACTCTTTAAAAGTTTCATCTCATTTTTATCAGTTATTAGTTGTAACAAATCCCTATCACTACTAACAATAACAGAATAATAATCATCTTCTTTATCAATCTCATTTGCAAAAGTTCCAATTATATCATCAGCTTCATAATTATCTATCTCAAAACAAGGTATCCCCATAGCATCTGCAATCTCCTTAGCAACAGGAAACTGTTTCTTAAGTTCCAAAGGAGTTTCTTTTCTACCATCCTTATAACCGTCATATTTTTCATGTCTAAACGTTTTACCCTTATCAAATGCAATCATCATATAACTAGGGTTTTCCTCATTTATAATCTTATTTAACATATTTATAAATCCAAACAAAGCATTCGTCGGAAAACCTTTAGAATTTCTAAGAAGAGAACCCCTATAAGCCGTAGCATAATAACTCCTAAAAAGAAGATTATTTCCATCTATTAATATTACCTTTTTCATTTTTTACCACCATATTTATTATAAAACAAAAAATCAATATATACAATAAACTAATTCTATGTTTCATCTGTTCTATACGATAAGTAAAAAGATAAGTAAACTCATAGAAAAAACAGAAGACTATTTAGCTTCTTCTGTTACTCTCGTTTCACGTATTACAGTTACTTTTATAGTTCCTGGATACTGCATCTCATTTTCTATTTTTTCTTTTATTTCCCTAGCAATTTTATGACTTGTTATATCATCCACCTCATTTGGTTTAACAAGTACTCTAAGTTCTCTTCCAGCTCCTAAAGCATAGCACTTTTCTACACCTTTTATATCTTGTGTTACTGCCTCTAATTGTTCTAATCTTTTAATGTAATTTTCTAAAGAATCATTACGAGCACCAGGACGAGATGCTGAAAGTGTATCTGCAATTTGAACTATATTTGCTATTATACTTGTTGCTTCTTTATCACCATGATGTGATGCTATTGCATTAATTACTATAGGATTCTCTTTATACTTTTTAGCTATTTTTTCTCCTATTTCCACATGACTTCCCTCAACCTCATGATCAATTGCCTTTCCTATATCATGAAGAAGACCAGCTCTTTTAGCAAGTGTTATATTTTCTCCTAATTCAGATGCAATTATACCAGATAAATGAGCTACTTCCATTGAATGAGTTAAAGCATTTTGGCCATAGCTAGTTCTAAAATGTAACTTTCCTATTATTTCAATTAAATCATTATCAACTTTAGTTACACCCAACTCAAATAAAGCATTATTACCATATTCCATGATTTTTTCTTTCATGTCTCTTACTGTTTTATCATATACTTCTTCTATTCTAGTTGGATGAATTCTTCCATCTTTTATTAAAGTTTCTATTGTTATTTTTGCAATCTCTCTTCTTAACGGATCAAATGACGAAATAACAATAGCTTCCGGAGTATCATCAATTATAAGATCTACTCCTGTTATAGCCTCAATTGTCCTTATGTTTCTCCCTTCCCTACCTATTATTCTTCCTTTCATCTCATTATTTGGAAGTTCAATAGTAGAAACTGTTTTCTCATTGCTTACTTCAGAAGAATATCTTTGCATTGTATTCACTAATAAATTTTTAGCATTTTTATCAGCATTTAATTTAGCCTCATCTTCTTTTTCTTTTATATAATTCGCAATTTCAATATTCATACTCTCTTCGACTTTTTTCATTATAAGCTCTTTCGCTCTATTCTTATCAAGTCCACTTATTTTTGAAAGCATATCAATTTGTTCTTGTTTTAGCTTTTCCATTTCAGCTTGATCATTTTGAATCTTTTTAATTTGTTCTTGCATTTTTTCTTCACGATTATCTAAAAATTGTTCTCTTTTTTGATAATTTTCATCCCTCTTATCCATATTTTGTTCCCTTTGAATAAGACGATTTTCTGATTCCTTTATCTCTGCCTTTTTTTCCTTTATTTCCTTATCTAAATTCATTTTTAGTTTATGTGCCTCTTCCTTAGCTTCAAAAAGCATATCTCTTTTTAACTTTTCAGATTCCTTTCGAGCCTTTTCTGATAATTGATTTATTTTAGATTCAGCATTATTAACTCTAAAATGATTTATTATAAAAGTCAAACCAATTCCTAGGAATAATCCAATTATGACCAGTAAAATGGAGAATACTGTATTATTCATATTTACCTCCATTTCCTATGTTAAATTATTTAACACTATCTTTATTTTAAATTCAAACTTAAAAAAAGTCAATATAAGAAAAAATACTATTTTTAAGATAGTATTTTTTCTTATAATTTAATGTTTTTTATCCTAAATAAGTAATCTTAGCTGCTCCATCACCCTGATTACCTACACCTAAAGTATATAATGTTCCATTTACTTTAGGCATTTGAACTTTACTACCTTTAGTATTAGTCCAAGAATAACCACCACCATCTATCATAATAGTATCAGTAAAAACTTTATTACTATAATGAATAGAACAGGCATTACTACTAGTTCCAGTACTACATCCACTTTTTGGAGTTATACTACTATTTGAAACAACTGCAACACATCCTGTATGTCCAGATATATAAGATGAACCACCACCTGAGCCTGGAGAAGATCCACCGCCATAATAACCACCACCCCCTGAATTATAATGTGAAGATGAATTAGTTCCACCAAAACCAAATGAACCAGCAGTACCATTATAACCAGCTTTACCACCTTCTGTTTGAGTAGCAGAATAAATAGGATAAGAAGAATGGCTTACCGCCTGAGAACTAAGTCCTCCAGCATGAGAACCAGCTGCAGCAGTACTATCTTTATATGATCCCCCAGAACCTCCTGCCACCATTATTCTACTTGTTAAATCTTTAATCAAATAAATATTACTCATCGACTTCCCACTACTTGTTTCTGCATAAGTTCCGTTTACAGAACTTGTATATATAACATCACTAATTTTTTTATCACTTGTCAACAATACAGTTTTTTGATCTTTATAAACTCTACTATCACTATAATAATGCCATACTTCAACTTTGCTAATAATATAATCACTTGCTAAATCAATTTCAACATAAGAATCGGCACTACCAATCAATCCAAAATAATTATTACTAGTAGTATTACCATCAGTAACAGCATTAGGTGTAGTAGCAGTGCCACCATAATGTGCTCCACTACCATTGTAAGTAACATTTTTCCCATTACTTATTACATTGCCAGATTCATCATATACTTTTATTTCAACCCAATGACTTGAATCATTTAATGATGAACCATTAATATAGTTTCTGACATATCTATACTTATTACTAGGTTTAATACCATTATCATAAATTCTTACATCCGTTGCTCCTCCGCTTCCAGCATTAACTCCTTGTTTACTACAACAATTAAAAGTTTGAGCCATACCACCAACATTGAAATAAAGAATTTCTCCAGCATTTAAATTAATATTACCTGAAGTATATCCTCCATATGAAGGGTTAGCTTTTGTATAACTATTATAATCATTATTACCACTAGCACCCCATAATTCTATTTTATATTTTCCATCTCTAGGTACTATATATTTTTGTGTATTCCCAGTATATACAAAAGTCTCAGTAACCCCCCCATCAATACTACTTGGCCTTTGTTCCGCTTCAACCTTTAACTTTAAAAATACTTTATAATCTTCGAAATTGCCTATTTCTTCCTCTTTAGAATTATCAAGCCATACTCTTAATTTATATGTTATTATCTCTGTTTTATATAAAATATCACTATCTATTACATTTTTTACCTTTTCAAGTGACATCGGACCATATTCTTCGCCATTTATTTCAAGACCAATTTTTATATATTTAGTATCTAAAACTTGTCCTGTATATGAACTAGGCACTTCATTTACAAGTTTTAATTCATATTTAGCTGCAGCATCCCCAATATTTTTTAAAGTGAACTCATATACATCATCTTGACTTAAACCATCCACATCAGACATTACTGACATCTTTTTACTGATACTTTCATAGTTTTCTGTTAATTTTAATTCTATCTTTCCTGTTTTAATTATTTGTTGTTTTGTTGATGTTGCTGAACCCTTTAAAATAGCATAACTTGTGCCACCTAAAAGAGATAGCATTCCTACTAATACTATTGCTAAACTTAATATATACTTTTTATCTTTTAACTTTATTTTTTTTATAATAGTATTCATACAAAAACATCACTTTCCTAGTTTACTAAAATAATTTTACTATATTATTTTATTTTTTTCAATATAATAAATATAATTTTCCTGTAAAAAAACGACAAGTTTTATCACTTATCATTCTTATCACTCTTGTCAGGCTTTTTTACATATACTTCTCTTACCTTCTTTTCAATTTCCTCACACAATTTTTTATTTTCTCTAAGTAAAGATTTAACATTTTCTTTCCCTTGTCCTATTTTTGATTGATTATAAGAGTACCAAGCACCACTTTTATCTATTATCCCTGCTTCTACTGCAAGATCTATTATTTCACTTTCCTTAGATATTCCAAGGCCATACATTATTTCTACTACTGCAGTTTTAAATGGTGGTGCTACTTTATTTTTTACAACCTTAATAACTGTTTTATTTCCAATTACACTTTCACTTGTTTTTAATTGTTCTCCTCTTCTAACATCTAATCTTATTGTTGAATAAAACTTAAGTGCTCTTCCACCTGGAGTTGTTTCTGGATTACCAAACATTACTCCAACCTTTTCCCTTAATTGATTTATAAAAATACATGTTGTCTTAGTCTTATTTACAGTCCCAGATAATTTCCTTAATGCCTGAGACATTAATCTTGCTTGAAGTCCCACATGAGAATCACCCATTTCTCCCTCTATTTCAGCTTTTGGCACCAATGCCGCTACTGAATCTATTACAACTATATCTACAGCTTCACTTCTTACCAAAGCTTCACATATTTCAAGTGCTTGTTCTCCAGTATCTGGTTGGGAAATTAAAAGCTCATCTATATTAACTCCTAATCTTTTTGCATAAACCGGATCAAGAGCATGTTCCGCATCAATAAATGCAGCTCTTCCTCCAGTTTTTTGAACTTCTGCTATTGCATGCAATGCTACTGTCGTCTTACCACTTGATTCAGGTCCAAATATTTCAATTATTCTTCCCTTAGGAAAACCATTAACCCCAAGTGCTAAATCAAGAGCTAAACTTCCACTTGACGTCACTTCAACCTCCATATTTGTATTTTCTCCTAAACGCATAATTGACCCTTTTCCAAATTGTTTTTCTATATCTGCCAATACTTGTTCCAATGTTTTATCTTGCTTAATTTCTTTTTTTGCCATCGTCATATCCTCCCTATATGTATTCATCATACTACAAGATATAAGACTTGTCAATAATTTTTACAAACATTTGTTTGTTTGAAATTTCAAAGGTTTTTCCGCTTCAAAACAAAAAAATCCCCTATAGGAATTTTTTAATTTTTATGAACCTTTTATCGTTAACTATAACTTTTATTTTTTATTTTCAAACTCTATATATAACATTTTTTTATTCAAATTGTAATACTCAACCATAGATACAACTGACATTAAAGTTCCAAAATATAAGAAAAACTTTGAAATTTGAAGCCCAATCAATTCAAACGGTAAATTATAGAAAAATGTAAGCACTATGCCAAGCATAAGACTAGCTGTCTTTATTTTTCCACTCATTTTAGCAGCTTGAACTACTCCCTTACCCGCAACATTCATTCTTATTGCATCTACTATTATATCTCTTACTATTATTACAACTGGAATTATTGCAGGTATAAATCCTTGTGATGCAAAAATTATTAATACTGAGTTTACTAAAACTTTATCAGCTATTGCATCAGAAAACTTTCCAAAATCAGTTACCTGTTTATTCTTTCTAGCTATCTTTCCATCAAAATAATCTGTTATAGATGCTATTATAAATATTAAACCACTAAGCAAATACCTAACATCTATTAAAATACTATGATACAAAAATGTCTTAAACTCAAAACCTACTCTATAAAATGGAAATAATAATAATATTATTATCAATATTGCTAATATTAATCTTAAAAACGTTAATTTCGTCGGCAAATTAAACTTCATAAAGTCCTCCTTATTTTAGATATATATTTCTTAATAGCACGTAAAATATAACTAAAATTACCACTATTATTACTAAAATCATTATTAATGTTATATTCCTTTTACTTTCATACTCTATCGTATACGGAGTTCTAACTTTCTTCTCCTGCTTTTTCTTATTTTCTTCTTTTAATCTTTCTTTTATATCTTCTATACTTATTTTAGATGTTTTCTCAAATAAAAAATCATCTAAATCTCCTAACAGTTTTTCATCATCCAAACCCAAATATTTTGCATATATTTTAACCATATCCTTTAGTTCTAATATATCTTTAAATACTTTATGGTTACCACTTTCTAGGTTTTCTACTAGAATAATATCCTTATTTAAATCACTTGATACTTCTTCTAATGTAATTCCTATCTCTTCTCTTTTTTCTTTAAACTGCTCTCCTATTTCCTTCATAAAACACCTCTTGCAATTAAAAAAATAACATTTAATAAGCCATGTTCTGTACCTATTTCTAGGTGGCAAACATTTATCTATCTTTCGATCCTTGA
>CAKOSE010000018.1 GCA_934102055.1 uncultured Bacilli bacterium | reverse complement strand
AGAGCAAGTATGGAAGATGATATAGTAGGACTTTATGATAAAGAGTTACATGAAGAAAAGCTTAGAATAACAGAACTTGAAGAGGCAAGAGAAAAGGGCATAGAGACCGGCATGGCCGCTGGCATTGCTCAAGGTAAAAAAGAAAGCATACTCGAAACAGCAAGAAATATGTTAAAGGATAACTTAGATATAGAAATGATATGTAAATATACAGGCTTAACAAGAGAAGAAATAAATAATCTTAAATAATAAAGAAATAATCATGAAAGATATGTGAGTAGTAAGAATTTTAGTTTAATTAAAAGTAATTATCTAATCAAACAATTCTAACAAATATGATGTTTGTTGACAGTTTTTTTTATAAGTGATAAGATATTGTTAGAGGAGGTAATGGTATGGTAAGAATAGAAGAACTTTATGGGGAAATAGAGAATAGATTAAAAGAAAACGGTATTAGCAAACATAATATAGACAAATATATGTATTTGTATAGTTTAGAAATTGATGATCTAGAAAAAATATTAGCAATTGATTGGAATGATGAAATCATTTTTGAGCATCTTATAAAAACTTATGCTTCAACTAGTAAAAATAGAGATGATAAGGCTAAACTTTTAGAGTATATTTCTGATAATACTGATATTAATAAGGATAGACAAAAAATTATTTCTTCATCAAATATTGTTAATGAGATGGATGAGTTTAAGGATGATTATGATAATATTTTCTTAATTATAAGAATGGTTCTTGCTTCAAAAACTAATGATGGTGCAGCGGGAGCTTTAACTGTTACTAGAAAGGTTCTTGATTACTTAAGGGAAGAAGAAAATACTAATGAGATGAACAAACTTTTAAGATGTAGGCTTGTAGAAATTATTGGTTTTATGACTAGGACTGAGGATTCGTATAAGGCTTCTGCGATTACAGATATGATTGAATCTAAAAGTGATCTTAATTTAGGAGTTTTATGTGGTTTATCTTCTATTATTTCGTGTGCTACAGATGAAAAGCAAGTCTCTACAATAATAGATATATCAAATAATAAAGGTGTAAAAGATAAAAGTTTGGAGCTTATAATGGCTAATAAAGCTATTAACTGTAGTATTTCTTCTTTGCCTAGTTTATATGAAATACTTAGTTATTCTGATGAGGTTAATAGAAATGATTTAATACTTGATATTGATCAAATTAAAGATGAAAATGTAAGACAGAGATATTGAATAAATGATTATTGTTTTTATACAGTAATCTTTTTTCTTGATATTCATATTGATATTTTTATTATGATTAGATATAATTAAAGAGGTGGAATTATGGATAAAATAATATATAATGTACTTGAAACTTTAGAAAAAAATGGTTATGAATCTTATGTTATAGGGGGGTATGTTAGAGATAAAATTCTTGGTATTAGTACTATGGATATTGATATAACTACTAAAGCTAAACCTAAAGAGGTTCTTAATATTTTTAAGGGTTATGATGTTAAGTTACATGATTATGGAAATGTTTCTTTTAAGTGTGATAATTATAAATTCGATATTACTACTTTTCGTAAGGATGTTAAATATATAAATAATAGAAAACCTGAGAAAATAGTATATATAGATTCATTTTTAGAAGATTTAAAAAGAAGAGATTTTACTATAAATTCCATGTGTTTAGATATGGATGATAATATAATTGATATTTATGATGGAAGAAAAGATTTAAAAAGAAAAATAGTAAGATCAATTGGAGATCCTTATAAAAAGATGGAGGAAGATGCACTTAGAATATTAAGGGCAATTAGGTTTTGTAGTGTTTTTAAATTTAGATTAGATAATACTTTAAAGGATGCGATTATTAAGAACAAAAATCTTTTGCGTAATTTATCTTATGAAAGAAAAAGGGAAGAGTTAAATAAGATATTCTGTTCAAAACATAAGAAGTATGGTGTTAAATTACTAAGAGATTTAGGTCTTTTAGAAGAATTAGAATTAATTAATATTAAGTATATTCTTAGAACAAATGATCTTATTGGTATGTGGGCTATGATTACAGACGTTGATTATGCTTTTACAAAAAAAGAAAAAGAACTAATTAAGAAGATAAAAACAGTTATGAATGAAGATATAAATGATAAGTTTATTCAGTATAAGTATGGTAGTTATCCTATTTCTGTTGTTAGTGATTTGAAAGGTTTTAATACAAAGAAAATAATGTCTAAATATGAAAAACTTCCTATCAAGGATAGAGAAGAATTAAATATAAATGTTGAGGAAATATGTAGAGTGTTAGGAAAAGCTCCTAATAAGTTTTTAGGTAAAATTTTTGAGGATATAGAAAATAAAGTTTTAAATGGAGAACTTGTAAATGATAAGAAAGCCCTTAAAGAGTATGTTAAATTAAATTACTAGGAGGTGGTGTTGTGAAGAGTAAGAAAATATATGGAATAGTTAAATCAAAAAATTTGGTCATTCCTAGTGTTTTACTTATGAATTATAAAGAACTTAAACTTGATCTTAAAGAGTTATTGTTTTTGAGTTTTTTAATGTCTTATGATCAAATTATTAGTTTTGATCCGGTTTATTTTTCAAATGTTCTAGGATTTGAGGTTCCAGAAGTTATGGAACTTATTTCTAATTTATCAAATAAAAAGTATATAAAATTAGAAGTAAAAAATAGTGATGGTAAAATAAAGGAATATATTGATATAACTTATTTATATGAAAAGCTTACTTCAATGTTGATTGAGGGTTCATCTTTAAATGATCAGGAACATTCTGATATATATAAAGTAATTGAAACAGAACTTGGAAGGACTTTGTCTCCGATTGAATATGAAACTATAGCAAGATGGCTTAATGCAAGTGTTAGTGAGGAATTGATCAAGGAAGCTCTTAAGGAAGCAGTACTTAATGGTGTTAGAAATCTTAAGTATATTGATAAGATTATCTATGAATGGACTAAAAAAGGATATAAAAAGGCAAGTGATGTAAGAAGAAAACCAATTAAGGAAGAAAAAAACATCGAATTATTTGAATATGATTGGTTAGATGAAAATGATTAATACTGTATTAGATTATTTGGAGGAATTATTTCCTAATCCTGTATGTGAGCTAAATTATAAAAATGATTATGAACTTTTAATTGCTATTATGTTAAGTGCACAAACTACTGATAAGAGGGTAAATATAGTGACGAAGGATCTTTTTTCTAAATATAAAAGTGTAAGGGAATTAAGTTTAGCAGATATAAAAGATGTAGAAGATATAATACGTAGTTTAGGCAATTATACAAAGAAAAGTTATGCTGTTATAGAAATAGCAAAGAAAATAACTGAATGGGGGAGTGTTCCTAAATCTAGGAATCTTCTTTTAAGCCTTCCTATGGTTGGTAGAAAAACTGTTAATGTTTTTTTGAGTGAATATTATGGTATTCCAAATATTGCTGTTGATACTCATGTTGAAAGAGTTTCCAAAAGATTAGGAATTTCATCTCCTAGTAGTGATGTTTTGGAAGTAGAAAATAATTTGAAAAAAGTTATTCCTAGAGATTTGTGGTGTGATACTCATTTAAGATTGGTTTTATTTGGGAGATATTATTGCACTGCAAGAAATCCAAAGTGTGATAAGTGTAAATTGAAATATTTATGTCAAAAGGACAAAATAAAATGAGCATTTGCTCATTTTATTTTTGTTTGTGTCTTTTAATAACTAGTGTAATTGTTGCTACTGCAAATACTAAAGTAGTTCCAGAAAGAATATAAATAAGTACTTTAGTGTTTTCTATTTTTTCTTTATAATAGTCTTCTATTTCTTGGTTATATTTTTGGATTGTTTCTTCTTCTTTGTTATATGAATAGAATCCTTCTTCTCCTGTTCTAGTATTTATTCCATAAATTATTGCAAAGTTTGAAGAGCTTGATATTTTATAGCATGTAACATCAATATCGTTAATTGTTTCTGTATATTGGGTATAATTATCAATAGTTTTATCAGTATCAAGAGGTATGAATGAAACTTCTTTTAACTTTATTTCATTATATGGTTTATATTCTCCAGTTTTTTCATTATAAATAAATAATTTAATTTTGTTATTACTGTCTTTAAGTGGGATTAAAGTTAATTTAGTTGTTTCGTTGTAAAGAGCAGTTATTTCATTATCTCCGATTGTAATTTGTTTTTCTTTGTAACCTTCTGGTATATCTATTGAATCGAAGTTTTGAATTAGTACATATTCTTCATTTTCTATTTTAACTTTGATTTTATTTTTTGTAGTTAATGTAACTAAAATAGAATATGTAAGTTCTTCGTTATCACTATTTGTAACAACTATTTCAAATTTATTTTCTCCTTCATCTAATTTTTTTGTTCCGGTTCCTTTTACTTTTGAATTTTTACTTTCAGGAGTAGCTTTGATTGTTATTTTACTTATATCTTCGACTTTTAATGTGTAATCTGTATTATCTTTTGTAAAAGAAGGGGATAAGTGATATCCTTGAACTTCTAATGAGGATAAGTAATTGCTGTTATTATTATTATCGTTTTTAGTTATTTTTATTGTAACTGGATTAATTTTTGGATTTAAAGTATTATTTTTAGAATCTGTTACATAATATGATTTTACTGTTATTTTTGTTGTTCCTTCTTTTAAAGCTTTAAATTTATATGTCTTTTTTTCTTGTTTTGTATCATTGTCTGGTTTATCTATAGTATATGGATTGTCTTTTAGTATTTTTAGTTTTGTATTGTCATAGTCAAGAGTGTATTCATATTCTCCTAGATTAGTGTTACTTTTTATATTTACACTTACTGTTATTGTGTCTCCTTCTTTTATGTTTTGTTTATTTGTATTTAAAGATATAGTTGTGTTATCAGCATATGCTGTAATAGGAAGTAAGAATATTGATAACAGTATAAATAAAATTTTTTTCATAATTCCTCCATTTTTGTTATATATAATCAATTAAAATTCAGGGTGCATTGTATAATCACTTGGCATGTTTTTATAAACTGGTATTTTAAATACATATCCTTTGCTTATTAATTTTAAGTCATAGTATGATTCATATGTTGAAAGACTTTCTCCTGCTGGTGCTAATATATTAGTCATATATTGATGAGCATAAGTAGGAGCACTTGCTCTAGGACTAGTATTAAATTTTTGATAATACATTGTGTCTTGTCCTTTATTTATGTAACCATTAGCTATAAAGTCTGCACCATTTATTATAGCAGCTTTTCTGGTGTTCCAAGGAGTTCCATCTAAATCTCCGATGTATCCTGCTGCTGCTGCAAGTCCTCTAACAACAGGGTTGCTTCCATAAGCTTCAATATTATAGTAATTATATATTCCTTTAAGTGATTTATTTACACTTACTTTGTACCAACCACTAGAACAACCTCCAGTAGTTTTATATATTTTTTGATTACCTAGTATTTTAACTGTATCATTACTATTAATAGTCATTCCATTTCCATTAGGATATGTAAGAACTTTATTATTGGTCCCAGATCCTTTTCTTACGTTTACGTTTCCACTTTTTACTTTGAAGTATGGGGTTCCATTTGTTTTAGTAACTGTACCTTCGCTACTACAAACGTAACCTGCATTAGTGACGTTCCATGTTGTACTTACTGTTCCTGATACTCCAGCATAGGATTTGTTACTTCCGCCTTCTTGTTTAACTCTACTAGCTAAATGAACTGGGCTGACATTATATTTTTTTCCTGCTTCTATAAAGTATCCAGCATATTCATCTGTATCTAAATAAGTGCCGTCCACAATGCTTCTTACTGCATTTTTAGTATGATAATTGCTATCATAACTAAGAACTTCAAAAGCAAATATATTTTGTTCATTTAAGTAATTTCTTGGATCAAGCATATAGGCAAGATATCCATCTGATGCTGTTCTCCAATTAGGTGTTTCTCTTACTGTTGTAGATGCTATATAAGGTCTTTCAGATATTTGTGTATAGTTTTTGTAGCTTTCGCCATTTATGGCATCTATAAAGTTTAGACCTGTATTTTCAGCTTTAAATACCCATTTTGGATATTTTTGATGTAAATAGGTTAGGTAAGGGCAATAACTGGCAGGAAATCCAGCATTTTTAAGTTTATTACAATAATTAGTATCGTTTTTTGTAACTTCACTATATTTATTAACTAAACTTTTACAAATATAACCGGTTCTGTTATTGTAATAAGTTATTTTATACCAACCACTAGAGCAACCACTATTGCCTCTTGAGGTACCAGTAACATTTAATTCAGTACCAAGATATATTGTATCTTTAACACTACTAGCAGTAGAAGCAGAACTTCTTACATAAGCATAGTTTTCTCTTACTTTATAGTTCCATGTATTAGTGGTGTAATAGTAACCACCTGATGTTTTATATTTATTTGTTTTTTTAGTTGTACTGTTATTAGTGTTATTATCAGTAGTTTTCTTAGGAGTTCTATTAAGTTCAGTATAACTACTACAAATATAAGCATTAGAACCATTGTATTTTATTTTATACCAACCACTAGAACAACCAGTGCCCTTATATTTTTTAGTGCTGTCTAGTATTACTTTAGTATCTTTACTTAGATTTTTAACTATAGAATAATTTGTTCCTGCACCTTTTCTAATATTAACACTTTGAACTGTGTTTGTTGTATTGTGATTAAAAGTAAGGTATGCACTACAAGCATAGGCATCTGAGCCATTTAGTGCTATTTTATACCAACCACTAGAACAACCAGTACCTTTATATTTTTTTGTACTTCTAAGTGTAACTATTTCTCCATAGGGGAGTTTTTTTATAGAACTACTGTTTGTAGTGGCTTTTTTTCTTGCATTAACTCCAGTTGGGTAGTTTACTGTGTAAGCACTATTCGTTTTAGTAGTATAAGCACTACAAACATAACTTATATTATTTTGATAATGAACTTTATACCAACCACTAGAACAACCAGTACCTTTGTATTTTTTTGTGCTATATAATGTTAATGCTTGTCCATATTTAATTGTTGCAATTTTAGTGCTACTTGAACTTGCACTTTTTCTAAGACTAGTACCATCTAAGTTATTCACTACTAGTTTATTATCTTTTATGTAATTATATGTATAATCACTACATACATATATATTAGATAAACCATTATATTTTATTTTGTACCATCCTTTAGAGCAACCAGTACCTTTATATTTAGAGGTATTAAGTAGGGTAAGCTGTCTGTCTTTTACTATTCCTTTATAAAGCTTATTATTAGTACCAGGACCATATCTACTATTAATTTTTTGCTTCCAGTCAACATTAACTGTTGGATCAGAAACAGATACATAAGTACTACATATATATTTTATTTGTCCATTATAATTTATTTTGAAATAACCTTCTGAACAACCTGAGTCACTTTTTATAGGAATTGTATTATAAATTATAAATGTATCGTTTACTTTCATTTTTCCTGCTGTTGAATAATTCTCGCCAGGTCCATTTTTTATATTTACTGTTCCATCATAAATACTTCTTACAATTAATGACGCATCAACATTTTGTACTACAAATAAAGATGATATCATCATTATACATATAAAAATAAATTTCTTCATTTTACTATCACTACCTTTCTTTTAGTTTCTATATATATTATAGCAAGTTTATTTGGTTTTACCTATGGTATTTCTTCTTTTTTTTAAGAATTTACACATTTTTTACTAATTTAGATGGTTTTGAAATTTGCATTAATTAAAAAATATGATATAATTTAGCGTGTTAGGAGATGTTATTATGAACTTATCTATCTAAAGCTTTATTTTAGATAGAATCCAGTATTAAAGTATTGGCTAAAAAAATAAGAAAGGAGTGAAATCTTGAATCCTAATTTAAAGATTGAAAAAAGGATTCTTAATATTTCTTTTATCGGTAGTATTGCTTTTTTAATAGCGGAAGTTGTTATGGCTTTGATAACAGGTTCAAATGCAGTATTTATGGATTGTGTTTTTGATGTTGCTGATATTGTAATGATAGGACCATTTATGCTTTTGATTCCACTTTTATATAAGAATGAAACTGAAAAAAGGCCTTATGGTTTTTCTCAAGTAGAATCACTTTTTGTGCTTATAAAATCAGGAGTACTTATTGTAATTACTTCATTTTTAGGTATAGATAGTATAAAAACTATTATAAATGGAGGAAATGAAGTAGATGCAACTTCTGTTGCTATATTTGAACTTATGGTATCTTTTGTGTGTGTAATTATGTATATTTGTCTTAGTCGTTTAAATAAGAAGTATACATCCCCAGCGGTTAAAACAGAGGTTTATATTTGGAAACTAGATTCACTTAGTACTTTAGGAGTGGGTGTTGCTTTTATAATAAAACATATACTAGATAGTAATGGATTTTCAAATATTGGACTTTATGTGGATCCGATTATTGCTATAATTATTGCTATATTCTTGTTAAGGGAACCTATCTCGCTTTTTATAGAGGCAGTTAAGAATTTAATACTTTTTGCACCAGATGAAGAAACAACTGGTAAAATACGTAAGATATGTTCTGAAGGACTAGAAAAGTATGGGTGTTATATAAGTTTCTTAGATGTAGTAAAAACAGGAAGAAAACTTTGGATAGTAGCATATTTTGTATTAGATAGAGATACAGTAAGTGTCAAAAAGTTAAGAGAAGCAAATAAAATTATAAAAGAGGGATTGAGTAAAGAATTTGATAGTATTAATATAGAGCTTGTTCCTGATATTGATGAATTAGAATTTGAAAAAGTAAAAGCTAAGAATATTGCTAGAAGACCTGATAAGACAAATTATATAGAAAAGCAAACTGAAATAAAAAGGAATAAAAAAGAAACAAAGAAAGAAGTAAAAGAGATAAAAAAAGTTATAAAAAAAGAGCATAAGGATAATAAATTATTGCTTAAATCCAAGAAATAATTATTATTCTTTTTTTGTCTAGTTTTGTCTTGAAAAAGTAAATTAGTTATGGTATTATCTTTAGTAATATTATGGGAGATGAGTATATGAAAAAGAGAAATATTATTTCACTAAGTGGAGATTTAGCGTCAGGTAAGGGTGCAGTATCTAAGGTTTTAATGGATAAATTATCATATGGTATTTATAGAAATGGTGAGTATTTTAGAAAGCTTGCAAAGGAACATAATATGCAGCTTGCAGAATTTGGTAAATATGTTGAAGAACATCCAGAAATTGATATAAAGATCGAAAATAGTGCTAAAGAGTATGCTAAAAATAATGATAATTTTATTATAGATGCAAGGTTAGGGTGGTATGCTGTGCCTGAATCGTTTAAAGTATATTTAAAAGTAGATATTGATGAGGCTGCAAGAAGGGCTTTTTCAGATGTGAAAAGAAAAGATATGGAATCTTTTAGTGATATTGAGGAACATAAAAGAGCATTAATTGAAAGAGTTAAGTGTGAAAACGAAAGATATTTTAAATTATATGGGGTTAGAAAAGAAGATTATAGTAATTATGACTTAGTAGTGGATACAACTGATTTAACTCCTGAGGAAGTTGCAGATACAATTGTAAGAGAGTATAATAAGTGGAAAGTTTCATAATTGCAACTAAATTTATACAAAATGAAACCAAAAATCGGTAGTGCTACTAACTTTATTTGTACTATAATATTGGTGGAGGTTGAAAGAAATGAAATTTAGTGATAAGCTTAAGAAACTTAGAAAAGATAATAATTTGTCTCAAGAAAGATTAGCCGATTTACTTGAGGTATCAAGGCAGGCTGTATCGAAATGGGAGTCAGGAGCATCATATCCTGATATGGAAAAAATGAAGAGAATGTGTAAGATTCTAAATTGTACTTTAGAAGATTTAATGGATGATGGTTACATTGGTAAGAGTGAGAATAGTAGAATTAATTTAATTAACTGTTTTAATGATTTTTTGAAGATAGTTACTAATACTTATAATATGTTTTGTGTTATGAATTTTAAAGAAAAGGTTAAATGTGTTCTTGAAATGTTGTTTATAGCTTTTATACTTTTTGTTATGTCTGAGATAGTGTTTGCTATATTTAATATTTTTATATTTAATTTATTTCTTAATATTCCTAAGATTGGTTTATTTGTTGATGTATTTTTTGAAAATGTACTTTTAATAGTGTTAGTAATAATTGATATAATTATATTTATTCATTTGTTTAAGATAAGATATTTAGAATATTATGTAACTGTTGAGGATCGAGGTGTTGTTACTAAAACTTTGGAAGATCCTATTAATGATGTTAAGTTTTCTAAAGAACGTATAATAATAAGAGATCCAAAACATTCAAGTTCGACTTTTTTAAATGTTTTAGCTACTGTAGTGGTAACAATAATTAAGTTTATGGCATTTTTTCTCATTATTCCTTTTATATGTTTATTTATATTATTTACTGTAACAATTTTTCTTTTGGTTTGTTATTTAAAATATGGTATTATATTTTTGACATCTATAGTTGGATTATTGGGATTAGTTGGCATAACTTATATCTTTATTAAAGGACTCTATGATTTTATATTTTCTAGAAAACAAAATTTTAAAAGAATGTTTATTATATTTATATCATCACTTGTTTTATTAGGAGCAGGTATCGGTTTAACTCTTGGAATATATATGGGCTTTGAAGATGAAGATGATTTGGATAAGGAATTTCAAGCTAATCAGGTTATAAATATTGAAATGACTAAAGATACAGTTTTAAATTCTGATAATATAGTTTATAATATAGATGATTCAGTTAAGGATATATGTTTAGAAAGTAAATATGTTAAATATAATGTGAAAAAAGATTTGGTATATAGTCCTATGAGACAAGTGTGGAACATATATAGTTATCAAGATACTGATAGGTTGTTAAGACTTTTTACAGAGGATGTTAAAAATAAAAAGAAGAGAGATTATAATGAACTTCTTGAATCTAAAATAAATGTAACTGTTTCAAAGAAAAATTATAATATATTGATAGAAAATTATTCAGATTATTTAAGTGAATAAATTTAGTAGAGGAGTAGTGAATCATGATGAAAAATAAGGTAAAAACTATTAGTATATTATCTGTGATTGTAGCTATTTTGTTTTTATATCTTTTACTTGGAGGGTGTTTTCATAATAATAAGAAAATGCTTAAAGGAATAAATCCAAATGACTATAAAGGGTATGATAATCTTATGATTGTAGCCCATCCAGATGATGAAACTTTATGGGGATTTAATGAACTTTATAATAAAAAGTTTTTAGTGGTATGTGTAACGTGTGGAAGAAATAAAACAAGGGAAAAAGAAATAGAAAGTGCAATGAAAATGACTGATGATAAGCTTATTTCACTTGGTTACACAGATAAGTTTATGAAAAGAAGAAGTAAATGGAGCTTTAGTTATAGAAACATAGAATATGACTTAAAAACAATAATTGAATTAAAAAAATGGAATAATATAGTTACTCATAATAAAGATGGGGAATATGGTCATATGCATCATAAAATGATTCATAATATGGTATATGATATAAAACCAAAGCATTTAAGTTCATTTGGTAAGTATTATACAAAGAGAAAGATACAGAAACTTGATCCGAAAGTGCTGGAAAAATATAGATTAAATGAAAAAACATTAAAACATAAAGAACAAGTGCTTACAAGATATAAGTCTCAGAAAAAGGTAAAAGATATGTTTAGTCACATGATTCCATATGAGAATATTGATATATAAGGTGGTTATATATCTTTTTTTATCTTATAAGAAAGTGGTTTTGATTAGTTATGGAAAGATAAAATAAAGAATTAGACACAATAAAAATAGGTCTAATTCTTTATTTTGCAGGAAAGTTATACTTTTTACTAGAAATTAATATAAATTATTTAATTTTTAGAGTAATAGTTTAACTAAATAATTAGATAAAGCTATTTATAAATAAACAAATTATTTCTAGTATTAAAAATAAACCAGCTAAAGCTAATCCATATTTTTCTATTGCTTTCGCAGCTTTAATATCCTTCTTTTTAAGAATTTCTTTTATAATTAACTCAGACATGATAGTTAAACATGTAGCTATACCAAAAGCACTAACACTATCCATATAAGTTTCCCTCCTTTTATTTTATAATATAAGAATAAATAAGGTATTGTCAATGCGTTTAATTTTAATAGAAATTATTGATTGAGTGGATGTAAGTATAGGCTTTTGTTTGTTAAAAATTAGATTTTTTTGTTATAGACATTATAAAATTTTAATTTTAATCTGGTGATTGAGTAATTATTTTTCATATAAATTACTTAAATCATATTCTCTTAATGAATAAGAATAGTAATCTTGTGTTCCTGTATCTTTTAATACAAATCCGTGTTTTTCATATATTGAGTTGAGTTTTTTGTTGTTTTGTAAACAATCTAATCTTAAATATTTTTTATTATTATTTGTAGCGATGTCTTTACATATCATAAAAATTAGATTTCCTAGTTTTTTATAGTTTACTTTTGTTACTAATTTGTAAATGTAGTAAGCATTAGTTGTTTTATCATTCCAGTATTTACTATCAGTTGATATTTCAAAGCCAGCGATTATATTATGGTTTTCTTTTAGGATAAAGTAATATCCGTTTCTTAGAACATATTCAAATTCTTTTTTGGGATGATGTTCTAGATACTTAGACCATTGATTTATTTGATTTTCTTTAAACCAGACTGTTCTTTCTTTGAATAAATTTATTATTTTATCTAAATCGAGAATATTAGCTTTTATGAATTCTATGTTATTTTGATCTAGTATTTTTTTTGTATTTGGTTTTAAGTTATAATTCATGAATACACCTTCCTTTATGTAATATTATACATTATAAAACTAGTTGATTTTTAATAATTTTACTTTATTTTGTAATAATGTGTAGAATTTTGTTTTTTGTTTTATTGTTTGTATGTTAAAATATGTGTGGAAGGTAGTGAGGGTTCGTGTCAAAAGTAGAGAAGGAAGAACAGTTTTTTAGAGGAGAAAACTTAAATGAAGCAAATGATAAAATTATTCTTACAAAAGAAGAATATAATCGGTTAAAGTATTATCATGATATTTTACATAATCTGAAAGAGTGTATTTTTTTTATCAAATAATTTATCAATAAACTTAAAAGAGGTTTAGTTTTGCAAGTGATACATGATGTAACAAATGAGGATGGCATAATTAACTTACTTATTGATAAGATCAAATTGTTACCTAATAAAACTGAATTTACTATATTGCAACTGATTGATGTTGATATGAATAAAGTATTAGCTGTTTCTATAGATACTTTTAAAAAGTTAGAAGAGCAGGGCATTAAAGTTAAACAAAAATTTGATAAGGATGCTATAATTAGGTTGTCTCAAAGTATGATATATATAAAAGATAGTGATGATAAATTGCTTCGAAAGGAAAAAAAATAAAATAAAGAAATTTGGTGTTAAATAATGTATATTTTATCTCAAGTAATAGGATTAGGTGCTCTTGTGATTACGTTAGTTTCATATCACTTGGATACTAAAAAGAAGATTTTTAAAAGTATGTGTATTGCAAATGTTTGTGATATGATTCATTATTTGTTTTTAGGAGCATATAGTGGTTTTTTGACAAAAGTGATAGCTTTTATAAGAAATATATTTATTATTGAAAAAGATAAGTATAGAAATCTAAATAATATTTGTTTTCTATTTGTTTTTATTTTTTTATATTTAGCTTTGGGAATACTTTCATATGATGGAATTATTTCGTTGTTTCCTTGTTTTGCAGCGATTATATATATGATTGGCGTTTGGAATGGTAATGAAATAAAGGTTAAATTTATTGCTTTTTTATGTTATTTTCTTTGGCTAATTTATAATATATTTATTTTTTCAATTGTTGGTATTATTTCTAATATTATTTCTCTTGTTTCTACATATATTGCTTATTATAATTTTAAGCATAAAGCTAAATAAAAATGCTTTAGAGTGAATCGGTGTATAAAATAAAAACTTACAAACTATTAAGCTTGTAAGTTGATTTTAAATGAAGTGATTGGTTAAGTTATTTACAACTTAACTATCACAATTAGGAATTAATATAATTTGTATCAATTTCTATATACGTTTTACTACAATTTTATTTAAATACAAATACTTTTTATTTAAATTTTTATTAATGTGAATTTTTATTAATTGTGCCCATTTGGTCGAATTATATGATAAAATGGTATTGTAGGTGATAATAGATGGATTATAAATATCAAAGAAGACAAATATTTGGAAAAAGACTAAAAGTTCCAAAATATATCTTAGATAAAGTATATAATTGTACTTTATCTTTTAATGAGTTTATTGAATATCAATTAGATGATAAAATACCAACTTCTTGCATTATAGAATCTGATAGAAAAATTGTAGAAAAGTTTGGTATAGATAAATGTAAAGATTTAGATTGGGGGTTAATTAATAAAAGAATATATGATAATAACATTAGTTTTAGAGATATATTAATGTCTATTGATTCACAAACAGAAGTTATTAATCATGCTTTGTATGAACTAGTAAAGAATAAAATAAAACCAAGTGATTATTCACCTAAAATGGCTGAAATATATTCTGATAGATTGTTTGAAATACCTATAATTGAAAATTATGAAACATATGATTATAGTAAAAGCAGATTAACAAATATGAAAAGCAACTTTAATGATGGTAAAGTTAGTTTAACAGAAATCGTTAGTAATTGGGAATTATTTAAAGACAAAGATTTAAGCTATTGTTTATTAAATGATGAGAATAATAAAAATAATATTACAGATAGTTCGTTAAAAGAATTTATGAATAATTATGGTACATTATTGCCTTTACTAATAGAAAATAATGATATATATACATTTATTGATACTATTTCTAATATTTCTTCCGAGGAGGAAAAACATAATTATTTAAAACAATTTACTGATGATATATTAAGTAACACTTATAGAAAATATGGAGATAACAAATCACCTATTGAACTAACAGATGAACAATACAAAGAAATATTTAAGTATTCATCAATGGAAGAATATTTGAAAATATTTAATGAATATAATGCAACACCTGTAATAGAAGAATTAAAATCTTTGCCTCAAGACTATGTTTTTAATATGCCTATTCCATTTTCAGATTTATTAAACCATGATGTTTTATCTTTTGTTGGTACATATGGATTAAAAAATATTGTTGATTTTGATAATGAATGTGGTCATTTCTTCACAAAAAATAATTGTGAAATGTTAAAACTGATGTATGATATGTATTTACATTATTCGGGACAAGAGCATGATTCTAATAAAACAATCCATACGAAAAAGAATATAGATGAAAATGGTAATTATATTGATAGAACATATACTAAAGATGAGTTCTATGAAGCAATGAAAAGAATGATAATATATGGGCCTAGTGATTGGAATTATGCTGATAAAGCTCCAGATTATAGAGATATGACAGGAGAATTCAGAACTAGAAATACAGAGTTATTTATTTCAGAAGAAGCACCAGAAGATTTACAAAAAATGTTTTATACAAAATCTATTACTCCTCAACTATTATTAGAACATCCAGAATATATTCAATTCTTAAATGGAAAGGATTTGAGTTCATGTTTAAAAGATATAGAAATACAGGTCGAAGGTAGTAATGCATTATTTGAATATGAGAATATTTATAAATTTCTTGGCAATAAAATTGATTTTAAGGGAGTTATGAATTTTATTACTGAATATAGTGATGTTTTAGATATTGTTTTCAATAGAGAAATGTCAGGTTACAATCAATATGAAATAAAGTTTTCAATTAATGATGATATAGAGCAAATTCAAAGCAGAATTAATGAAACTTTAATAAAACTTATTATTGAAAAAGGATTGACTTATCCTACACATATTCCTAAGAATTTAATTGAAAAATATCCATCTATGTTTTTAGATGAAAATGCACCTCAAGAAATAAAAGATAAATTCTATAATAGAGAATTTACATTAAAAGATTTTTATGATAATCCTGAATTATTAAATATATTTGAAAATACAAACATAGCATGTGCTTTTCCGGGGGATATGTCTTGGATTATTCCGCTATTTAATGATTCTGAAAATTTTAAAACTGGAAACTACAATCGTATGAAAGTTATATCAGCGTATTCTAAAATACAAGATGTAGAACTTCAAAAATCGTTTAAAGAATATGTTATGGAATTTGAAACTAATATTGATGTAGAAAAAATAGAATATGTTTCAAAAGTTTTATCAAGACTTTCGTTATCAAATTCAAGTGAAATATTTACATTTAGAAAAGAACTTGCTACTCAAATATTGAAGTCAAATAATCCTTTAGAAAGTTTAAGTAAAATTGAAGATGTGTTTATTAGAAATAATATCCCTACTGTTGGAAAAGTATATTCTTGTTTTGAAATATTACATCCTGATTTTCAAGGGTTTGATTTTGAAAGTTCAATGATATCACCAGTATTAAAAGAATCATCAACAATGAGAAAAAAAGGGATTGTATTCTCTGATTTGATTAAATCTTCATTTGGATCTAATAATAGATCTGTTAGTGCATATTTAAAAAATATAGAATTTGGTTCTAATTTATATGAAAGTATAAGATCAGGTCAAACTCAATTTGATTCACTTGGAGAAGCTGAGATGAGAGAATTAACTACTTTTTGTAGTCATTTAGCAACTTTATATAATAATACGATGAAAGCTAAAAAGAGTAATGAAACATTCAAATCTACTGGATATGTTTTAACAGATATTTTAGAACTTTCAAAGAAATTATCTCCTGATGGTACATTAGATTATAATTTAGCTGATAGAGTTATTAGAATGTTTTGTGGATTTACTGGTATTGACACATTAGAACAGGCGAAAGAATATATTGAAAGAAAAGTTAATACTGCTGATTCACAAAATAGAAAAGCATCAAGTTCAGATATGATATTAGAACAAGGAGATTTTATAAAAGGAATTGGAGGTATTTCATATTTAAGAAATATTTTACAAAATGGTAGTGTTTCAAAAGAGTATTTGGGATCGAGTGCTGATAGTGATGCTACTCCACTTGATACAGATATTTCAATGATAATGAGTTCAGAAGGAACAATAAGTGAGAAAATGGATGCAACTGTTGCTTCAAGTTATGGACCAATTTGGTTTGTATTAAAAAATGATGATAGATTTATAACTACTAGAACAAGTACTGAAACATTGGAAGCAAAAAGAGATATGTCTAAAATGGAAGTATTCTATACAGGGTTTTTAGGACAAGGACATTATGGAATTAGGACAGGATTTGCTTCTAGTGAAATAAATTATATTGTTATGGATCATTATGATCCACGAGTAGGATTGGAAATTGCTATGAATGGCTTCTATATCCCAGTAGCTAATAACGAAGGAAAAATTGTATTTACTCCAAAAGATTATGATGAATTAAGAACTAAAATGAGTGGTTTATCATATTTTGATGAGAATAATTATACTTTCTCTGAAAATCTAATTACAGAAGAAACAGAATACTTTGCACAACAAATAGAACAAAACAATTATGAAGTTCAAGTTAAAAGAGAAAAAATCAATAATATTATTGAAAAATCTCTTGAAGATTTAGGATTGCATTTAAAAACAAATATTGACGGAGATTTAACCGAGGGATTTGTAGAATTGATTGATACAGGTTCAACAGGAAGAGGAACAAATAAACCTGGTGATGGAGATTTTGATTTTATGATGAGATTAGATAAAACTATATTAGCAAATTCTACAAGATTAAATGAACTAAAACAAACTATATTAAGAAATCTTGGTCATGCCAGCTCTTCTACATTAACTGGAACTGGGGACTTTAGATTAAAGAATGTTCAAATAGATACAGATATGAGTGTAGATATTGATATTACATTTACTGAAAAAACAGATAAAGTATCATATTCTACTGATATGGCATTACAAGATAGACTTGCTACTATTCAAAGAAATGATCCTGAAAAATACAAATATGTTGTTGCTAATATATTATTAGCTAAACAAGTGCTAAAAAAAGCCGAAGTATATAAACCTAATCGGGGTGAATTACCTCAAGGTGGTTTAGGTGGAGTTGGAATCGAAAATTGGATTCTTCAAAATGGTGGTTCATTCATTGATGCTGCTAAAAGTTTTGTTAAGGCTGTGGATGGAAAAAGTTTTTCAGAATTTCAATCAACTTACCAAATATGGGATTTTGGAGATAATCATCTAGCTGAAAGAAGAGGATTGTATTTGCATGATAATTTTGTTTCAAATAATATGAGTGAAGCAGGATATCAAAAAATGGTTCAAACTTTAAAAGAATATTTAAAATCTATGGAGATTTCACAAATAAATACTGAAACTATAAAACGATGACTTATGAACTGAACCCCAAAAGTTGGACAGTTTATAAATAGTTTCTAATTAGAGGATTGTAGCCTGTAATTTACAGGAG
>CAKOSE010000017.1 GCA_934102055.1 uncultured Bacilli bacterium | reverse complement strand
AAATTATGATTGGTAGTTTTTAATTTTAAACCAATATTATATTTCTATTGTGATACATGAGGGCTACAATCTTCAGGAATATTGTGTATAATAATAGAGAAAGTAATGGAAAGGCCTAGATTAAGATCATTACTAGTAGTTATGAAAGTAACTATTCCTTCGGGGATATTATGAATACCAAGGCAAAGCATAGTGATAAGACCAATTTTATTTAAATTATTATCGCTAGGGAATATTTTATTAAAACAAAAAGATAAGGTAATTCCTAAAGTGAAGAATAGTAATGTGATGATTAAGCTTAGTGAAAAGTTATAATTAAAAGAAAAAAGAGAAATGCTATAGGGAAGTAAATCTAGGATGGATAAGAAGAGCATAATAGATGATGCAAATGACATTCCACATATTAAGAAGTTAAGTGTTTTGTTCTTGCTAGTTAATATAAATAAACATCCAATCATGGTAGAAAGTCCTGCGACTAGAGAACAGATAAATCCTGTTAAATTCATAGAATCACCTAGTTAATTATATGAAAATCATTTAAAAAAACTTTTATTTTCTTTTAGTCTTTCATTAGTTGGGTTAATTAAAAGTGCTTTATTTATGTAAAAGAGTGCTAGTTCGTTATTATCTTTGTAATAATAACAAAGTGAAAGTAAGTCGTAAATGGTTTCGTCATAACTAAATGTTTCATTTATATATTCTTTTTTATTGTGTTTGATATCGAGTGCTTGTTCACATAGATAAATGACATCATTATATTTATTTTGTTTATACATAACAAGTGCTTTTTCTACGTAGGGATCTCTTAAGTAAGGGGTTTCTTTGATTGATAAATCGTACCATTTTATAGAAGATGAAAGATCTCCTTTTCTGGCATAGCATCTTCCAATAAATCTCATTGAAGCTGATCTTTCTTCTTTCCATGTTGAGGTTTTTAAATTTAAGTGTTTTTTTAGAGTGGAGATGGCTTTATCATTTTTGTTATAGTACATATATTCTCTACCTAGGTAGTGTAAACATCTGGGATCGTCTTTAAATTCTTTTGTTGCTAGTTTAAGTAAGGGAAGATAACTTTTACGTGATTTGTTTTTATCGGGATAATGGTTAAGAGTAATCTCGTTTGTAGTAATTATATTATTGTCATTTCCAATTAAAACTTCATGAACTGGGTATTTCCATTTGTATCCGTTTCTGGAATGAATTTTATCTAAATAGTAGCTTACAAGAACTTTATTGTCTTCAGAGAAAGCCCAGTTGTAGTTATATCTTACTCTATTCCCGTTCCAAATATTTTCAAGTTTTTCTCTCCATCCTGGATTGAATACTTCATCGATATCTGTGCAAACACAGATATTTACGTCTTTTGGGACAAGTTTTAAGGATTCGTTTCGTGCTACATCAAATCTAAAGGGATTGATTTTTTTACTTGTGACATGGACTTTTTCTTCTTTTAAAAGCTTAACTGATTTATCTTTTGATCCTGTATCAAGTACATAGATATCATCTGCTTCTTTCATTGATGATACCCATCTTTTGATAAATTTTTCTTCATCTTTACATATAGCATAGACTGCTACTTTGTATTTATGCATATAAAAACTCCTTTCTATATAGTATATGTTATAAAAAGGGGTATAATTAAGTAATAAATATGTGTGTAGAGTGTAAAATTTTACATTCTTTTTTAAAAAATAGGATTTTTCTGTTATAATGTTTATGGAGATGATAGATATGGCACTAAAATATGATGAAAATAGTATAAAAATTCTTGAGGGTCTTGATGCTGTAAGAAAAAGACCTGGTATGTATATAGGCTCAACTGATAAGAGAGGACTACATCATTTAGTATGGGAAATAGTAGATAACTCTATAGATGAAGTTATAAATGGTTTTGGAGATTATATAAAGATAATAATTCATGAAGATGGAAGTGTAAGTGTTGAAGATAAAGGAAGAGGACTTCCTGTTGGGATGCATTCAAGTGGTAAAACAACTCCTGAGGTAATTTTTACAGTGCTTCATGCTGGAGGTAAATTTGAAACTAGTGGTTATAAGGTATCTGGAGGATTACATGGTGTTGGTGCTTCTGTTGTAAATGCTCTTTCTAAGTGGTGTGAGGTAACAATTAGAAGAGATGGTTATGAGTATTATATAAAATTTGAAAATGGTGGAAGGGTTGTAGTGCCTTTGCAAAAAATAGGAACTACTAGTAAACATGGTACTACAGTAAGATTTATGCCTGATTATGAGATATTTAAGGGTGCAACATTTTCGTATACAACAATAAGAGAAAGAATGCAAGAGAGTGCTTTTCTTTTGAAAGGGTTAACAGTAGAGTTAATAGATGAAGAGGATAAAAAAGATGAAAAATTTCATTATGAGGATGGGTTATCTTCTTTTGTAGATATGATAAATGAAAATAAGAAAACGCTTCATAATGTATATACGTTTGAGGGAACTAGAAATGGTATAGAAGTTGATATAGCGTTTCAATATACTGATTCATATAATGAGAACATAGTATCGTTTGTAAATAATGTAAAAACTACAGATGGAGGAACTCATGAGGTTGGGTTTAAGACTGCTTTAACTAAGGTATTTAATGATTATGCTAAAAACAATAATTATTTTAAAAACAAGGAAAAGGGTTTTGATGGTAGTGATGTAAGAGAGGGATTAACTGCGGTTATATCTTTAAAAATTCCAGAGGATAAGTTACAATTTGAGGGACAAACAAAATCTAAGCTTGGATCTCCGGCGGCAAGAACTGCTGTTGAATCAGTAACAACAGAAAAATTATTATTCTTTTTAGAAGAAAACAAGAAAATTGCAACAGAAATAATAGAAAAGTCTTTAAAGAGTAAACAAGCAAGAGAAGCAGCACGAAAAGCGAGAGAAGAAATACGAAAGGGTAAGAGTAAAAATTCAAAAGAAAAGAATTTGTCTGGGAAATTTGTTCCTGCTGGTGGAAAGGATAAAACAAAAAATGAATTGTTTTTAGTCGAAGGGGATTCTGCAGGTGGATCTGCGAAACAAGGAAGAGATAGAAAATTCCAAGCGATACTTCCTCTTAGGGGAAAAGTTTTGAATACGGAAAAAGCTAAAATGGAAGATATATTAAAAAATGAGGAAATTAATACAATGATTCATACTATAGGAGCAGGTTCTGGTTCTGATTTTGTTCCAAGCGATATTCAGTATGATAAAGTTATAATAATGACTGATGCTGATGATGATGGGGCACATATTCAGGTTTTATTATTGACGTTTTTTTATAGATTTATGAGACCATTAATAGAGCTTGGAAAACTTTATATAGCAATGCCTCCACTTTATAAGGTAACTTCTGGAAAAAATGTGTCTTATGCATATGATAATGATGAGTTAAAAGAACTAACTGATGGAAAGAAATGTGAAATACAAAGATATAAAGGTTTAGGGGAAATGAATTATGATCAGTTATGGGAAACTACAATGAATCCACTTACTAGATCGTTAATAAAGGTAAATATAGATGATGCCTCTCTTGCAGAGAAAAGGGTAAGTGTTTTGATGGGAGATAAAGTAGAACCAAGAAAAGAATGGATTGAAGAAAATGTAGAGTTTTCTTTGGAAGATGATTATAAAATCTAATAATAAAAAATAGCAACATTCATATTATTTATTGAGGGAATATTATGAATAATGCTATTTTATTTTTTTATAATATAAATATTCAGGAGATAAAAAAAATAAATAATAATTATTATTTTAGTTATTTAAATAATAGTTATGGTATTTATCCTTATAACCGTGCTTTAGAGGAGTTGCAAGAGTTATATGATTTAAATAATATGCTTCTTAACTTAGGGTTAATAGGATATGAAATATTTCTTACAAAGGAAGGAAATATAATATTCCCATATGGTAATAGGTTATATATTTTAATGAGGATGCCAAATATTAAGAATAGAATAATAACATATGAGGATGTAATAAGTTTCAATTTCAATGTTGAAGCGAAGAATTATAAGTTGCTTGATAAATCTAATTGGAGTTATAATTGGTCACAAAAAATTGATTATATAAGTTATCAATTTTCTCAAATGAGTAATAAGTACAAGATAATAAATGATTCAATAGATTATTTTATAGGAATATGGGAAAATGGGATAAGTTATTTAAATAATAATCAAATTGTTACACAAAAACAAGTATCTCATAGAAGAATTAGAACAGATATGGATTTGTTAGAGTTTTTGAATCCTTTGAATTTTGTTGTAGATTGTAAAGAAAGAGATATAGGAGAATATTTAAAATCGTATGTTTTAACAAATAATTATTCAAGTGAAATAGTTCTTTCATTTATTAAGGGAATGAAAAGAGAAAATATAATAATATTAATATCTAGGATATGTTTTCCGTCATATTATTTTGATCTTTATGAGGATATAATAGAGAAAGGCAAGGGTGAATATGGTTTAACAGAAATTATAAATAAAAAAGATAATATACTAAATTTATTAGCAATTATCTTTAAGGGATATGGAGATTATAATATACCATATATTGAATGGGTAAAGAAATAGAATAGTTTGTTTATTAATCTACTAATCTAACTTCTTTAATTTCAGGAACTTTTTCTAGTACAGTTTTTTCGATGCCATCTTTTAAAGTGAATTCTTTCATAGGACATCCTATACATGCTCCTTGTAATCTTACGTATAAGATATTATCTTCAATCTTAACAAATTCGATGTTTCCTCCATCATTCATTAAGAATGGTCTTAAATCGTTGATTACTTCTAAAACTTTTTCTTTCATAAAATCACCAATCTAATTATATATATAAATTTATTCTTTGTAAAGGGCTTTAAAAAGTAAGTAAAATAAGTTATAATTGTACAAGGAAGTGGTTTTATGACAAAATATAAAAAAGGAAGTATTATTGAGGGGAGTGTAACTGGTATAGAAAATTATGGTGTGTTTGTTAATTTAGATGATTACTATAGTGGACTTATACATATTTCAGAAATATCACATGGTTTTGTAAAAGATGTAAGTAATTATGTTAATCTTGGAGATACAATAAGGGTAAAAGTTGTAGAGGTTGATGATAATTCATGTCATGTGAAGTTGAGTATTAAGGATATTGATTATAGAAAAGCAAAACCTAAAAGGAAGAAAATAGAAGAGGTTGGGAGTGGATTTGAAATATTAAGGAATAACTTGGATGATTGGATAAATACTAAAATAGAAGAATACAATATAGAAAATCACAAAAAAAACTAAAAAAAACAGAAATTATATTGACAAAAACTCTAGAATATATTATATTTATAAACGTCAGCAGTTAATATGTTTTGACGGGCGATTAGCTCAGTTGGTTAGAGCACTTGCCTTACAAGCAAGGGGTCGGGAGTTCGAGTCTCTCATCGCCCACCATTTTTTTGCCGAAATAGCTCAATTGGTAGAGCAACTGACTTGTAGGATGTATATTATATACAAAATCATCTTGCACCCTTATTTGGAAACATCTAAGGTGGACATCGCTAAGTCGGGGAAACCTGGAGCAAGGAGGAATATGAATTGTTTGAATTGTGCTGAACCTATTTCTTCGGAAAGAAAGTTTTGTTCCAATCAATGTCAAAAGCAATATGAATATTGTAATTACATTAAAAGATGGAAAAATAATGAAGAAACTGGTATGAAAGGTAAGTATCAAATATCAAATCATATAAGGCGTTATTTATTTGAAAAATATGATTCTAAATGTGCTTTGTGTGGTTGGGGAGTGGTAAATACTTATTCTAATATGATTCCACTAGAAATCGAACATATAGACGGTAATTATTTAAATAATTCAGAAGAAAATTTAATTTTACTTTGTCCTAATTGTCATTCTTTAACAGCAACTTATAAAGGTGCTAATAAGAATGGTAGGAAGAGTAGAAGACATTACTCTTTGTATGGCAATCCCGAGCTAGGTAGCAATACCGAGTGTAGAGACTTTACACGATGAACCTAAGTCATATGATATGGTTAAGAGAAAGTCCAGACTACAAACATATTTAATGTGGTAGTGAAAGCTATAGTAGTACGAATCAGTAGGTTGTGGGTTCAAGTCCTATTTTCGGCACCATATGGAGCGGTAGCGAAGTGGTCAAACGCGGCAGACTGTAAATCTGTTCCTTCGGGTTCGATGGTTCAAATCCATCTCGCTCCACCACGAATTGCCTCGTAGCCAAGTGGTAAGGCATCAGACTTTGACTCTGACATTCGCTAGTTCGAATCTAGCCGAGGCAGCCACTAATTAATGTCCCGCTAGCTCAGTAGGTAGAGCATTTGACTTTTAATCAAAGGGTCAGGCGTTCGAGTCGCCTGCGGGACACCATTTATTATTGCCTGAGTGGCGAAATAGGTAGACGCACAGGACTTAAAATCCTGCGAGGATCAAACCTCGTGCCGGTTCAAGTCCGGCCTTAGGCACCACTTATTTAATTATTAAAATATTCGGAGGAATACCCAAGTCTGGCTGAAGGGACCGGTCTTGAAAACCGGGAGGTCGTGTGAGCGGCGCAGGGGTTCGAATCCCTTTTCCTCCGCCAACAAAAATTTTTATATCGCGGAGTGGAGCAGTCTGGTCAGCTCGTCGGGCTCATAACCCGAAGGTCGTAGGTTCAAATCCTTCCTCCGCAACCATGGTTCCGTGGTGTAGTGGTTATCACGCCTGCCTGTCACGCAGGAGATCGCGGGTTCAAGTCCCGTCGGAACCGCCATTATTTTTGGCTTCATAGCTCAGTCGGTAGAGCACAGGACTGAAAATCCTGGTGTCGTTGGTTCGATTCCAACTGGAGCCACCAGGAATGAGTATATAACCCTATTTTAAGGGTTTTTTTAATACTTTAATACTTTGAAACACACTATCAAACACACTTTTATGAATAAAATGTCATCACAATGGGAACCTAGCGAAAAACCATAAATTAATAGTAGTTAAGCATTATTTGACAAATTTCTACATTAAACTGTGATATATTAAACATGTAGTTAAAGTACAAGAAAGAGAGGTAAATATAATATGATTAAGAAAGTAAAATGGTTTAACGATGCAAAGGGTTATGGTTTTCTAGATAATGGAGAAATGGAAGATATATTTGTTCATTATTCTGCTATAAATAGAGATGGTTATAAAACATTATCACAAGATCAGTTAGTAGAGTTTGATCTTGTTGAAACTTCAAAAGGCTATCAAGCTAAAAACGTTACTTTAAAAGAAAAACAACATATTTAAGATAAGGAATAACATTTTTGTTATCCTTTTTTTCTCGTTGTTTCCTAGTAGATATTGTGTTACAATAAACTAGGTGATACTATGAAAATACTTTTACTATTTATCTCAATAATTCCTGTTCTTTTATTAGGGTATTATATATATCAAAAGGATTGTGAAAAGGAGCCTAAGTCTCTTTTGTTAGTATTATTTTCTTCTGGTCTTTTATCAGCATTTTTAGTTATAACGGTAAATGTTTTAATAGCAATTTTTTTTCCAGACTTTTATCTTGCGACACAATATTATAAATTTAATTTTTTTGAGTTATTCATTTTGATATTTTTAGAAATAGCTTTAGTAGAGGAATTATCAAAGTGGTTAATGATTAGATTAATAGGATATTCTAGTAATGCTTTTGATCAACAGTATGATATTATAGTTTATTCTGTGTTTGTAGCACTTGGTTTTGCCATGATAGAGAATATATTTTATGTATTAAATGGAGGATTTGGTTTAGGTATTTATCGTGCTGTTTTCTCTGTGCCTGGTCATGTAGCATTTGGGGTATTTATGGGATATTATTTAGGAATTGCTAAGCAGCAAGAGGTTAAAAATAAGGTGAAGTATAGAGTTTCTATGTTAAAAAGCGTTTTAGTTCCAACATTATTTCATTCTTTGTATAATTATTTACTTATGTTAGAGAATATATTTTATTTATTTTTATTTTTAGTTTTTATAATAGTATTGTTTTTTTCTGCTTATTTAAAAATAGACCAGATATCAAAAGAGGACTAGGTGCTTGAGTATTTTCTAATACTAAGTATTATTCCTAGTAGAATCATATAGGAAATGATACTACTTCCACCATAAGATATAAAGGGAAGAGTAATTCCTGTGATTGGCATAAGTCCAACAGTCATAGAGATATTTTGAACTTGTTGATAGAATAGTGCTCCACATGTACCTGTAATTATATATTTATATGATCTTTCTTTTGTATTTATAAGTACTAGTGAGGTATCAAATGCTATAATAGTACTTATTAAAACAAACATTCCAACAAGACCATATATAGAAGCAATCGAGGTAAATATGAAGTCTGTATGTCCTTCTGGAAAATAAAGTAGAATTTCATTTATACCGTTTCCTATGAGTCCACATGATCCTATTGTAATGATTGAGTTTTCAAGTTGTAGTCCTGAGGAACTTTTCCAATCAAATATTCTATCTAATCTGTAAAACATACTACTACCAAATATTTTAATGAATAAATTAGTTTTAAAGATATATAAATAGAAGAATATAAGTCCTATGGATAAAATAATAAATAAAAGAATTATAAACCATCTAAGTCTTATTTTTGATACAAATAGCATTGTAAAGGCAATTATGAAATAAATGAATACTGCTCCGGTATCGGGTTCTAAAAAGGTAAGAAAGGATGGAATTATTAAAACAATAAAGATTTTAATGATAAGTAAAAACTCATCTTTTAGTGAGTTTATTTTATGTTTATCTATTATTTTTGCAATGAATAAGATAAGTCCTATTTTCATAAATTCACTGGGCTGTAATGTTCCAATAACTGGAATATAAAACCATGCTTTAGCACCATTTACTTCTTTTCCAATGAAAAGCACTAGCAAAAGAAGTATTACATTTAGTGCATATATATAAAATGAATACTTCATAATCTTAAGGGGATTATGCTTTAGTAATATAATAATTATTATAATTCCTGCTACATAGAAACATGTTTGTCTAATGACTAAGTTATAAGTATTTTCTGTTATAAATGATGAGAAACTATATATGGAATTAATGCTAATTATAAAAAAAATTAATAATATGTATATATAAAATCTATTCTTTTTCATAGTACTATTATGTACTTTTTAGAATTTTTTAATCACAAAAACATAATATATAGTAATGAAAAAGGAGGAAATATGAATAGAAAACCTGAAATATTTAAACCAAAGATGGAAAATAAAAATAATAATGAAAGGTCTTATTATTCTTTTTTAAAGGAAGAGGAAGTTTTATCTAGTAAAAGAATTTTTGATGAGACTCCGATAGATTTTATAAATAGAATTTCTAAGAGTGGTTCTTATATTTTTAATAGGGATGTGATAATAGAGACAAAAAATAAAAAATATGAGACAAGGATTGCAGGAAAACTAGGTAATAGAATAATTACTTTGGATAATGATTCTATAGATATAAATGATATAGTAAAAATATATGAAAAATAAAAAGACTATTGTTATAGTCCCAAAACATCAAAAGATGTTTTTTTTAAATACAAGGAATATATGTATCTTCAAGACACTTGATTGCTCCGACACAATTTAAATTAATAGTGAAGAATGAATCAGTAGATTGATAAGTGCCTTCGTTTTCACCTGGTGCTAAAACTCTACATGTACAGCAACAATCTTCTACGGCTTCTACTCTGAATACAGTGGATTTACTATCTTGATCGTTTAATGTATATGGCATAGACCAAAGTGTATTAGTAGGACAGGTGTAAAAGGTTATTGGTCTTGTGTTATAAGCACTATTATTATTAAGTCCTAAGTAAGGTCTATCACAAGATTTTATACCTCCATCAATACATTGACCTTGTTTTTGAAGATTAACAATCATACAAAGAGTATCTCTTAAGCAATTGCAATTATTATCATTTGAGCACATAATTATCCTCCTTTCTATACACAGTCAACAAAAGTATCAGCTAAACACTTAATAGCACATATGCAGTTACTATTTACTATGATGTATGAATCTGTTTTTACGTAAGGAAAAACACTAGAATCATCTGGGTTTTCTCCAAGAACCATTAAAGTAGCAGTACTGTCTGTAACTTTTTCTACTCTGAATACATTAGAAGTTTTGTTTTCTCCGTTTTGAACATATGGTGCACTAAATAATGTATTATTAGAAGTATATAAAGTTACAGGCCTAGTATTGTAGATAAAAGTATTAGAACTATTTGTACCACCTAGAAATGGTCTATCGCAAGTACTAGGAATTTCATCTATTTTTTCTGCTTGGTTTTGTAAAACATTGATGACTTCTAAAATATCATTAATACAACATGAGCTATTGTTCATATATATCACGCCCCTTTTTTCTTTCTAATATAAGATATTCATTATGTTTTTATAAAAACACTACTAATACCTATTTACTAAATAGTATGAAAAAATGTTTCATTTTTGATAAATTTATTGTATAATTATTATAGGTGGTAATATGACTTATGAATATTTAATAATTTTTATTGTGTTTATCATAATTTTACTAGCGATTCTAAAAATAAATAAAAAAGATGTTAAACTTGATATGAATAAACTAGTTGAATATCTTGGGGGAAAAGATAATATAATAGATACAGAAGTTAATTTATCTAGGTTTATAGTAACTCTTAATGATATAGATAAAGTAAATAAAGATGCAATAATTGCTTTAGGAGCAAAAGGAATAGTAGAATTAGATAATCAGTTAAAAATAATACTTGGAAAAGATTCTAATCAGTTAAAGAAATATATCGACGAAATAAAATAAAAGCAGACAAAATTCGACAAATTATGACATTTCATTACTATATTATATATATGGGTGATAAAATGTCATTTTTTGATACAATAATATTAGATTCAATATCAATACTATTTCCATTAATAGTAGTATTAATTTTAAAAGCTTATTATAAAAATATAGGAAAAGTAAGTAATAATAATCTTTTAGATGTTGCTAGTATATCAAGCTTATTTTTATTAATAAAATTTTATAATCCAAGTGTTCCATATGATATTTTATTAGTGAATATGCCTCTTGTTATATCTATATTATATAATAGAAAATATACTGTAGTTATAATTTCTGTTATATTAATAATTTTTAATACTTTGAATGGAAGTAATATAATAATGTCAATTTTAGAGTATTTTTATTATATATTTATATTTGTTATTTTAACTAAAAGATGCAAATCACAAGAGTCAGTATTTTTGACATTTACTTGTATAAAGGGAGCATTTATGTCTGCTGAAGAGTATTTCATTGCAGAAAGTATAAATTTTTCATCTATATTTAAAATATTTATATCTTTAACAGTATTTTATTTGATAGGAACAATTACTATAAAGATAATAAGTAGAATTGAGAAGACTTTTTCATTAAATCAGACTTTAAAAGAACTTGAAAAAGAAAAAAATTTAAAAAACTCATTATTTAAAATAACTCATGAGGTGAAAAATCCCTTGGCTGTTTGTAAGGGGTATTTATCAATGATTGATTATAACGATGCGAAAAAGACTAAAAAATATAGTGAGATTATCTTAGGTGAGATAGACAGGGCTCTTGATATAATGGATAATTTTAGTGAGTATACGAAGATAAGTATTAGAAAGGATATAATGGATTTGGATTTTTTGATAAGTGATACTATAAATAGTTTAAATCCAATATTTAAAAATAAAGATATAATAACAACTTATAATTCTGAAGATGAAATATATATAAATGGTGATTATAAGAGATTAAAACAGGTATTAATTAATATAATGAAAAATAGTGTAGAGGCTATTTCGAAAGATGGTACTATAAATGTAAAACTTAAAAAGAATAATAAGTATATAATAATAGAAATAAAGGATAATGGATGTGGTATATCTAAGGAAGATATAGATAAGATAGGAGCACTTTTTTATTCCTCTAAGCAAAAGGGATGTGGTTTAGGAGTAGCTCTTTCAAAGGAGATAATAAGCCTTCATAGTGGAGAACTTTTATATGAGTCCTCTAAGGGAAAATACACAAAGGCAATAATAAAACTACCATATGAAAAGAGTTTACAAGTATAATGTAAACAAAGTAATAAAAAAAGAAAAAAATGTTTACATAATAAATAATAAACGTTATATTATAATTATAAGGAGTGATTATATGAAGAAAATATTATCTATAATATCTATTTTTGTATTTAGTGTTTGTTTTATAGGAACAGTAAAAGCAGATGAGGCTGCACTTAGTGATGTAGCTACAATATCTTCTACAATTGGAGGTCAAGATAAGGAAATTACACAAACTGATACTAATAATAAATATAAATTTTATTATAAGTATGTGGCAATATCTGAAAAGGATTTTAATGATTATATAGCGGTAAGAACTACTCTTGAAAATAGTGAGGCTAATTCTGATGCTTATACTTCATCTGCGACTAAAGTTGCTGAGTATGAAAGTAATTTTCAAAAATTAATACCTACACCAAGTGTAAAGGATGTTCAAGGTTATACTTTGTCGACTGATGGTAATATTAATTTAAGTAATTTGAGTTATGAAAAAGGAAAGCATAATGGATATGTATTAGCAGTAGCAGCTGTAAAAGATGGAGATACATCAAGAGTATATATAAGTAGATTGATACTTGAGTCAACAAGTGCTACTACACTAGGAGAAATAGAAATAGCTGATACAACAAGTACAGTAACTACAAATGATACTAATGCTGATAATAATTCACAACAAGAAGAAGTAAAAACAACTAAGAATCCAGAAACAGGAATAAGTGATTATGCTATTTACTTAGTGCCAGTATGTTTAATATTAGGCTCAACACTTTTACTAAAAAGAAGATATTCTTAAGACCTGATGGTCTTTTTTCTTTTAAAAAGATTTAATATGAGTTATAATATATATATGATTTGAGGTGTTGAAATGGACTATATTTATGTTGGTGAAATATATGGAACTCATGGTTTAAAAGGGGAACTTAAGTTTAAGAGTAGTTTTAAATATAAAGAGAGGATTTTAACAAATGGTTTTAAGTTTTATATAGGTCAAGGAAAGGATAAGTATGTTTTAGAGACTTATAGGATGCATAAGGGTTTTTATTTATTAACTTTTTGTGAATATAATGATATAAATTTGGTTCAACATTTAAAGGGGATGAAGGTATATATAGATAGAGATGATTTGAATTTAAATGATGATCAGTTGGTATTTGAGGATTACATAGGATTAGAGTGTTATTATGATGATAATAATTTAGGTACGATAACTGAAATCGTTAATTGTGGTAGTGATAATTTTGTTTTTGTGATAAGTGGTAAAGGAGAGATATTGGTACCTTTTAATGATCATTTTATAGATAAGACTATTAAGAATGATAAGATAGTATTTAAGAATTTGGAGGGGTTATTAGATGAGAATTGATATATTGACGTTATTTCCAGAGATGTTTAATGGCTTTGTTACGGAATCTATTATAAAAAGGGCAATAGATAAGGAAAAGGTTAAGATAAATGTTATTAATTTTAGGGATTATACTGATGATCCTCATGGTAAGGTAGATGATACTCCATTTGGTGGGGGCCCTGGTATGGTTTTAAAGGTTCAACCAATATATGATGCTCTTGAGGATATAAAGACAGATGATTCACATATTATTTTACTTACTCCATCTGGGAAGACATTTAATCAAGTTAAAGCTCAGAACTTGACAAAATACAAACATTTAATACTTATATGTGGACATTATGAAGGTTTTGATGATAGAATAAAATTATTAGTAGATGAAGAAATTTCTATAGGCAATTTTATTTTGACAGGGGGAGAGCTTCCAGCGATGATGATAAGTGATGCTGTTATAAGATTATTAGAGGGAGTAATAAATAAGGAGTCACTTGAGTCTGAGTCTTTTACGAATGATTTATTAGATTATCCAGTTTATACGAAACCAAGGGAATTTAAAGGGATGACTGTTCCAGAAATTCTTTTATCAGGAGATCATAAAAGAATAGAAGAATATAGGAAACAAGAACAACTAAGACTAACTAAGGAGAAAATAGAAAAAGAGTAGGTGTCTTAAGATGAAAATAACAAAAAAGTTTGTAGTAAAGAAAGAAGCGAAGAATGAAGTTATTACTTATATGGAATATGAGAACTTGAAAGGACTAAATATTAAGCCAAAACATAAACAGGATTTTGAGGACATGATAAATGTAAATGAGATGATTGTGATAAATCCAGGTTTAATAGAAAAGTTAATAAGTAAGAAATGTAAGAGGCATTTTGAGAGGATAATAGCAATGCTTACATATGCATGTGAAGAAGATAGTGATGATGATTCATCTTTCATGTTAGTACTTGATGAAATGGAAAGATTAAAGAATTTAATAATAAATAAGTATAAGCAATATATGGATGAAAAGGAATGTGAGCTTCTTTTGAAAAAAATAGAGTTGTTAAAGCAAGAGGCAGAGGAAAGAAGAAGATATATCATAGAAAAATCTATGGCTTATGAAGAAAAGGGAAAGAAATCACGATAGGAGATTAGTATGAAAGACAAAAGAGTTGTATTTATGGGAACACCAGAATATAGTATTCCTGTACTTAAAATGTTAATAGAAAATACAAATGTAGTTGGAGTAGTTACTCAGCCTGATAAGGAAGTTGGGAGAAAAAGAATTTTAACGGAGTGTCCTGTAAAAAAGCTTGCAAAAGAAAGTAATATAAAGGTGTTAACGCCAAGAAAGTTGAGGGAGGAATATAAGGATATAATTGATTTGAATCCTGATATTATAATTACTTGTGCTTATGGTCAAATTCTTCCGGAAGAGTTAATTTATGCTCCTTTATATAATACAGTTAATGTGCATGCTTCACTTCTTCCAAAGTATAGAGGTGGTGCTCCGATTCATCATGCGATAATAAATGGTGAAAAGGAAACTGGAATAACAATTATGTATACTGATAAGGGTATGGATAGTGGCCCAATTATTACATCAAGAAAAATCAATATAGGGGAAGATGATACGTATGATATTATAAGCCAAAAGATGAGTAATTTAGGAGCAGTTCTTTTAAAAGAGGTTTTAGGAGATATTTTTGAAAATAAAGCTCCTAGGATAGAGCAAGATGCTGATGCTAAGACAATTGCACCAATAATAAAAAAAGAAGATGAACATTTAGACTTTAATCAAAGTGCAAGAGATGTTCATAATAAAATAAGGGGATTATCTAGTGTGCCTGGGGCATATGCTATGATTAATGGTTCTAGAATGAAGATATTACTTTCGAAAGAGACTTTACAAAAAGCAAAGGGAAGACCTGGTACAATAACAAAAATAGATAAAGATGGTATTTATGTTTCGTGTATAGATAATGAAATAATGCTTAAAAGAGTACAAGTTTCTGGTAAAAAACCTATGGATGTTAAGAATTATATCAATGGAATAAAGAGGGAAGATTTAATAAATAAAATATTTAGTTAAATATTGACATTAAAAAGGTGTCTATGTATAATAATGTGCCAAGAGGAAAAAGGTGAAATAATGGTTAAAACGAATAAATCTTTATGCAGGTATATGTATAAGACAGAAATAATAAATAAGGGAAGGGAACAAGCAGCTAGAAATTGTAAAGCTTTTGGATATTTGGATGGATATTTTGATGAGAATATTTATTTGGATAATTTTGAGTATACAGATTATAACAATGCGAATTATGAAAAGGGTTATAATGAGGGGACTAAGGAAAGATTAAGGATAAATACTAGTGATTTACAAATACAAAAGACTGAGTTTATTATAAAATTAGCACAGTTTGATGGACAAAATAATATTGATTTAAGAAAGATAAGTAATCCTTTTAGAGAGATTTATTTAAAGAATTATTATAAGTCTAAACTTACAAGAGAAAATATAGATAAGTATATCTTTGCAAGTGGTTCTTTATCTACGGATGATAAGGAGGAACCATATATTTTGGGATATTTAGATGGTTTATTTAATGAGATGACATATACTGGAATAACTAAAACAGATGAAGAGAATTATTTATATGAACTTGGTTTTGTTGAGGGTGAACTAAATAGTGAGGTAAATCTTGATAAGATAAAGCTTGAAAAGTTAAGATGGATAATTAAGTTAGCAGATCATGATTCAGAAAATGGCATATTGGATAGGTTATTTACTAAAGATGCTTTAGAGATATATAAATCTCATTATAATTATTTTTCTGAAGAACCTTTAAAGGTTTCTATAGATCCTGAAAGACAATATAATGGATTAGCTTCAGAGAGTAGAATACTTTATGATGAGGGATTTTCTTTGGAAGAGTATTTAAGATGTAAACATAAAAAACATCAAAAAACTCTTTAATAATTGGAATTATTATGTTAAAATAGTACTGAACTTGCGAAGATGAGAAAGTAGTAGTAAGAAATATTTGTTTTTTAGAGAAGAAGTGGTTGGTGAAAACTTTTAAAATAAATTCTTATGAATTCACTCTCTAGTATAGGCGTATTTCTGCGTTAAGGAAAAGAGATAGTATAACTATGAAATAAGGTGGTACCACGGGTATAACTCGTCCTTTGGTAACATCTTTTTTATTTTTTAAGGAGGAAAACATGAAAAGTATAAGAAATGATATATTAAAGGAATTTGAGGTAGTAAGAAGTTTAAATGATTTAAATGAATTGAAAGTAAAATATATAGGAAAGAAAGGGATAATAACTTTACTATATACAAAGATGAAGGATATTCCAAGTGATGAGAAAAAAGAATATGGAATGAAGATAAATAATTTAAAGACTTTATTTAATGATAAGTATGAGGAAAAAAAGAAATTACTTGAAGATGAGGAATTAGAAAAGAAGTTACAAGAAGAGGAAATAGATGTAACTTTACCTGGTACAAGGCCTGTTGTTGGGGCTCCTAATATACTTGAAAAGATAATTGAAGAGGTTGAAGAAGTGTTTATGTCAATGGGCTATGATGTTGTGGATGGTCCTGAGATTGAAGAGGATAAGTATAATTTTGAAATGTTAAATATTCCAAAGGGACATCCTGCTAGGGATGCACAGGATACATTCTATATTGAGGATGAGAATATTTTACTTCGTAGTCAAACTTCTCCGGTTCAAGTAAGGACGATGTTAGAAGCTGGAGGAAATAAACCAGTAAGAGTTATTTGTCCTGGTAAGACTTATAGAAGGGATGATGATGATGCAACACATTCTCATCAATTTATGCAAATAGAAGGTCTTTTGGTTGATAAGGATATAAGATTATCTGATTTAAAGGGAACATTTGATGTAATAGCAAAGAAGTTGTTTGGAGAGGATTGTAAGACTAGATTTAGACCTAGTTATTATCAATTTACTGAGCCATCTGTAGAAACTGATATATCATGTTTTAATTGTAAGGGAAGTGGATGTAGTTTATGTAAAAATACGGGATGGATAACAGTAAGTGGTGCTGGAATGGTGCATCCGAATGTACTTAGAAATTGTGGTTATGATCCGAAGGTGTGGTCTGGTTTTGCTTTTGGTTTTGGAGCAGAACGTTTAGCGATGTTAAAATATGATATTAATGATATAAGGGTATTCTATCAAACTGATTTAAGAGAAGAAAGAGAATTTGACAGGAGGATTGATTAATATGATAAGTTTAGAGTGGGTAAAGGATTATGTTGATATAAAAGATGAGGATTTACATAAATTAGCAGAGAAGATAACAAAAGCTGGTGTAAATATAGAAAAGATAATAGATAAACGTATAGATAATTTGGTAATAGGACAAGTTTTAAGTGTAAAAAAGTTAAAGGATAGTGATCATTTAAATATTTGTTTAGTAGATGTTGGAGAAAGACAGGTTCAGATAGTATGTGGTGCTCCTAATGTAAGGGAAAATATCAAAGTGTTAGTAGCGCTTCCTGGATGTGTTTTAAATGGTATAGAGATTAAGAAGAGTGTTATAAAGGGTGAAGAGTCAAATGGAATGATTTGTGCTTTGTTTGAACTAGGTTTAGAAGAAAAGACAAAAGAAAATTATGAAAAGGGAATTGAAGTTCTTGATACTGATTTAAAACCAGGGATTGATGCTAATACGTATTTAGGGACAAATGATACATTATATGAATTAGATGTTCATAAACATAGAAATAATGATTGTTATTATCATATAGGTTTTGCTTATGAAATAGCAAGTATAATAGGAAAAAAAGTTACTCTTCCAGAAGATGATTTTAATGAAGTTGAAGATAGTGTAGAAAACCACTTAAAAATAGATGTGAAAACAGATAAGTGTTCATATTATACAGCGAAGATGGTTAAGGATATAAAGATAAAAGAATCTCCGGATTTTATAAAGAGAAGATTAGTATCTGCAGGTATGAGATCGATAAATAATGTTGTAGATATATCTAATTATGTAATGCTTGAGTATGGTCAACCTCTTCATTTTTTTGATAAGGATAAGCTTGGTGATACAATAGAAGTAGAATTGTCACATGATGGGGATAAGATAATTACTTTGGATAATGTAGAGAGAACTTTGACTGAAAATGATATAGTAATAACAAATGGAAAAGAAAAAGTTGCAATAGCAGGTGTAATGGGTGGTGAAAATACTGAGGTTACAAGTGATACAAAGAGTATAGTAATAGAAAGTGCAATTTTTGATCCAGTAAGTATAAGATATACTGCAAGTAGACTAAATTTAAGAAGTGAAGCTTCAATTAGATATGGAAAGGGTTTATCATTTGAATATACTGATAAGGCTTTAAGAAGAGCTTGTTATCTTTTAGAAAAATATGCTGATGCTAAGATACTTAGTGGTACTTTAAAGTATGATAAGATAGATAAGAGTAAGAAACAAGTGGTATTTAAGACTAAAGAAATTAGTACATTACTAGGACTGAATTTAACAGATCAAAATGTTAAAGATGAGCTTGAAAGGTTAATGTTTGATTATAAACAAGAAGGTGATCAGTTTATTGTAACAATTCCTTATAGAAGACTAGATATTGATCCAAATGTTAATGATATAGCAGAGGAAATTGGAAGGTTATATGGATATGAAAATTTGGTATCAACACTTCCGAGAGTAGAAACTAAAAGGGGAAGATATTTAAAAGAAATAGGACTCAGAAAGGATATATCAAAGAGATTAAGAACACTTGGGTTAGATGAGGTTAAAACTTATACTTTAACTAGTCCAAGTATGGCAAAAATGTTTAAGTATGAGGAAAAGAAAAATATAATACTTCCTAATCCAATGAGTGTAGATAAGTCTGTAATAAGAACAACAATTCTTCCATCTCTTTTAAATGTTTATGATTATAATAAGAAAAGAAATGTTAAGAATATAAATATATATGAAATTGCTAAGACATATGATAAGGATTATAAAGAAGAAAGTAAAATAGCTATTTTGACAAGTGGTAATTATATAAATAATAAATGGAAAGTAACTGAAAAGTGTGATTTTTATCATTTGAAAGGGATAATTGAAAATTTATTAGATTATCTTGGTTATAAGGATAAGTATACTTTTAAAAAAGAAGTAATAATGGATATGCATCCTGGAATAAGTGCTAAAATAATGCTTGAAAATGAAGAAGTCGGGGTAATTGGAAGAGTTCATCCTTTAACAAATAAAGATGAAATATATCTTGCAGAGTTATCGCTTACTAAATTATATAATAAAAAGAGGAAACAATTAAAATATGAAGAGGCTTCAAAATACCCAGATATAATTAAAGATGTAGCGTTTATTTTGGATAAAGGACAAGAAAATAAAGAAGTAGAAGAAGAAATAAAAAGACAAGGAACTAGTATTTTAACAAATGTTGAAGTATTTGATGTTTATATGGGTGATAAAATAGAAACTGATAAAAAGCAAATAGCATATAGTTTAACATTTAATAGTAAGGATAAAACTTTAAAAGAAGAAGAAGTTGATAATATCTTTAGAAATATAATAGAAAAAGTAAAAGATAAGTTTATGTGTGAAATAAGGGATAAGTAGGACGGTTATTAATCGTCTCTTTTTCGAATGATGATAAAGAGATTTGAAAGAACTTTTATTTAAGCACTTAGAAAATATAATGATAGTTTAAGGTGAAGAAATGATAGATAATGATTTAAAACTAAGACCTTTGAATAATAGTGAAAAAGATTATAAAATTCTTGAAAAATGGTATCAGGAAGAAGAGATTTATTCTCATTTTGAACAAAGAAAACTTAGTTATGATGAAATAAAAGATAAGTATCTTCCTAGGACTTTAAAAAATGCAAAAATACCAGTTTATATGATCGAGTATGAAAAAAATCCTGTTGGAATAATACAATATCAGTTGATAGGTGATGATAATAAAAAACTTTATGGTATTAGTTGTGATAATTGCTATGAAATAGATATTTTTATTGGAGAAATAACAATGCATAATAGGGGGATTGGCGAAAAAACGATTAATGTTTTAACTGAATTTTTATTTAATAATTGCCAAGCCGAATTACTTGTCATGTGTCCACTTAGGAATAATATTCCTGCGATTAAGTGTTATAAAAAATGTGGTTTTGATGTGTGTAAATCATTTAAAGCGAAAGATACTATTGGAAATTTTCAAGAATACTTTTTGATGATAAAAGAAGAGTAATAGTTTTATGGAAAGTTAACTAGAAAAGTATATGTTTGTTAAGTATTAGATTATGAGATAGATAAAAAAATATTAATATACCAAAGGCCTTTTAAAAGTATGTTATATTTAGTATATATAATAATCTTACTTATTTTTGCATTAATATATGGGAGAAACATATCATTTAGTATGAAAAGGATAATAAAGATAATAATAATTAGTTTATTTACAATATTTAGTTTCTATTATACTGATAAAGTGATAGAGTTTTCTAAGAGACAAGATCCTATCATGGAGAAGATAAAATCTTTTGATAAGGATATAAGCCCAGTTAACGCGATTTTATCGGAAAAGACAATGCTTGTTGGACAAAGTGGTACTAAAGTAGATGTAAATAATAGTTATGAGCAAATGAAGAAGATTAATGATTATAATGAAAAGCTTTTGGAGTTTACTAGTATAAAACCTAGTATTACTATGAAGGATAATTTGGATAAGTTAATAATAGGTACAAATACTAAGGATAAGAAGATATCTATTGTATTTAATTTGGAAACTCTTCAGAATATGCAGGAAATAGTAGATATAATAAAGAGTCAAAATGTAGAAGTAACTTTGTTTTTGGATGGGAAATTAATAGAGGGAAATAATTTAAAGAGTATAATAAGTGATAATATAAGATTGGGACTTTATGGGTATAATAATAAGTATAATGAAACTAGTATAAGATATATGCAGAATATAATAAAAACGAATTATTCTTATAGTAATTATTGCTTATATAAGAATGAATCTTTTTTAAGATCGTGTATAAATCAAAAGATAAATACTGTTAAACCTATAGAAATAAATAATAATTTGTTTGGTAATTTGACAAAGAATAAGGAAAATGGATTAATTTATATGATAAAACCTACTGATAATAATATAAAGGAACTTAATAGTACTCTTATTTATTTGAAGCAAAAGGGATATGATATTTTGTCTCTTGAGGATTTATTAAGTGAATAAAATCATGAAATAAAGTTAGTTAAATAGTTAAATGCAATTTGTATTAAATAATGGATATTTAAAGGTATAATGCAATTTATATCTTTAT
>CAKOSE010000016.1 GCA_934102055.1 uncultured Bacilli bacterium | reverse complement strand
GATATAGTAGGATTATATGATAAAGAATTACATGAAGAAAAGCTTAGGATAACAGAACTTGAAGAAGCAAGAGAAAAAGGTATAGAAATTGGAACTAAGCGTAGCATACTCGAAACAGCAAAGAAATTCTTAAAAGAAAAAGTAGATATAGATATAATTTCCAAATGTACAGGACTCACAAAAGAAGAGATAAATAATCTTAGATAAACATAATAATAGGAGAGTAGATTATTATGAAATACATAGTCGGCTTATATGATAAAGAGTTACATGAAGAAAAGCTTAGGATAACAGAACTTGAAGAGGCAAGAGAAAAGGGCATGGAAATTGGAGTTGATTATGGAACAGATTCTGGTATGCTTGTTGGGTCTTATTTTACAGAAGAGTTTGTAAAAATGAAAATAATAAAAAATATGTTAAATGATAACTTGATATGGAAAAAATTTGTAAATATATGAGGTTAACAGAGAAGAAGGTAAATGAACTAATGGAAAAAAGTAGTTTAAGTATTATGAAAATTGTTTGTAAAGGTAAAAATTAATCTATCTTTTCTTGATATAGATCGAAAAAATATCACTTGATTTTAGTGTTTAAAAATGATATTATTAGATTATAGAAAGGGTGTAAATATGATGGATTTTATCAAGAAGAATAAGAAATTATTAATTGTGATAGGAATAGTATTAGTTCTTTTGATAGGGGTACTTGTTTATTATTTGAATAAAGATACTTTGGATGAAAAGAATGATTTATCTATTAGATATGTTAATGGAGATGAGATAAGTTTTAAGGATTTGTCTAATAATAAAACTTATGAAAAGAAAATTGTTGTTAAGAATGATACTAATGAGTTAAAGACATATAGTTTATCTTGGTTAAATATTTCTAATAATTATAATGAACAGAATAAGCTTACTTATGAAATAAAAGGTGAGGGAAATAGAGCTGCTAGTTTAGATAAGTCTCAAGTTCCTGTAGTAGGTTCTAATGTGTTTAATTCTGTAGCTATTTTAGGAAATACAGAACATATTTATACTATTAAGATTAGTTATAGTGGTAGTAGCGATAAAAGCAATAGTTTTAAGGGAGTTTTAAGAATTAATTCTGAAAAAATAGTTAATAAAGATAATAACGTTCTTGATAAAGTGAAAGATAGAAAATCTTTAAAGAAGGAAGCTTAAGATAGATTAATTCTATCTTTTATTTTCTTATTAAATTAAGGGGGAATATTATGACGTGTAATTGTTTAGTAGAACTTACTCATGTTTTTCTTGATAAAACTTTTACTTATATAGTACCTACTGAGTTACAAGATAGGATAAAAGTTGGTATGAGGGTATTAGTGCCGTTTGGAAAACAAACTTTAGAAGCTTTTGTTATGACTATAGGAAATGATAATAAGGATAATTTAAAGGAGATAATATCTCTAGTAGATGATTATCCAGTTTTAAATACTGAGCTTATGTCTATTGGAAAGTATATAAGGAATATAACATTATCTTCTTTAATGTCTTCATATCAAGTAATGCTTCCAAAGGCTTTGAAGGCTAAGAAAAAGGTCAATATGAGTATAAAAATGGATAAATATATAAGTATAAATACTAAAGTTGATTTGGATGATTATAAATTTAATAAAACTCAAGAGGAGATAATTAATTATTTAAAAGTGCATAATGAAACTAATATAAGTGTTTTGAATGAAATATCTCAAAGTAGTGTTAAAACTCTTGTGAATAAGGGAATCCTTGATGTAACTTTGAAGGAAGTATATAGATATAGTTTGTCAAAAAATGAAAAGAAGTCATTTGTTTTAAATGAAGATCAGGAAATTGTCTATAAACGAATAGTATCAAGTCTTTTTAAGAGTGAAACATTTTTATTATATGGTGTTACGGGTTCAGGGAAGACAAATGTTTATATGAAGTTAATTGAAAAAGTAATAGATCAAGGTAAGACAGCATTATTTTTAGTTCCTGAAATATCTCTTACTCCTCAGATAATTAATAGATTTACATCATATTTTGATAAGATAGCAGTACTTCATAGTAAGTTATCTGATAGTGAAAAGTATGATGAGTGGAGAAAGATTAATGAGGGAAAGGTTGATATAGTAATTGGTGCAAGAAGTGCGGTTTTTGCTCCTCTTAAGAATCTTGGAATTATCATAATAGATGAGGAACATACTAGTAGTTATAAACAGGAAAATAATCCTAAATATAATGCTATAGATATAGCGAAGTTTAGGAGTAATTATAATAAATGTCCTCTTGTTCTTGGAAGTGCTACTCCTACAATAGAAAGTTATACTAGAGCATTAAATAATGATTATACACTTGTAACTCTTAAAGAAAGATATAATGGAATGAATCCAGATATAGAAATAATTGATATGAATAACGAGTTTAAAAAGAGTAATGGTTATTTTTCAGAAAAGTTAATACAAGAGATAAATAATGTGGTACAAAAGGGAGAACAAGTAATTTTATTTTTAAATAAAAGGGGTTATTCTAATGTAGTAACATGTAAAAACTGTGGTTTAACTTCGAAGTGTCCAAACTGTGATATATCTTTGACGTATCATAAGACTTCAAATATGTTAAGGTGTCATTACTGTGGTTATGCAGTAAAAAAGGAAGAAAATTGTCCTTCATGTAAAGAAAAATTAATTGATTATGGAATAGGAACAGAGAAACTAGAGGAGGAGATACAAAAGCAAATAAAAGATGCTAGGGTAATAAGAATGGATATAGATACTACGACAAGAAAAGGTGCATTAAATAGGATAGTGAAAGATTTTAGTGATGAGAAATACAATATATTATTAGGGACTCAGATGATAGCTAAAGGATTAGATTTTAAAAATGTTACATTAGTTGGGGTTATTAATGCTGATATAAGTTTAAATTTTCCGGATTTTAGAAGTAGTGAAGTAACATTTTCATTACTAAATCAAGTATCAGGAAGAAGTGGAAGAGGCAATAAAAAAGGAAAGGTTTTAATCCAAACATTTAATCCTGATCATTATGCTATTAGATGTGCTAGTAAAAATGATTATATAAGTTTTTATAATGAAGAAATTGAAATAAGAAGGAAACTTAATTATCCACCGTTTAATTATATTTGTTTGTTAAAGATAAGTTCTAAGGATTATAAACAAGCAAGTGATATGGCTTATAAGATAGGAAATTATTTAAAACAAAAGATAAAACAAGAAATAATACTCGGACCATCTACTGCAAATATTTTTAAAATAAAGAATGAATATAGGTTTCAAATAATAATAAAGTATAAAGATATAAATAATATAAAAAAGTATTTGGTTATGCTTGAAGAAAGATTTTTTAATGATAGAAATATAAAACTGGATATAGATTTAAGTCCAATTAGATTATAAGTGTCAAAAAAAAGACACTTTTTTAAGTGTCCATATTGGTTCCATCTATGTTGTTTAGTAACTCGTCTGTGTAATTATTATTTTGATTGTTACTATTTATTCTAAGTGAATTGAAAATATTATCATCAAATAAGTTTTTATCTTTATTAAGGGTAAATATATTGTTGTTTGGGATATTGTTATTAGAATTTATATTGTTATTTTGTTTTATTTCATTAACAATATTTTTATTTTCATTAGCATTATTTTTTGGAATGTTAGTTTGTGCTTGATTATCTAATTGATTATTTCTTTTTAAGATTTCTTCATTATTTCTTCTTTGGTAATTAGCTCTACTTAAGACTTGGTTATTTGTGTTGATATTATTTATTTGTTTTAAAGGTTCTTTAGGATTATTATTAATTTGATTTATTTGACTAATTTGATTAGCATTTGTGGGTTCTTTGTTTTCTCTTTGTAAACTATTATTTTGTTCATTGTTAGGAATATTCTTGTTAAGATTATCAACCATTACATTTGGAGTGTTTTGGTTTACTTTGATGGAATTTTCTTTGATGGTATCGTTTTCTTCGTCATAATCTACCAGTCTAAATACTTCTTTTAGATCTGTTATTCCTTCTAGAACTTTGATAAGTCCATCTTGAAATAAAGTTCTAACACCTTTTTTATAAATTAATCTTTTTAATTCTTCACGATCTATATTTCTATTTATAGCATCACGTATTTCTTCATTTATCATAAGTACTTCTTGGAGCGCTATTCGGCCTGTGTAACCATTATGACAATGTTCACATCTTCCTGCTTCGTATATAGTTTGAATATCTACTCCAAGGGATTTTTTAAATAGAGTTTTTTCAGTTTCATTAGCAGGTCTTTTAATTCTGCATCTAGGACATAATCTTTTTGCTAGTGTTTGAGAAATGATACCTTTTAACGAAGAGGAAAGAAGATATCTTTCTGCTCCCATATCTATTAATCTTTCAATGGTAGTAAGGGAGTTGTTGGTATGAAGGGTAGATAATACAAGGTGTCCTGTTATAGAAGCACGAATTGCTATTTTAGCAGTTTCGCTATCACGAATTTCTCCGATTAATATTATGTTAGGATCTTGTCTTAGGATAGAACGAAGAACAGTTGCAAAATCAAGTCCTATTTCGGAGTTAACTTGTACTTGGTTTAAGCCTTCGATACTCATTTCAACGGGGTCTTCTACTGTGATTATGTTGGATTCTTCTTTGTTAAGTTTTTGTAGCATAGAGTAAACAGTAGTAGATTTACCAGAACCTGTTGCTCCGGTTATTAAGATTATTCCATTTGGACTATTAAGCATTTCCATTATTATTTTATAATTATCTCCGGTGAAACCTAAGTATTCAATTCCTTGTAAACTCATGGAATAATCAAGAATTCTTATAACTATCTTTTCACCAAAACTTGTTGGTAAAGCAGATACACGAAGATCTAGATCTTTTCCTTCGATAACACTTTTAATAGCACCATCTTGAGGTAATCTTGATTCAGTAATATTCATACCTGCAAGAAGTTTAACTCTTGTAGTAAGATTTCTTTTATATTTATTATCTATAATAGCATAATCTCTAAGTTCTCCATCAATTCTTATTCTTATTTTTAAATACTTTTCAGCGGGATCAAAATGAATATCACTAGCATTTCTAACAACAGAATCAATAATTATTTCATTTACTATATCCACGATAGGAGTAGTATTAAAATTAAATTCTCGCATCATAAAACTTTTCCCCTCATTCTTTTACATTTGTAAAATCCATAGTTATTTTTAAAATACACTAGAATTTATCTTAAAATTATTATATAATAATTTTATAAAATAAGCAAGTAGAAGGTGAGTAATAATGAAGAAGAAATTAAAAAGTATGAAAGGCTTTGCAATGGCAGAGTTATTAGCAGTTTCATTAGTTATATTAGTACTTTTTTCAGTTCTTTTCTCAAATTATTTACCTTTAGTAGCAGAATATGAAAATAGGATTATGTATAATGATGTGTCTGCACAGTATGCGGCATATTATGTTAGACAAATTGTAAAAGAAGCAATTGATGAGAATAATTTTTCTATTCAAATAACAAAGATTAATGATAAAGGTTATGTTTCTCTTTTTAAGGATAACGATGAGGGAAATGCTGACAATAAAATATGTACGTTAGCTAGTTCTAAATATAATGAGGGAAAAGCTAAGAGTTCTTCTAAAGAAGCTTGTAATAAAATGATTGCTTTATACGATATAAAGGAAGTTATTGTTACTAAATATAGTTTAGCTGATTTAAAGAACAATAAGGAATATAATCAAAATGATGGTTCTCTATATGAATACATACAATATTTACCTGAATATAAAAATACTATTTATACAGGAGAAAATGATCTTTATAGAATTATTCTAAAAGCTGATAATAAATATGCAACAACTCCGGTAAAAGTTGATTATACTACTCCAGGTAAATGTTTTACTGGTACAAAATATGGTGGTAATAATTTAACTATAACAGGTTATAATGAAAAAGATTCAGACTGTGGTAAAGAAGTAGTAATAAGTACAAAGCAAATTTCCATAAAAGGTAGTAGTGGTAACACTATAACAGGAATAATAAAGAAAATTGGGGATAATGCTTTCAATGGCAAAGATATTAATAGTATTGATTTTGGTAAGGTCACAGAAATAGGTGCAAATGCTTTTGAAAATTCGAATTTAAGTAATATTAATAGTTTTAAAGAGTCGTCTGTTACTTCAATTGGTGTAAGTGCTTTTAAAGGTACTAACCTTGAAGAAGTTAATCTGCCAAAAAAATTGAATTCTATAGGAGATGGGGCTTTTTCAAATATAACAACTCTTAAGAGTATTTCTTTAACTGATAGTGATATTTATAGTGGTTCTATTGGTTTATTTTCTGATAGCGGTACATCACAGGGAATAAATGTACAATTCTTAAGTAATATAACAACTGTTGGAGAAAAAATGTTTTATAATGCAAATATTAAATTAATTAATTTTGGTAGTGTTGTAACCATAAAAAAGGAAGCTTTTGCAATGAAGGAGGATAATTCTGGAATATCACTTCCTGTAAGTATTCCACCTAATGTAACAACTATTGGAGAAAGTGCTTTTGAGAATAGAAAAATTAGTTCGTTAAACTTTGCTAGCCTTGCTCAAAGTAGTAAATTAACAACTATTTCAAAAAGAGCATTCGCTATGTTAGATGAAAATGATAATGCATTGCTTTCCTTTGTGAAAATACCATTTTCTTTAACTGATTTAGGAGAGTCTGCTTTTGAAAATAGAAAGATAAATAGTTTGAATATACCATTTTTAACAGATATAGAATCAATTCCTAAAAAAGCTTTTTATAATTGTGGTATAGAACAATTAAGCAATTCTAATACAAAAATTACCACAATTGGTGAAAGTGCATTTGATGGAAATACTTTTAGTTACCATATTAATAATAATAAGCCAGTTACTATTCCTGAAACTGTTACAATTATAGGTAAAAATGCTTTTCCTATGATAACAGGTAGTTCTTATAATGTTAGTAAAAACACTTTTGCTCTTGTTAAGAACTGGTGTGAAGTATTCCAAATTGATAGTTGTGTAAATGAAAATGTTGATGGAGGTAATCCACATGTTATAAGCGATGAAGTTGGGGAAAAGGTAATCTTTATGTATGTTAAATAACAAGTGAGGAGGTAATTCAAATGAATAATAAAGGTATGACTTTGGTAGAGTTAATAGTAACATTTTCCCTTTTAATGATAATAATAGTTGGTATGTTTAACTTAATTATGGATGTTAAAGGTAATCTTGATGATAAAAAAATGGCTAAAGAACTTACTGAGTATTCTTCTACAGTAGGTAATCAAATACAGTATGATCTTATAAGAAGAAGTGTTATATCAATTGGTTATAAGGATTATGAAGATGGTAGTTGGACTGTGTTAGAACGACCTGGGAAAGAAGTAAACTTAAAAACTTTAATTAATGATGATGATTCAGCACAATTTGGTGGCTCTAATGTAGATAAAAATGTACAACAATTAAATGGAATGTGTAAAGATATATTTCCATGTGTTGTTTATTCTTATTTGAATGAAGAAGAAGTTAAGTTTGAAACTATTGCAATTATTAATATTCCTAAAACTATTAATCCTTCTGAAGGACCTAAAAATAAATTTGGTATATATTATGATGGTGTTTTTGAAGCACTTCCTTATCAAGAAAATGTTGATATGAGTCTTCCTAAAAGTAGTGATGATGAGAAATATGTTTCTTTGAGTGAGGATATGTTTTCTATGAATATTCCAATTAAAATAATTGATCAAGAAGGTAATTATGGTTTTAAGGTTGTTAAATTATTTTCAGTAGCACAAGTAAACTAATAACACTTATTAAACCATGTACTATTCGGGATATGAGAAAGGGTAAGTATTTTACCTTTTTTTCGTTTAATATACTCATTATTTGAAAGTGAATAGATAGTCCTCCGAATGAGATGAAGAACATGGATAATAATATTTTTATGTTATAGTTTATATCTGAGATTGATAAGTATTTTAGTCCTGTTGTCATTTCTAGTATTCCGCTTATTGGTATTATTAATGGATTTGATGGATCTTTGAATGATATATTGATTATTATTAGGAAGAATGTTATTACTGCGAATATATTTAGTAGTATTTCTAGTGATTCTTTTATTGCTTTGAATAGAGTTTCTATTATATTTGTGTTATTTATTTTGTTATAAAGGTATTTTATGTTATTTATTTTATTGTTATCGTTTATTATTACTGATTGATTGTAATTTCTAAATAGTAATCCTGTTGCTATGTTGCCTAGGATATGTGATATTAGTATATAGTATCCGATTGTTTTGCTTTGTAAGAATAGATTTCCTACTGTGTTTACTATGAATAATGGATTTGAGAAGAAGGTAAATGTAAGTATTTTTTCTGCTTCTTTTTTGTTTATTAGTTTTTTGTCTATTAGTTCATTTATATATTTAGCACTGCTGGGGAAACCTGTTATCATACTCATGAAGAATACAAATGCTCCTTCTCCTTTTGTTTTAAATAGTATTTTCATTGGTCTTTTGAATATGTTTCCTAATACTTTTGGTATATCTATTGCTACTAGTATGCTTGATATAATAAACATAGGGAATAAAGAAGGGAATACATTTCTTATAAATAGGTTAATGCTAAAGATGATTGTTCTTGTAACTGTACTTGATTTTATGAATATATTTAGTATTAAGATAAGTATTAATATAATAATTGTTATTGTGTATAATTTTTTCTTCATATTTCACCTGTTTTCCTGTTATAATTATATTGGAGAGATAAATATGAAGAACGAGAAAAAAAGTAAATTAATGTCGCTTTTAGATAAATTAAAGAATTTTTTTAAAAATCCTAAGGAAGTAATATCGTTTTTTTTACCTATTGTAATTACTTTATGTTTGCTTATTCCTGTACCATATTATATTAAAATGGGAGGAGGTAGTATTCCTCTTGATGATGAGATAAGTATAAAGGGTGAACAAGATAAGAAGGGTTCTTTTGATGCTTTATATGTAAAGGAGTCTAGGGGTGTTGTTTTTACTTATTTACTTTCGTATATTATTCCATCTTTTGATAAGGAACCAATTTCTGATGTTGTGCTTGATGATGAGGATGAGTCATCTTATAATTATAGGGAAAAACTATATTTTACAACGTCATTAGATGCAGCGACTAAGGTTGCTTTTGAAAAGGCTTCTAAAAAGGTAGAGGTTTCCTCTAGTAAGTTTTTAGTAATTTATATAGATAAGAAAGCGAAGACTAATCTAGAGGTTGGAGATGAGATACTTAAGGTAAATAATGAGAAGGTAAATAATTATAAACAGATAAATGATTTTATTTCAAAGAGTGATAGTGATATTTCTATATTGGTAAAAAGAGATGGTAAGGAAGTTTGGACTACTAGTAGTTTAATAACAATAGATGGTTCTAAGAAACTTGGTATAGTAATTTCTAATGAGGTAAAATATACAAGTGATCCGAAGGTTGATTTTAAATTTAATGGAAAGCAAGCTGGTCCATCTGGTGGACTTATGATAACGCTTTCTATATATAATAAGTTAATGGATTATGATATTACTAATGGAAAGAAGGTTTTTGGGACTGGAACAATAGATTTAGAGGGTAATGTTGGAGAAATAGGTGGTATAAAGCATAAGTTAATTGCAGCTTCTCGTAAGAAGGCTGATATTGTGTTTGTACCTAGTGCTAATTATGAAGAGGCTTTGGGACTTGTTAAAAAGAATAATTATAAGTTTAAATTAGTTAGTGTTTCTACTTTTGATGATGCTATTAGTTATCTTGATAATAATAAGTAAAATGAGTAAACTATTTAAAAGACATGTGGTTTACTTGTTTTTTGTATAAAAAAAATATATAATTATATTGATTGGAAGTGATGTTGAATGAAATATTTTTTTGCAGGAATAGAAGGATCTGGAATGGCTGGGCTTGCTTCGATGCTTTTTGATTCAGGAAATGAAGTTATTGGGTGTGATGATGCTAAGGTATATTCATTTACTTTAGAGGAACTTGATAAAAGAGGAATTAAAATTTATAAAGATGCGGATAAATTAACAAAGGATATGATATATGTATATACTTCAGCGGTTCATAGTGATCATTATTCTTATAAAAAGGCAAAGGAGCTTGGATGCAAGATGTATGAGTATTATGAAATGATAGGAGAGTTAACAAAGAAATATAATACTATTTCTATATGTGGTACTCATGGGAAAACTACTACAACGGCGATGTTATCTAATATTCTTTATAATACTATTGGAACTAATTATTTAATAGGAGATGGGACTGGTGTAGTTTTAAAGGGTTCTAATAATTTTGTTGTGGAATCTTGTGAGTTTAATAGACATTTTCTAAATTATTATCCTAAATATACTATTATTACTAATATTTTTTATGATCATGTTGATTGTTACAATAATATAGAGGAAATAATAGAAACTTTTCAAAAGTTTGTAGATCAAACTAAAGAAACGGTAATAGCATGTGGGGATAATGAGAATGTAAGAAAATTAAAAAGCGATAAGATAATTTATTATGGTTTTAATGAAGATAATGATGTTCGTGGTGTTATAAAAGAATTAAGAGAAGATGGAAGTAGTTTTGATGTTTATATAAAGGGTGAGTTTTTTGGAAGTTTTGATATAAGTATTTTTGGTAAACATATGATTGAAAATGCTCTTGCGTGTATTTATATGTCTTATTTAGAAGGAGTTTCACTTGAGGATATAACTAAGTATTTAAAGGAGTTTCATGGTGCTAAGAGAAGATTTAGTGAGGAAAAGATAGGAGATGTTGTTTTAGTAGATGACTATGCACATCATCCAAATGAGGTGGAAACTGTTTTAAATACTGCAAGGCAAAAGTATCCTGATAAGGAATTAGTTCCTGTTTTAATACCATATACAATTTCAAGAACTAAGGCTTTTTATAAGGATTTTGCTAGGGTGTTAAAAAAAGCTGATAAAGTATATGTAACAGATATAGAGCCTGCTAGGGAAAGCTTTGATGATTTTAAAGGGGTATCATCTGATCTTATAATAAATGAAATTCCTGGGGCAGAACATATATCTAGTGAAGAAATTAGTAAGTTATATAAACATAAGAATGCTGTTATTCCATTTATGGGATGTAAGGATCCTACTTGGTTGATAGATGCTTATAAGAAGGGGTTAAAGTAATGGAAATGTTAAGGCTAGTGGTTGGTAAGCTAAAGACTAATTGTTATATTTTATACGAAGATGATAAGTGTTTGATTATAGATCCTGGAGATGAAGAGAATAATATAATAAAACAAATAGATAAACTTGGGTTAACTCCGGTTGGAATTTTGCTCACGCATAATCATTTTGATCATACGATGTATGCTGATAGTTTAAGTAGTTTTTATAAAGTGCCAATTTTTGATCATAAAAACTTATTTGAAGGAGTTAAAAAAATAGGACCTTTTAGTTTTACGGTTATTTATACACCTGGACATTCAAATACTAGTATTACGTTTTATTTTAAGGATTATGATATTATGTTTGTTGGAGATTTTATCTTTTATGAAAACATAGGAAGAGTTGATTTACCTGGTGGTTCTTTTGAGGAGATGATTTCTTCTATAAATAAAATTAAAAAGTATGATGATAATATAGTTTTATATCCAGGACATGGTGAAGAAACTTCGATTGGTCATGAGAAGAAGTTTAATCATTATTTTAGATAGGAAAGCCTTTTTGGTTTTTCTTTTTGCTTGCAAAGTACTATTTTTTTTGTTATAATCTTAGAGGTTGACATAAGGGAGATGTATAAAATGGAAAAAATACTTAATATAGCAGTTGTTGCACATGTTGACGTTGGAAAAAGTACTTTAGTTGATGCTTTGCTTGAACAATGTGGTGCACTTGATAAGGCATTAGAAACTCATCAAATAATGGATAGTAATGATCTTGAAAAAGAACGTGGTATTACAATTTATTCAAAGAATTGTTCTATAAAGTATAAGGATTATAAGATTAATATTGTGGATACTCCAGGACATGCGGATTTTTCTTCTGAAGTTGAGCGAATTATTAAGACTGTTGATACTGTAATATTGATGGTTGATTCTAAGGAAGGGGTTATGCCTCAGACTAGGTTTGTTTTGGAACAAGCACTTAAAAATAATTTGAATCCAATTTTATTTATAAATAAGATTGATAAAAAAGATTCTAGAATAGATGAAGTAGTAGATATGACATTTGATTTGTTTGTGGAACTTGGTGCTAGTGATAAACAACTTGATTTTCCAATTTGTTATGGAATGGCAAAGAAAGGTATAGCTAAGTGTGAGCTTGAAGATGAGGATAAGAATATTTTTCCACTTCTTGATACTGTTATAGAAAATACTAAGGAATATGAAGGTAGTGAAAGTGATCCGTTACAACTTCAAGTTTCATCACTTTCATATGATGATTATTTAGGAAGACTGGGTATAGGAAGAGTAACAAAAGGTGTTATAAGACTGGGCACTATGGTTGCAATTAGTAAGAATGATGGTTCTACTGAGAATGTAAGAGTAAATAAGATTTTTGTAAATGAAGGTATCAAGAGAAAAGAAGTTAAAGAAGCAAGATATGGTGATATTGTTATAACTTCAACTTCTCCGGATATTAGAGTAGGAGATACGATTTGTGATAAGGATGACATTAATCCACTTCCTCCAATTGTTATAGAGGAACCAACTCTTTCTATGAATTTCTTGGTAAACTCATCACCATTTGCAGGAAAAAGTGGTAAGTTTTTGACTAATAGGCATATAAAAGAAAGATTAGATCGTGAACTTGAGACAAATGTTGGTTTAAAAGTTGAGGAGTTAAAAGATAGTGATGGTTATAAGGTTTCAGGACGTGGAGAACTTCATTTATCAATACTTTTAGAAAACATGAGAAGAGAAGGTTATGAACTTTCGGTATCTAAACCAGAAGTTTTATTTAAGGAAATTGAGGGTGTTAAGTGTGAACCTTTTGAGGAAGTACTTATTAATTGTCCTAATGAGTATGCTGGTACTATTATAAATGATTTAAATGAAAGAAAGGGAATAATGAACTTAGTTACTAATGATGATAATTATACAAAGCTTTCATTCTTAGTACCAACAAGAGCACTTATAGGATATAGAAGTAGTTTTATAACAAATACAAAAGGTGAAGGGATTATGGTAAGAAGTTTTAATAGCTTTAAGCCTTATGTTGGTCCAGTAAAAAGAAGAAAAAATGGTGTTCTTATCTCTATGGAAGATGGAAAGACAATGGCTTATTCACTATTTAACTTAAGTGATAGAGGTACAATGTTGGTAGGGCCATCTGTAGATGTTTATAAAGGAATGATTATAGGTATTCATAATAGGGATAATGATTTAAATGTTAATCCATGCAAGAATAAACAACTTACTAATACTAGGGCATCTGGATCGGATGATGCACTTACTTTGATAAAACCAAAGACTTTTACTCTTGAAGAAGCTTTAGAGTTTATTGAAGATGATGAGCTTGTTGAAATAACACCGGATGCTATAAGATTAAGAAAAAAGATATTAGATGATAAGGAAAGATATAGACAAAGGAATAATTAATTTATTCTTTTTTTTGTTTTCTTTCTTTATTTCGACACTTTTCTATCACATTAGTATTTTATACTTATATCATGAAAGGAGGAATGAGTATAAGTAATAGTAAAATTTATGAAAGGAGAGATGTGTATTGAATTTAAAGTTGATTGGTTCTGATTGTAGTAATGGAATTAAAATTCTTAAAAATATAAAAAAAGTTGAGAGAGAACTAAATTGCTCTTTAAAAATAAATGAGGTTTCTTCAAAAAATAATAAGAATAAACATCTTATAGTTCCTACATTAATGCTTAATGATGAAATAATATCTCAAGGAAGAGTTATTTCACTTAGAGAGTTAAAAAATCTAATAAAACCTCTTTTACCTCAATCTAGTTAAGGAGCTTTACGCTCCTTTTACTTTTTTTCATAAAAATTTCATAAATATAACAAAAAATTATAATATTTGATATATAATATTAATAGCGTAAGGAGAAGATTTATGGAAAAAGAAGAATTAAAAGAAATAAAAGAGGAAACAATAGATAATAACAATAAAGAAGAAGTTTTAAAAAATGAACAAAGTAATGATCAAAAAGAAAGAAGATGTATAAAATGTAATAATCTTTTATCAAAAGATGATAAGTTTTGTTTTATATGTGGATCTAGTCAAGATGGAAAAGTTAAAAAGAATAAGAAAAAAGAAAAGATAAAGAAGACAAATAGTAATGGTGATAATAATAAGAGAATAGTTTCAATTATTATACTTATTGTTGTTCTTTTACTTGGGTTTTGGATTACTTTATTTATAATTAATTATTTTGATAATAGTACTAATAATGTTAATACTAGTAATAAGAATGTAACAATTGATGATACTGGTATAGCTGATGCTGTTTCTAAAGTATATGATTCTGTAGTGGTTGTAGAGAATTATGTAAATGGAAGCTTATATGCAACAGGATCTGGTTTTGTTTATAAAACTGATAATAGTTATGGTTATATTTTAACGAATAGTCATGTTATTACTAATGCTACTTCGATTAAGGTTGCTTTTACTAATGATAAAAATAAGAAGATAGATGTTCAAGTAGTTGGATCAGATGAGTATTCGGATGTGGCAGTTTTAAAGGTTGCTAAAAAATATGTAACTCAAGTTGCAGAGATAGGTGACAATAGTAAGATGAGAGTGGGAGATACGACTTTTGCAGTAGGGACACCACTTGATGCAAAGGCTTATTCTTGGTCTGTTACTAGAGGTGTTTTATCTGGAAAGGATAGAGTTGTTTCTAGTGGTAGTAGTTATATGACTGTACTTCAAACAGATACTCCGATTAATTCAGGAAACAGTGGAGGACCTTTATGTAATGCTAATGGAGAGGTTATTGGTATTACTAATATGAAACTTGCTTCTGATCAAATAGAAGGAATGGGATTTGCAATTCCTATAGAGACTGCGACATCATATGCAGATAAATTCTTGACAGGAAATGATGTTAGAAGACCATATATAGGAGTTTCGATATATGATGGTAGCACTTCATTCTTTGGAGGAAATACTTATGTTGTTATAGAATCAGTAGAAAAGAAATCTCCCGCAGATGAAGCAGGATTAAAGGCTGGAGACATAGTTAAAGAAATAGATGGGGAAGAAGTTGAAAACTCTTCATACTTTAAATATAAACTTTATAGTCATAATATTGGTGATAAAGTAAAAATCAAAATAGAAAGAAACGGAAAAGAAAAAACTGTTGAAGTTAAGTTAAAATCGAATGCTAAAGATGCATAAGGAGGATGATAATATAAAAATTAATTATGATAAGTTAAAGGAAATTACTACTATTTTGTTAAATAACTTAAGAGAAGATCTTTTAAAAGCAAAAGATAAGGGTGAAAAACTAGCACTTTTCTATATAAATATTAATAATAAAAAGTATTATTACTCTTATAATAAGATTGAAAGTAGTTTAGATGAAATTGATAATTATAGAGTAGTTAATTATAAAAAAGCTGAACGTTTATTAAAAGCTCAAATTAATGAAACTTAGCACATTTAGTGCTTTTTTTCTTGGTTTTATGATATAATTTTAAGTGGTGGTATTATGAAGAGATTTTTACCAAAGATGTATAAAAAAAATATCTTTGATATTAATTATGATAAATTAAAAGAAAAGGGTATAAAGATATTGTTGTTTGATTTTGATAATACAATAATTGAAAAGGGAAATTACAAGACGAATAATAAAACAAAAGAGTTGATAGATTTATTAAAAAAAGATTTTACTATTTATGTGATGTCAAATAGTTTGAATAAGAATAAACTAGATAAAGTATGTGGGGAATATGGTATTCCTTATATTAATAATTCAAGAAAGCCATTTAAGTCAGGTTTTAAGAAGCTAAAAATTAATGTATCAAATGAAGAGATTGCTCTTATTGGGGATCAATTGCTTACTGACATATGGGGTGCTAGTAGGATGAATTATTACCCAGTTTTAACAGATCCAATAAGTGAAAACGAACTTGTATGGACTAAGTTTAATAGAGTTCTTGAAAAATTAATAATTAAGTTTAATAAAAATACTATAAAAAGGGGTGAATATTATGAATAAGTACTGTCTTGGATGCGGGGTAAGACTTCAGGATAATAATGTTTTGCTTGAGGGATATACTAATGATATTAGTAAGGATTTATGTAAGAGATGTTTTAGATTAAAACATTATGGGGAATATGAAATGGTTACAAAATCAAATGATGAGTACATAGAGATTATAAAAAATGTAGGTAAGACAAAATCACTTGTTCTTTATGTTGTTGATTTGATTTCTATACCTCAAGATTTAGGTAAAATAAAAGAATATTTAAAAAATAATAAAATAATATTAGTTCTTAATAAAAAAGATATGTTACCACTTTCTGTAACAGATAAAAAGATTATGGAATATATAAAATCTTTATATGAAGATTTGTTTGTTGATGTAGTTGTGGTAAGTGCTAATAAAAATTATAATTTGGATAAGTTGATGAGAGTGATAAAGAAGAATCGTGTTTATAAGAATGTTTATGTAGTAGGAAATACTAATGCTGGAAAAAGTACACTTATAAATAAACTAATTGCAAATTATTCTATTGATACTTCTTTAATTACTATATCTAGTATGCCTTCGACTACTTTAAATGAGATAAAAATTCCTTTTAAGGATTTCTTTTTGATAGATACACCTGGACTTGTTAGTAGTCATAATATTATAAATTATATTGATGAGGATAATATAAAGAAATTATCATCTCAAAAGGAAATAAAACCAAGAACATATCAAATAAAAAGAGGACAAGCTCTTATTTTTGAAGACTTTTTAAGAATAGATTATATAGAAGGAGATAAGAATAGTTTTACGGTATTTGCTTCGAATAATATAAATGTAAAAAGAATAAATGGTAATAGACATGAAACTTTGAAGAATCTTTCTAGAAAAGAGATAACTCTAAAATATCATGAGGATATAGTGATTGAAGGGTTTGGTTTTATAAAGACTATTCTAGAGGGAAAGGTATATGTCTATGTAGATAAAGATGTTTCGGTATTTACAAGGAAATCTATGATTTAGATTTTCTTCACTTGACAAACATATGTTTATGTTTGTTTTTTGTTTGTGAAAATCATATGAAAACACTTTACAAAACCTTGTTATAATTGTAAAATTGTGGTAAGCAACAAGGTGATATCTAGCATAATAATAACTTATAAATTTTTAAGTTATAAAGGTGAGGTTTTGCGTATGGAAAAACATAAAAGTGTGCTTCTTGATGAGGCTATTTCATATTTAAATATAAGAGATGATGGTGTTTATGTAGATGCTACATTAGGATTTGCAGGCCATTCTAGTAATATTTTAAGAAGGGTTCCAAAAGGGTTTTTGATTGCTTTTGATAAAGATATTAATGCTATTTCTTATAGTAAAGAAAAGCTGTCTAAGATAGGAAATAACTTTTATATATTTAATACTGGTTTTATTAATATAAAAAAGTGTGTTCAAGAAAAGTATCAAAGTGTAGATGGAATACTTTTTGATATAGGAGTCTCTTCTGCTGAAATTGATGAGGGTGATCGGGGATTTAGTTATATGAATGATGGACCACTTGATATGAGGATGGATCTTGGTTCTAAATTAAGTGCTTATGATGTTGTTAATTCTTATGATATAGATGATCTTGCTAGAATATTTAGGGAATATGGTGAAGAAAAGCATGCTTATAAAATTGCAAAAAAAATTGAAGAACAAAGAAATATTAAAAAGATAGAAACAACGTTAGAACTAGTAGATATTATTGATAAGTGTTATCCATATAAAGAAAAGAGAAATACTCATCCTGCTAAGAAGGTATTTCAAGCTATAAGGATAGAGGTTAATAATGAACTTGAAGAACTTAAGGTGGCGTTAGATTCTAGTTTAGAACTATTGAGTGTAGGAGGAAGACTTGTTGTTATTACGTTTCATTCTCTAGAGGATAGAATAGTGAAGAATTTATTTAAAGAAAAAACAGAGGTGCCATCTTTGGTAAAGGGAATGCCTAATATTCCGAGTGAACTATTGCCGGATTTTAAACTTGTAACAAATAAACCTGTATTACCAAGTTCCGAGGAAATTCTTTATAATTCGAGGAGTAGATCTGCTAAACTAAGAGTAATTGAAAAAATAAAATAAAAAGGAGGGATAGTTAAATGAAGAAGAAGAAAAAGAAAAAGGCTGTCAAGTTTACAAAGTTTGAAAAAGTACTTTTTGTTATAACTGCAATTATTTGTTTATCATATCCCTTTTTAAGTGTATTTGCAAAGAGTACATTAAGTGAGATGAATTATAAACTTGAAAATAGTAAAGATGAGATTGCTAAACAAAGTAAGAATAATGAAAGCTTGCAAATGAAAATAAATGAACTAGCTTCACTTGAAAATCTGGAGGCTGTTGCAAAAAAAATGGGTTTAAGTTATACTAATAATAGTATAAAAACAATAGATAAGTAAGGTGATTGTTAATGAAAAAGAGCAAAGTTAGTAATAAATTGGTAAATATATTTATAATGGTTGCTCTTTTTTGTTTTTTATATTTAGTATATAGGGTTTCTTATTTGGGATTGTCTAAAGAAGTAGATGGGGTTAATTTGAAAGAGTTTGCTAGTAATAGAAGTGTAGTTTCTAAAAAAATATATGCTAAAAGAGGAAATATATATGATTTAAATGGAGATGCTTTGGCGATAAATGTTTCATCTTATACTCTTATTGCGTATTTAGATGAGTCAAGAAGTAAGGGTGAGGACACTTTATATCATGTAAAAGATAAGAAGGAAACTGCTAAGAGGCTTGCAACTGTATTAAAGTTAAAGGAATCAGAAATCTATAATATTTTAAATCAAGATGATAAATATCAAGTTGAGTTTGGTTCTGCTGGAAAGGGGCTTACTGAACTTGAGAAGGAACAAATAGAAAAGTTAAATTTACCTGGGCTTGATTTTATAGAGGATGAGAAAAGATATTATCCAAATGGTGATTTTTCTTCATATACAGTGGGATATGCTAGTAATGATGAGAATGGTCAAATAGATGGTGAATTTGGAATAGAAAAGTTACTTGATGGGGTTTTGTCGGGTACTAATGGATATACAACATATCAAAAGGATTTAAATGGGTATAAGATACCTGGTACTAAAGAAGTAACGGTAAATGCTATAAATGGTAATGATGTTTATTTGACAATAGATTCAAATATACAGTTTTTCTTGGAACAAGCAGCTTCTAAGGCGGCTTCAAAATATAACTTTGACTGGCTTACATTAGTGGTTGCAGATGCAAAAACTGGGAAAATACTTGGTAGTACTCAAAGACCTTCATTTGATCCGAATAAAAGAAATATAAAGAACTGGATTGATATCACAGTAGGAGAAGCTTATGAACCGGGTTCAATTATGAAAATATATACTTATATGGCTGCAATGGAAGCAGGAACTTATAGAGGAGATCAAAAGTTTAAATCTGGAAAATATAAAAGTGATGATGGAACAGTAATAAGTGATTGGAATGCTGCAGGATTTGGTAATATTACTTATGATCAAGGTTTTCAAGCTTCAAGTAATGTTGGGGTAATTAATATTGTAAATAATTTTATAAATAAGAAAATTTTAAAAGATTACTTTACAAAAATAGGATTTGGAGAAAAAACTGGTATTACTTTAGCGAATGAAGTCTCTGGTAAGATAGATTTTAAATATCAAACTGAAGTTTATAATGCATCTTTTGGACAAGGGATAACTACTACTCCAATGCAACATATAAAAGCTTTAACTTCTATAGCAAATGATGGTATAATGCTAGAACCTTACATAATAGATAAAGTAGTAGATGAGAATGGAAAAACAGTATATGAAGGAAAAAGAACTGAGGTAGGAAAGGTTGCTTCTAAAGAGACGACTGATAAAATAAAACAACTTATGTATGATACAGTTAATTCAAATTATGTGAATGCTACTGGAGGAGATTATAGAGTAAAAAATTCAAGTGTAATAGGTAAAACAGGAACGGCTCAACTTGTAAATTCAAGAACTGGAAATTATTATACTGATGACTATAACATGATAAAATCGTTTGTAGGAATGTGGCCTAAAGATGAACCTGAAGTAATAATATATGCTTCGGTAAAAAGAGCAGGAACAAGTAAACCAATATCTATGGCTGTAAAAGAAATAGTTAAGAATATGAATAAGTATTTAAACATATTTGATGAAGAAGGAAAAGAAAAAGTAACAAAGAGTACTAAAATTGATAATTATTTAAATCAAGATTTAAAACAAGTAAAAGATAAAACTAAAAATGTAAAAACACTTATAATTGGAACTGGTAACAAGGTAATTAATCAATATCCATCAAAGGATTCAGTATTATCATCAAATGAAACATTAATATTACTTACAAATAGTGATACTTATAAATTACCTTCTTTAAAAGGATATAGTAAACAAGAAGTAACTCAAGTATGTAATATGTTAGAGATTAAGTGCACATTTAAAGGTTATGGATACGTAACAAGTCAAAGTATTAATAATAAAGAAATAAAAAAAGGCAATAAAGTAGAATTTGTTTTGAAACAGAAAGATTAAATGATAAGTAAAACTAGAGGAACATTTATTGAATGAATACTCTAGTTTTGTTTTATATATTAAAAAAATAGTTAGTTAAGAGTTCAATTGTTAAAAATAATAGATTAATTAAAAAGTTCAAAGGTTTATAATATTAAAAGTTATGTATTAAATACACAACTTAAGTGATGATTTTTCTTAGTAAAAAAGTTAAAATTATATATACAAAATTCTCAAAATATGATAAGATTAAATTATCATAGGGGAGGCTAATTGATGAGGGCAGGTAAAGTTTTCAGAAAGTGTTTTGTTGTTATACTTTCTTGTTGTTTTGCTATATTTATTCTACTTGTGATGAATCTTTATATAGCTAAAACTATGTTAAACAAAGATAATATTTATGATTTTGTAAAGGATGCTGATATATTTAGTATATCTTCTAAGGAAATATTAACTTCAAGTAATGAAAAGACGTTAAAAGAATCAATTGAAAAAGATTTGTCTAAACTAGATATTCCAGTTTTGGTGACTGATAGGATTTTATCTAGTAAGGGTATTAACAATGTTATTACAGACTATTTTTATGATTATATGAATTATGTTTTGTTTGGTAGTGAGAAAAGATCTATTTCTGGTGATAGAATAATGCAAGTGATACAGACTAATTATTATTCTACAATGGGAAAGAATTTAACAGAAAAACAAATTATAGGTTTAGAAAGCTATGTTTCTTCTTTGTGTAAGGATATTGATAGTTTCACATTATCTGAAATAGATATAGAAAGTTTGGGTATTAATCTTAACACAATAAGAACTGTTTCAGTATTTGTATTTTCGTCTTATATGTTAATACTATCTCTTTTGGTTATTCTTGCTGTTTATATTTTGTTTATGATATGTTTAGGTAGTTTTAGAAGAACAATTAAATGGATCGGTAATATAGTTATATTTGATGGAATTATAATGATTATTTTGAGTTTCTTGGAGGTGAGGTTTTTAAGTATGTTTATAAATAGTAAGGGAATAGTTAATAATTTAGCAATATCTATAGTAGGCAAAAACTATGAAAGTCTTTTGCTTGGTGGAATAGTACTTTTGCTTATCGGGATAATACTTCTTATAATAAGTTCTATTTTGCTTAAAAAAGAAAACAAAGAGAAATCAAACAAATTATTAAATGATGTTATAATTAGTGAAAATAATAAAAGTAAAATGTATGATAAAATAGATAAAGTAGCTTTAGAAGATGAGTTTGAAAATGTGACCTCTAGTGTAAGTTTTTTAGAAGCGGGAGAAATTCCTTTATTACTAGTTACTGGTGATGATAAAGAAGATACTTTAGTATCTGACATAGTTCCAGATGAAAATATTCTTATTAAGGATAATACTCTAGAAGAAGATACATTACTAATTAGTGATGAAGAAAATGAAACAGATCAAGAAGTTATTCATGAAAATAAAATGGAAGATAATGAGAATGAAGGATTAGATACATCATTTGTACTAGAAGAAACAGAGGAAGATGAAATGCCTCTTGATGAAGAAGAACCACTAGATATTTCATATGAAGAGTTGGCAAATGAAGATGATGATATTGAAATAATAAAGAGTGATAGAAATATATTTATGCCTAATGAAATAAGTCCAGTTTTTACATCTCCTAAAAAGGGAAAGGATATTAAAGTTGAATTATTAGATGATGAAGAAGATGAAGAGATAGAACTTTTATAAAATCTGAAGTGATAAAGTAAAAGTAGACACATAAAAAGAATGTGATCTACTTTTCTTTTGTTATAATTAAATTAAGGAGAT
>CAKOSE010000015.1 GCA_934102055.1 uncultured Bacilli bacterium | reverse complement strand
GAATCAAACAGAAAACCTAATATTAAAAATTTACGTTCACATGCGTTAAATAGTACTAAGAAAAAACAAAAACTTAATTTACAAGTTGTTACTTTAGAGAATGGTGAAAAAGTTAAATTATCTGCTAAAGAAATAAGAAATATGAAAAAAGCTGCTTAATTAGCAGTTTTTTTGTGCTTCTTTTAAACTATTTATTTCTTCTTTTGTTAAGCCTGTGCATTCTGATATTAGGTTGATATCTAATTTTTTCTTTAACATTTTCTTTGCAGTTTCAAGTGTGTTTTTCTCAATTCCTTCTTTTATTCCTTCTTTTATTCCTTCTAGTTTTCCTTCTTTTATGGCCTCATTCTTTAAGGTATTTATTACCATTTCATTATCCTTATCTGGAGATATTACATTTACAAACTCTGAGTCTTCATTTAATTCTTCAACATTCTTCATATACTTTTTCATGTACTCATGCCCTTCCTTTTCACACAAATAATTTAAGTCTTTTTTATCTAGTCCTAGCATTAAGAAATGACTATATTTTTGTGCTTCTTTCTTATCTTTATAATACCACGTATTAAGTAATAAATCCATATTTATTTCTCGTATTATGATTCTATCACAATATTTTATTTTTTTATCTGATTGAACGTAATAATCTGTTAATATATCTCCTTTTAAACCTTTCCCCCATGTTATATTAAGAAGTATATGAAGAGGAACATTGTCATAAGATTCTCCTCGTGAGACACTATTAGAAAACACACTTGATAAATATACTAAGTTTCTAATAGGAAGACTATTATAATAACCATTATTTATCTCTACTATTATATTTCCTATATCTGTTTTTACATTTATATCCAAAGTCTTACTTCTTATAGAATAGTTTTTCTTTGGCATTTCATTAGGAATTATTTTATAGTCCTTTATTTCTCTTTCTAAAGCAAGCTTTAGAAAATCATGAAATACTCCTCTATCATTTGCAACTGCATTTTTAAATACTGCATCATATCTTGCATTATAAAATTGTTCTTTTGACATATTAATCACCAAGAACACTATATACTATTTGAAAGTGCTTGTAAAATGACCAAAATTAAGTATTAATACCTAAATACTAACACAAATCAAAATATTCATATAGGTAAAATACTATTTTGAAGTGTTAAACGTATTATAATTGTTACAAAGTATATAAATTTGATTTTTTTCAAGATAAAAAGAATACTTATAATAAAGTACTCTTTTCATATACTAAAATATTAACATAGCAAGGGTTAAAATAATAACTGATGCTAGTGCAATGATTCCTACTATTTTGATAGCCCATTTAAACCATGTTGAGTATTCTACTCCTGCTATGGCTAGACCTCCCATAATAGCTCCACAAGTTGGGGTTATTAGATTAACTAGTCCATTTGCAGCGACCATAGTCATAATTGTTCCTTCTACGCTGTAACCAATTTGATGGGAAATAGGACCCATGATTGGTGATGATAGTGCTGCAAGACCAGATGATGATGGAACAAGTACTGATAGGATAATATGTAGTAAATAGTTAAGTGGGGTAAATAATAGAACTGGCATATTTTTAAGGGCATCTGCAGCATTATAAATAATATAATTATCTAGATAAGTAACACCCATTAAATATTTAGCACCACGTGCTACTGCGATGATAAGTACAACACTAATCATGTCTGATACTCCAGAAATAAAGTTATTTACTATTCCTTTTTCTCCTTGACCATTAACTATTCCAATTATGATTGCCATAACAAGGAACCATACAGCAGCATCGAAGAAATACCAGTTACCAAGAGCTTCTCCTGTTAGGAATGATGAGAATGATAACCATTTAATATCTGCGGTATATGGGATGAATCCTATTATCATTATTAGGAAAGTAAGTCCAAATAAGATAAGAGTGATTTTTTGTTTTTTTGTAAGTTTGGTTGTTGCTTTTGTATTTTTATCTTCTTTACCGTATTTCTTTTCCATTACTTTTTGTTCTTGTAATGATAAGAATGTTGATCCTTTATCTTTTTTGACTTTGGATGCATACATCATTACAAAGAATATAGATATTGCAAGTGAAACGAGCCAAAGTGCAACACCGATAAGTATAATAGTACCATTATTAATTGATATAGTATCTGGAAGTGCGTCTATAGCTGCTCCATTGGCGAATGGATTTATGGTTGATCCTAGAACACCACATCCTGCCCCTAGTAGGACTACTGCTGAGGCTACAATTGTATCCATACCTGCGGCAACCATAGTCGCAGCAAGTAATGCATAAAATCCTACTGTTTCTTCGAGCATTCCATAAGTTGTACCACCTACAGAAAATATAAACATTAAGATTGGAATAAGTATTAATTCTTTTCCTTTAAGTTTTTCAACCAAAACTTTAACACCTGTTTCTAAAGCTCCTGTTTTAGAAACGATATTTAAAAATCCTCCTAAAATAAATATGAATATACTGACATCAACTGCATCAGCAAATCCTTCGATTGGTGAAAGAAGTATGTTAGCAAGAGTTGCTTTAACTACTCCACTTCCGTTTATAATCTGATTTCCAACAAAGGTAGCACTAGGTAAGAAATGCGTTAGGATTGCAAGTAATACTATGAGTAATAAAATAATAGAAAACGCAGATATACCTATTTTAAAGTTTTTTCTTCTAGTATTTTTCTTCTGAGTCATGTTCTTTTCCTCCTTACTAGGACATATTAAAGTCCCTGATTTTCCATTTAAAGCACTTATCCCTTTACTTAGAGAGGTAATAATTGCTTTATTATTTGTATTTTTAACAAACTTTAAACAGGCCTCAACTTTAGGAAGCATACTTCCGGGAGAAAATTCATTATTATCAATATATTGCAAAGTTTCATCCAATGACATAATTCCTAAAGCTTTTTGAGATGGTTTATTAAAGTTTATACAAACCTTATCTATATTGGTCAAAATAAGTAAAATATCAGCATTTATTTCTTCAGCAAGTAAAGCACTAGTAAGATCTTTATCAATGACTGCGGGGATTCCTACTAGTTTATCTCCTTTTTTTGTTACAGGAATACCTCCTCCACCACAGGCAATTACAATGTTTCCAGAATCTAGTAATTCTTTTATGGTATTTATTTCAACTATTTTAATAGGACTAGGTGATGGGACAACTCTTCTATAACCACGTCCAGCGTCTTCTTTAAATACATATCCTGTTTCTTTTGAAAGTTTTTCTGCTTCTTCTTTTGTATAGAAATTACCTATAGGTTTAGTAGGATTGTTAAAGGCATTATCACTTTTATCTACAATGACTTCTGTAACAACAGTGGTACAAGTTTTGTTAATGTTTCTTTTGATTAGTTCATTGCTAATAGATTGACTTAGTTGATAACCTATATATCCTTGACTCATTGCACCACATTCTGGAAATGGGATATTATCTTTTTCTAATGCTTTTGATATCATACCTACTTGAGGACCATTTCCATGAGTTACAACAACTTCATAACCCATTTCTATAATATCTACTATTTTTTTAGCAGTTTTTTTAACGAGTATTTCTTGTTTTTCATTAGAGTTTCCTAGTGCATTACCTCCGAGCGCTATTACTACTCTTTTTTTCATTTAAGAGTTGCATACATAACTGCTTTTATAGTATGCATCCTATTCTCTGCTTCATCAAATACTTTTGATTTATTACTTTCAAATACTTCATCTGTTACTTCCATTTCATTAATACCATATTTTTCTAAAATATCTTTACCAATTTTAGTATCAGTATTGTGAAAAGATGGTAAACAGTGCATGAATATTGAGTTTTCATTGGTTAGATTCATTACATCAGAGGTAACTCTGTAAGGAGAAAGTAGATCTATTCTTTCTTTCCATACATCATCACTTTCCCCCATGGAAACCCATACATCTGTGTAGATCACATCTTTTGAAGTTGCTCCTTCGGTAACATTATCAGTAAAGGAAATTGTACAATTATTTGAAGATGCAATTTCTCTTGCTTGATTGATTAGGCTTTCACTAGGCCATAGTTCTTTTGGGGCACAACAAGTGAAATTAACGCCCATCTTAGCACTCATTATCATAAGGGAATTACCCATATTGAATCTAGCGTCTCCGAAGTAGGCAAAATTAAGTCCTTCTAGATGACCAAAATGTTCATACATAGTCATAAAATCTGCTAAAACTTGAGTTGGGTGAAATTCGTTTGTAAGACCATTCCAAACTGGAACATCACTATATTTTGCTAGTTCTTCGACTATATCTTGTCCAAAACCACGATACTCAATACCGTCATACATTCTAGATAAAACTCTTGCAGTATCTTTGATTGTTTCTTTTTTACCTATTTGAGAACCAGTTGGTCCTAGATAGGTAGATCCCATTCCTAAATCATTTGCTGCTACTTCGAAGGCACATCTAGTTCTAGTTGAATCTTTTTCAAATATAAGGGCAACATTCTTACCTTTTAAATACTTATGAGACTCTCCATTTTTCTTTTTTTCTTTAAAACTAATAGCAAGTCCTATTAAATATCTTAGTTCTTCTTCGGTAAAGTCAAGAACTTTTAAAAAATCTCTTCCTTTAAAATCCATATTAATCCTCCCTAATAAGTGGCATACTCATACAACGTGGGCCACCTCTACCACGAGAAAGTTCTGCACTTCTCATTTCTATTACTTTAATACCAAATCTTCTAAGAACTTCATTGGTAACATTATTTCTATCATAAACAATAACTACTCCTGGAGCAATAGCAAGTGTATTAGAACCATCGTTCCATTGTTCTCTTTCTGCTGAAACCATATCCCCACCTGCACATGGTATTAGTATTATGTCTCTTCCTAGATAATCTTCAAGAATTTTTTCTAAAGAGCCGCTTCTGGATTTAACATTAATTTCATCTTCTTTTTCGCCTTTAGTAATTTCAAAGACTTTCAAAGAACTCATTATGCCTGGATGATAAGTAAATTTATCATAATCTATTTGAGTGAAAACTGTGTCTAGATGCATAAATGCACGACTTTCTGGGATGTTAAATGCAAGGATGGTTTCGATAGTAGTATCAGGATCGTTAAAGATATTTCTTGCAAGCATTTCAATAGCGTTAGCACTTGTTCTTTGAGAAATACCAATTCCTAATACTTTGTCACTTAGGTTAAGGACATCTCCACCCTCAATATTATACTCATTATATCTATCAAAGTATTTAGGAGTGTCTTTGTACTCTGGATGATAATTGAAAATATACTCAGCATAAATAGTTTCACGGTTTCTAGTTTCAGAATACATTCTATTTAATGTGATTCCATTTCCAATAGATGCAAAATTATCTCTGGTGAAATAAAGATTTGGCATTGGATCTACTATAAACTGAGAGTCTGGTTCAATCATATCAACAAGAGATTTTCCTCTTTTTGCTTTTTCTAGAACAACTTCTTTTATATTTATACCTTCCATAGTCTTTAAAACAAGTTGTCTGTTTGAAGTTATAGAACTTAAAAATTCATAGACTAAACTACGATATTTAGGAGTCCTAACACCTGCTTCATAGATAAATTGTTTAATAAAACTATCTCTAAGATCTGGATTAAAATCTAATGTTTCAGTCATTAAATCTTCTAAATATACAACTTCTATACCATTATCTCTAAGAATTCTAGCAAACTGATCATGTTCTTCTCTAGCAACTGGAAGATATGGTATATCATCAAACAATAACCTTTCAAGAGTATCTGGAGTCAAGTTAAGAAGCTCTTTACCAGGTCTATGTAATAAAACTTTTTTAAGTGGTTTGATTTCACTTTTTACATTAATCACACTCATCTACCTCTTTCCCTTATTATAAGAACATTATATAATAAACAAATAACATTTTCAAGGCAAAAAACAAATTACAACAAAAAAAGAAAAACCTTAGCTTTTCTATAAATAGATAATTCTACTTAGGCTTTCCCCTTCTTATTCTATATTAAGTATAGATTAGACATTGACAAATGTAAATACTTTATACAAAATTTTACAACACTTGACAAAAGAAAAAGAATAAGTTTTGAAACTTACTCATGAGTTTTTGGGTCTAGGTTTTCTGTTTTATCTTTAACGCAAATATTACCTTCGAGATGTTCTCCTTCACCACAAACTGGTGGAACTGGTTCATCTGCGACACATACGCCGTTTTCCAAGTGTTCTCCTTCTTTGCAAGATACTACTGGTTCTTTAGGTTTTTCAGTTTCGGTTTTTTTGTTTGTTTCTTGTTTTGTGGTAGAGCTATTACTCTTTTTAGTAACTGCACTTTTTTTAGATGTGCTTTTCTTGGTTTTTGTGCTTGATGAACTACTTGTACTAGATTTAGAAACATATGATTTTGATACAGAATGAACATCACTTGCATCTTTTCCATAAGATGATTCTAGGACTTCTCCTTCTGCTACTTTTGCTATTTTATCTTTTGCTTCTTTGATTGATTCTTCGTCTTGTAATGTTACATATAAGTATTGATATGGATATGTGTAAGTGTATTCAGAGCTTCCTGTTCCTTTGACACTATTAGAGGTAATACTCCAGCTTGCATCATCTCTTAGCTGCATTTTTGCAAGACTTGTTATTGATTTCATAGGCATATCTGTAATCATACTATCTTTAAGTGAATTAAGTAAACTGTTATACTTAGTAATAATACTTGAAGATGTACATTTTCTAAATATAGCTTCTATTAAAGCTTGTTGATTTTTTCCTCTTTGATTATCTCCATCAGTAAATGTATGTCTTTCTCTTGCAAATGCTAGGGCTGCTTTTCCATCAACATGATTATATCCTTTGGTAAAGTTATAACCATTCCAGCTTTGGAAATTGTATTCTGAATAGACATCTACTCCATCTAGGGCATTAACTATATTTTGCAGGCTACTAAAGTTTACTTTAAAGAAGTAATCAATTTTTATACCTAGTAGGTCTTCTAGGGTTTTAATCGAAGTATCTACTCCATATATACCTGCATGGGTAAGTTTATCTTTATAACCTGTAGTATCATGTAATTGAACATAATAATCTCTAGGAATGTTTGTCATAAGTATTTGTTTAGTCTTTGGATTAATGGTCATTATCATATTAACATCACTTCTAGATACTTCGGATACTTTTCCATATTCATCCATACCACTTATATAGATATTGAAAACATCTTTTGTGACGTTAACACCTTTTGTATCAACTTTTACTTTTACTTTGAAAGTATAGATTATTCTGGTTTTATTTTTGAAGCCACTGAATGAACTTTTACTGTTTTCACCAGCACTATCAAGTTTAGATTTAGTAGTACTTTCAAGTAAAATTGCATCTTCATCTGAAGAGATAAGTGAACTTGCTAGGCTTTCTAAATTACCATAACTATTACTTTTTACTGTAACAACTTTTGAAAGGGCTTCAAGTGCTTTTTTTGAAGCTTCACTGTTATCATTGTAATATCCTAGTCCTTTGTCTTTAATGTCTTCTAACTTTTCATAATTACTACTATCGTTTACAAGAACATAATAAGTATAGGTCTTGTAATCTTGACTCATTTCATCTAAAACACCGAATGTTTTGAAAATAAAGAATGAAACAACTGCGAATAATATAGTAAATAAAAGTGAAAAGACTGTGCATATTCTTTTTGGTTTTTTCTTAACTTTTTTCCTTAGTAAGAAGAATCCTAAAATGATATTTACAAAAACAAGGATTAAAGCTAGTACTGCTAGATACTTCATAGGAAGTATATTAATATATAAAACTACTCCTAAAAGTCCTAAGGATGATAAGAATAAAAGTATATAGACTAACTTATATCCTATATTTTTTTTACCTTTTTCTTTATTTTTTTTCATATTTTACTCCTTTTATTATTTCAATAAATATTAATAAGTATGCTAAACCTCCAACAAAACCACCTATTACATCGCTAGGATAATGAACTCCTAAATATATTCTACTTATACCAATCATAAGAATAAGTACAAGTAATAAAGATATTAAAATAAACTTAGTTTCACTTTTATAATTACTATTATACACCAAATATATTAAAAATCCATAAAAAGTTATACTTACAAAACTGTGGCCACTTGGAAAAGAAAAGCCTCTTTCATTTACAATCATATCTAATGGTCTATCTCTTCTTACTATGTTTTTAATAATTAAGTTGCATACTACTGACGATATAATTAAATTAGTTGCAACATAAAACTTATTTTTTTTATCCTTAAGTAATACTATTAAAAGTATGCATAATGGTATTATAAAGTAACTTGAGCAGAAGAAAGTAATTATTTTAAATATATAGGTTTTTATGGTTGTTGTGTGTCTAATAAAATTATTTATAATTGTATCAAAGTATAAGTTGTCATGAGAAGAAACAAGTATACTTATTAAGATAAAGATAATTAGTAGGAAAAGTATTAACAAATACCTTTTATTTGTTTTATTTTTCACTAAACTCTACCTTTTTTACTTGCATAAACTATATCATTATTAGCGACTTTGTATGGATCGTCTTCGAGATCACTAAGTTCATAATATTCTTTAGTAGAAATATTTTTAGCAATATCTTTAAAGCCATCGTTATAAATATAACTATAAGTTGTTTTATCGTTAATTGTATTTTTTGTGATTTTGTCTCCATTTGCTAAATAACACTTGGTATTAATAGTATCTAGATCGTATTCATCTACTACTTCTTTTTCATCATTTTTCTTAATGATATGAGAAGTTTCTTCTTTATAACTTTTTGTTACTTTGCCTTCTTCGTTATAGTAACAGCGAAAGTTACCACTTGAATACGTAGTTATAAAAAAGTCTTCTTTTTTATGTTTTGTTTCATCATAGCTAGTTGAATCAATCATTTTATTTCCATCAAAGTTAAGGACTTTTTTTGTGTCGTAGTAAATGGTAGCCTCGTCTTTTTTCTTTCTTCCTATATCATGAGTAATTATTCTGTTATTATCAAGATCTACTGTAACATCAAGAAGAAAACCATCTTTTGAAGTACAAACTAATCTGTTATCTGAAATTGTAATATTATCATAAGTAGTTTTATCTCTACCACGATTAATTTTAGTCAAAAGTTTTTCTACTATATTGTTAAGTGGAAATTTCATAGCAATTGTATCTGTAAAATCATCTATAGACTTAAGTTTCATCTTATACACCTCTTTTCTTATTTATTTTATCATAAAAAAAGTTAATTATCAATTTCGATTAGTTCATAAGATCGAGAACCTATTCCAAGACTTTCTGCGGCTTCTAGGATATGAAGTCCATTTTGTCTTTCTATTCTTTCGATCATATGAGAACTTCCTGGATCTTTTGAATTATATATTAAATCTGTACAGGCTTTATCAATTGCAACTGGATCAAGGGAGGATACAATTCCTATATCTGACATGCATATCTTTTCTGGGCTTGATACACAATCACAATCTACTGATAAATTATTGATAACATTTATGTAGACTATGTTTCCTTTCATATACTCTACTACACTTTTATCAGCATCTGCCATAGATTCAAGAAAAGTGTTTTGTGAACAAATATTTTGCCATAAGGTAGAGGTGTCTTTGCTTTTACCTCCAGTATGGATATAGGCTTTTCCAGAGGATGATGCTACTCCGATTGACATGTTTTTAAGTGCTCCGCCGAAACCTCCCATAGGATGGCCTTTGAAGTGAGAAAGCATAATAAGAGAGTCATAGTTTTTCAAGTGATTTCCAACATAATTTTTATCTAAATGGAAACCATTATTAACAGGAATAGCAAATTCTCCCTCACTATCCATAATGTCAACTTCTGAGACTTCTAAGAATCCATGTTCTTTTATGGTTTCAAGATGAGCAGAAGTAGAGTTTCTATGACCAGCATATGCAGTATTACATTCTACTAAGGTTCCTGAGACCAAAGATACTAAGTCTTTTATTAGACTTGGACTTAGGTAATTACTGTTACCTATTTCTCCTGTTGATATTTTTACTCCAACTTTACCTGGTAAATCTTTTTTTAAAACATTAAACATTTTAACTAAACTACTTGGGGTGATGTTTTTTGTAAAATACACTTTAGATTTTTCCATATAAATCTCCTTTCATATATCTTTTTATTAATTATATCACAGAAAAGACGACAAAAAAAAGACTATAGAAGTCTTGTTTACAAATATGGCGTCCTCGAAAGGATTTGAACCTTCGACCTATTGCTTAGGAGGCAATTGCTCTATCCAACTGAGCTACGAGGACATGAAGTGTTTTATTTCATGAAAACACTTATAAATAAAATAAATAAGAAATTGAATGCTGCTTTAAAGCTTTTTAGATCTCCGCCAAATTTTTCTTTAACAGAAACATAATCATCTACAAGATCTACTATGATGCTTTCGGCATATCTAGGAACTTTTCCTCCGACAGGATACATATGTGATGCAATTATGTTTTTTTCTTTTGAAGAAAGTTTTGTAATTTTTTCAGCATTTGCAAGGGCTATATAAGGGTGCTTAAGCATTCTTTCTCTTTTGTTATTAAATTCATCATCAAAGAAAAAATCATGTAATAATGCTGCTCTAGCGGCACTTTCATAATCAAGGCCTAGTTTTTTACAGATTTTATATGTTTTATAAGAAACATCAAGGCTATGGTTGAATCTATTACTATTATGATGATGAGTTTCTTCTTTTAGTTTATTAAATTTTCTATTAGAAAGTAGTTTTTCAACTATCTGTATATATTCTGTATTGTCTTCTTTCATCCTCTCACCACACAAAATTATATCATATAATAAGTCAAAAAGCAAATTTCTGTCTTATATTGTATCTATAATATAATATGTTTACAAATTATTTTATTAGTATTCATTTTCATTGGTATATAAATAAATATGTTGAATTTTTTTAACATGTTTTATGTATTTTTTGTTACTAAAATTATGTTTTGTACGAAATATAAAGTTGTTCTGGTTAGCAGGGTAACTTTTGTTAAGACATAAGTTTAATTATTTCATCAAAAAAAGCTAGTAACAAAGTACTAACTATTCTAGAAATTACGATGCATAAATGTAGGGATTTCTATTTCTTGTGGATCGAATCCTCCTCCACTTACGTCGTCATCATCTTCATCGTCAATGTAGTTTCTTTCTGCTCTAGTTCCAACTTGATTGTAAAGTGGTTTTTTTGCTTTACCTTTTTTATCAAAACCTGTAGCTATTACTGTTACTATAACTTCATCTGTAAGGTTTTCGTTGATAACTGAACCGAATATTGTATTGATATCGGTATTTGCTGCTGCTCTTACTACTTCTGCGGCTTGTTCTGCTTCAAATAGTGTTAAGTTAGATCCACCAGTAATATTAATAATAGCATCAGTTGCACCGTGAATAGATGTTTCAAGAAGTGGAGATGAAACTGCTTGTTTAGCGGCTTCAATGGCTCTATCTTCTCCCATTCCAATACCAATACCGATAATGGCATTTCCTGATTTTTCCATTACTGCTCTTACGTCAGCGAAGTCTAGGTTTACAAGACCTACTACTGCGATAAGATCAGATATTGATTGTACACCTCTTAAAAGGACATTATCTACTTCTTTAAATGCGTCTAACATAGAAGTAGATTTGTCGATTATTTCTCTTAATCTATCATTAGGTATAACAATTAAAGTATCAACATGTTGTTTAAGTTCTTCAATCCCTGATAATGCGTTGTCCATTCTTCTTTTTCCTTCGAAAGAGAATGGTCTAGTTACTATTGCTACAGTTAAAGCTCCTAAACCTTGTGCAATTTCAGCGATTACTGGGGCAGCTCCTGTTCCGGTACCTCCTCCCATTCCACAAGTGATAAAGACCATATCTGCACCTTTTAGGGCTTCTTCAAGATCTTTTTTTGCTTTAATAGCAGCTTCTTTTCCAACTTCAGGCCTTCCTCCGGCACCAAGAGTTCCAAGTTGAATTTTATTTTCTGCTTTAGAAACATTAAGTGCTTGAGCATCAGTATTAACTGCAATAAAGTCAACACCCCTTACTCCAGCATCAATCATTCTGTTAATGGCATTATTTCCTCCTCCACCAACTCCAATAACCTTTATTTTTGCAAGTTGGTCCGTCATTGCTAAATCAAACATAACTTCATCTCCTTATTCAAATATTTTTCCAAATATTTTTCCTAGTGCACTGCCTGTCCCCATTTTTCTTCTAGCTCTTAGCATCTCTTCAACCTTTTCATCTATAAACATTGTATAATCTGTATTTCTTAACTTTAGTTTCTCAATAAAATATCTTATGGCACCATAACTTACTGAATATTTACTATTTCTAATTCCAATAATGTTAATATTCAGCATTTGACTTTTTCTACCATAAGTGTCTTGAAGCAAAGCATCAAAGCCTAACATTGACGTTGTCGCTCCTGTAACTATTATATTACTAATTTCCCTATTTGTTAAGCCATTTATATCATTTTTAAGATTTTTAAGTAATTCTACAAGCTTATATTCAATCATCTCTGCAAGCATGTACTGATCGATAATAATGTTTTGATTAAGTCTGTTAATCACCTTATAACTATCATCAGAATCAGCATATTTTCTACTTGCAACTCCGTATTCTTCTTTTATTCTTTTTGAATCATTTTCATCAGTTTTGAAGTTAAATCTTATAACTTCATCAATATCATCTCCGCCAATTGAAGATATTTGTTCTTTAACAAGAATTCCTTTATTAAATACAGAAACAACACTTTTTTCTTTACCAATATCTATTAAAGAAACTACATTCTTATTAAGTTCAGTATCACAGGCAGCATAATAATTAGCAATAGATGATATAGTAATATCAACAACCTCTACCCCAATGTTTTCAAAGATTCCTATTACAGAATAAACATTTTTTTTAGGAACCGATACTACAACTGATTTTACTTCTAGTTTACTTCCTTCTAGTCCTAGTGGATTTTTAACTTTTTTTGAACCATCAATCTTATACTCAATAGGCATAACGCTAACAACTTCATAATCTTTAGCAACATGCCTTTTAAGAGATTTTTGAAGGCAATTAAATACCGTTTCCCCATCTATAAGAGCATCACCAGTATTAATACTAACTTCTCCAGTTGCAATATTAATTTCTCTGTTATTGGAAGGAACAACTGCAAGTATTTGTTCTACTTTAGTGCCAAGTTTATTTTCAAGAGTTTTAAGAGCTTTCTTAACAGAACTAGTTATAGCACCAGCATCAGTAATAAGACCTTTCTTAACGCCCTTGGATTTAACACTAGCAGTAGCTAGAACATTTAACTTATCATGGTGTTCTTCAACAGTAATTGCTTTTACTTCATCAGTTCCAATATCAATACTTGTGTATATCTTCCTCATAATCATCCCTCTTATATCATAATAAAATTATACAATAAGAAATCAATCTTGACAACAATAACTTTTAAAAAAACGAAAAATACCTTATAAAATAAGAAAAAAAGGATAAATAATTAAAAACAATAATAAAATAAAAACTTTATCATACTATTAATTGAAAGAGAGTGATGTGTGTGGATAAACAAGAAATTATAAAAAATATTGCTTATCGTACTGGTGGAGACATATATTTAGGGGTTGTTGGAGCGGTAAGGACTGGTAAATCGACATTTATAAAAAAAGTTGTAGAAGAGTTAATTGTTCCTAATATAGAAGATGAATATGAAAGAAAAAGGACTTTAGATGAGATTCCTCAATCAAGTGGTGGAAAAACTATTATGACTATTGAACCTAAATTTGTACCAAATAATATAGCTAAAATTAAAATAGATGATATGACTTGTAATATGAGACTTGTGGATTGTGTTGGATATGTTATTGAAGATGCTAAGGGATATGAGGATGAGAATGGTCCAAGAATGGTGAAAACTCCTTGGTATAAGGATGAGATTCCTTTTATAGAGGCTGCGGAAATAGGTACTGAGAAAGTGATAAGGGATCATTCGACCATAGGGATAATAGTAACTACTGATGGATCTATTGGTGATTTTGATAGGAAGTCTTATGTTGAAGCTGAGGAAAAGATTGTAAAGGAATTAAATTCTATTCATAAGCCTTATATTATGGTTCTTAATACGACAAAACCTTCTGCTAAGGAAACTGAGAGTTTGACACAGGAATTAAAGGAAAAGTATAATGTTCCAGTTCTTCCTATGGATGTTATTAATATGAATGAAATAGAAATAACTAATATATTAAGAGAAGCTTTATATGAGTTTCCTATTTTAGAGGTAAAAATTGATATTCCTGAGTGGATTGGTATTTTAAAACCTAATCATTATGTAAAGAAGGCTTACATTGATAAAATAAAGGAAAGTGTTGAACCTGTTGATAAGTTAAGAGATGTTGATGGAATTATTACTCATTTTAATGATTGTGAGTATATCAAGAATGCTTATATGTCTTTGGTGGATCCTAAGACTGGGACAATTACAATAACTTTAGAGGCTCCGGAAGATTTATTTGAGAAAATACTTAATGAAATGATAGATATTGATATAACAAATAAGGCAAGTCTTCTTTCTATGTTTCAGGAATATAAGGAACAGGAAGCTTTGTTCTGTCAATTAAATGATGCTTTAAAGATGGTTAAAACTACTGGATATGGGGTCGCTATACCAACGTTAAATGATATGAAGTTAGATAAGCCTGAGGTTACTAAACAGGGATCAAGATATGGAATAAAACTTAAGGCTACTGCTCCTTCTATTCATATGATAAGGGTGGATGTTGAATCTAGTTTTGAACCGATTATAGGAACTGAGGCACAAAGTAAGGAATTGATAAATCATTTAATAGATGATAGCAAGGATGATCCTAATAGTATTTGGTCTAGTGAGATATTTGGAAGAAGTTTGGATAAGATAGTTCAAGAAGGAATTCAATCGAAAATATCAATGATGCCTGAGAATGTAAGGTATAAACTTCAAACAACAATGTCCAAAGTAGTAAACAAAGGATCAAACAATCTAATAGCTATAGTAATATAAAAATACTTGGTTTAAGTATTTTTTTTATGTTTAGAAAGCAAAAGAAAAACACCCTATAGAATGTTTTTCCAATAACTAGTACTACTTCTTAACAAAAACTGCCTTTATAGAATGATTCAAAGTAACATTCTTAAATGTATACTTACTCTTAACACTAACACGTTTACCATCTACATAAACCTTACTAAGTTTATAACCCTTACTAGGAGTCATAGTAATAACAACATTAGAACCATAATTAACAGTTTTACTCTTGGTAATAACACCTTTACCAATCTTTGAAGTAGTTATCTTATATTTATTTATAGTAAGTAAAGCTCTCTTATAATAAGTATTATATATACTCTTAACACTATCAACTGAAGTAGCCTTATTTATTTTACTAATTCCCTCATTAACAATAGGAACAACTTTCTTTTGATTATACTTTTTATTATTCTTAAAAGTATTTAACTTATTAGCATATGACTTCTTGGCATTACTAAGTTCAACAACTCTAGTTGGAGTCTTCTTAAGAAGCTTTTCAAGCTTAACCAAGAAATTTTTAGGTATTTCTACCTCATACACAACATTAATAGCACTACTAGCATTATCTAATAGATTATAATTAGTATTATAACCAGCATTAGAATAAACCTTTTTATCCAAATACTTCTTAGATAACTTATCAATACCAGCAGCAAGTTTAAATCTAGTAGTAGAACTAAGTTTTTGATAAGTAACACCAGTCATATCTTCAAATTTTTCAATCAAATCAATATACTTAGTATACATAGTATCAGGATTATAACCATTATTAATATCATCAAGAGTCTTATCAGCCATATCTATAATCTCATCAGTAACCTTATAACCACTAGCTTTAAGTTGTTCATATACATAATTATCAATATATGCACTAAAAGCATTTTTGGTATCTTGAACTTCTCCTAAAGAATAAATAACACGACCAAGAGAATAAGAAGGAATAGACACAATACCAACACTATTTAAAAACTCTACATATTCAAAATCAGGAAAATAACCATAAGCATCATATTTACAAGAACCATTATAATTATCTATATCAAAAGAAATATCAACATATGTAAAATTATTATAATCTCCAACTAAACTAATATTAGCAAAACCTTTAGCAAGTGAATAATAATCATTAGCACTACTTACATATCCTAAATACTCACTACGATAAGAATTAATTATAGTATTATAATAAGTACTAAAATCCCCTTCATAAAAACAATCAAAAGCATCATTTATAGCCTTAAGACCATGTTTTTTCAAAGTCAAATAATAATTATCAGTAGTAACATAATCATAATCCCAACCACCAATAGTAGACATAGTAGTATAAGGTAAATTAACATCTAAAGAAATAGTACCTTCCTCATAATCATAAAACAAATCATCTAAAGAACTAAGATTATTAAGTGTATTAATAGCCTCTTGATGTGCCTTCTCAAAATCCTTCCTAACAGAATCAATATAAGTTACATAATCATATCGAGAATAAGTCTCCTCAACTTGTTCAATAAGACTTTGTTTATAAAAATCAAGTTCACTACCAGCCTTTCTAATTTGCTTAGCAGTTGGAGTTTTAACAATTAAAGACTTATCATTAACTTTCTTTAAAGAAACCTCCTTCTTCTCTGAAGGATTAACCTTACTAAGAGCACTAACACCACTAGGTAAAATAGTAATAAGTAATGCACATACTAAAACTAACGATATAATTTTCTTTTTCATACTCTATCACCTATCTAACTACCCTACTCTTAATACTTGAATAAGGACTATATACTTTCTTACCATTAACAACCTTATAAGCCCTAACTTTATAATAATATCTCTTATTCTTAACAAGCTTACCATTAATATAATAATTCTTAGTAGTAGAAGTAACTACCTTATAAGAACCATTAACAGAACTAGCTCTATATATAGTATAACCTCTAGCACCAGGAACTTTATTAATAGAAATCTTTAAATATCTAGACTTATAATTAGCAACAGAAATAACTGGTTTATCAAGAGAAACTAAAGCATTAACACTATAAGAATAACTAAATGACTTAGTACTACTATAAACAGCCTTTATTCTATAATAATATCTTTTACCTAAAACAACATTAGAATCCTTATAAGAAGTACCCGTAACTTCACCAATCTTTACATAAGAACCATTAGAACTCATAGCTCTTTCAACTATGTATTTACTAGCAACATTAATCTTATTCCAATTCAAAGTAACACTATTATAAGTAACCTTTCTAACTTTAAGATTATAATCTCCTAAAGCATAATTAGTCTTACCAACAAACAATCTATATGCTACCTTAACAAGACGTTTTCCTTGATCAGTACCCTTAACAGTACCAACTATATAAGTAGTACCAGGCTTAAGTGCAGTAACAGTTCCATTATTATCTATCTTAGCAATATTAGCATTAGTACTAGACCATATAATCTTATCATTAGTTTTCTTACCATCTATATCTAAAACATAACCATTATAAGTATACTTATTACCAACAAGTAACTTAGAAGCATACTTAGTAAGTTTAACACTAGCAGGACTAGTAACAATTACGTCAAAACTATCATAATACTTTCCATCATAAGTTTTAACTGTAATAGTAGTCTTTCCAGAAGATTTACCAGTAAGAATACCAAGTTCATTTATATCTGCAACAGTTCTATTACTAGAAGACCAATAAACTTCTTTATTAGTAGCATTACTAGGTAAAATATTAGCCTTAAGTTCATAAGAAGAACCTTTTACAATACTAGAATAATCTTCTTTAGATACAATAGATATACCAGTTTGAGATAAAGACTCCTTAACCTTAACCAAAACACTATCACTCTTACCAGAAACACTAGCAGTTATTGTAACAAATCCTGACTTAACACCAGTAACCCTACCAGTAACAGAATCAACTTTAGCAATAGAATCATCACTACTAGACCATTCAACTTTCTTTAAAGAAGTCGCAGGCCTAACCAAAGCCTCTAAAGAAATATCATCATTTTCATAAACAACAGCATCATAATCAGCACTATAAGAAGCATCATAATCTTTTATAGATACAGAATCTACATCAACTGAAGAACTAGCATCTATAGCAGCAGAAACAGCTTCCTTAGCATTTACAATACCATAACCAAGCATTTCATCAAAATCACTTTGACCAGTACTAGCACAAAGTATATTATACACCTCAGCAGGAGTCAAACTAGGATTAGCATCAAGCATTAAAGCAACTACCCCGGCAACAATTGGTGATGCCATAGAAGTACCACTAAGTAATTTATAAGTATTTCCAGGAGTAGTACTAAGTATATTATAACCAGGTGCACTAATATCTTTACTAATACCATAATCAGACCAATAAACAGGCTTATTATACTTATTAGAAGCATTAACACTTATTACCTCTTTAAAATCACTTGGTGAACTAAACTCATTAGATTCGTCATTACCAGATGCTGCAACAAGCACAATGCCATTATCATAAGCATCACGAATAGCAGCTTCCATTGCCCTATCTCTACCAGTACCACCAAAACTCATATTAATAACTTTAGCACCATTATCTTTAGAATAATTAATAGCATCAATAATATCTGAAGTATACATATTTTCCCCGTCAAAACTTGTTCCAACCACCATAATCTTAGCTAAATTATTATTATTACCTGAAGCAACACCAGAAACACCAATACCATTACCATAAGTTGCACCAATTATTCCAGTAACATGTGTACCATGATGATCAGAATCATACACAACTTGTTTCTTAATTCCACCAACAGTTTGAGTATAACTACTATTAGAAACCAAATTTTTTTGTAAATCCTCATGTTTAACATCAACACCAGTATCAATAACAGAAACCTTAGTAGTATTACCCTTAGACTCAACTAAACTCCAAGCCTCTTTAGTCTTAATAAGATCAATATGATATTGATAATTAGGATTGTTATAAACACTAGCATCAGAATTTACTTTATACTTATAATTAGGTTGTACAAAAGCAACTCTAGGATTATCCTTAAAACTATCAATAGCAGTTTCCATATCATCAGAAATCTTAACCCTAACACTCACAGAATCATCATTGAGCCTCTTAATATTCTTAACAGTAGCATTCTCATTTCTAACAACATTATTAATGGTTTTATTAGATAAATTATCATTAAAAACTACAATAAGTTCATCACTCTTATAATCCTTATCATCCAAAAGTTCATTCGTACTAACCTCATCAAAACTATAAGCATTATCACTAGCACTTACATAAGAAATAGGAACAAATAAACTAATAGTCAAAACCATTATTATAATCTTTCTTTTCATAATATATTCTCCTTTTTATTTTACACCCTAAGTATATAAAAACAAACTACATAAGTCAACAATTTTAAACAAAGAAAATAAAAAAAAAGTAAAGTAAAACAAAAAATAGAAAGTAAAAAAAAACAGGCTATTAAAACCTAAAGAATCTCCTTAATCTTTTCCTTTAAAACCTCATCATGAATAAGACTCATAATTCTCTTTTCCTTTTCATACAAACCAAGTTTGCTCTCATATAAGTAAAGTTCATCACATATCTTCTTAAGTCTCTTATGAATAGCATTTCTAGAAACACCACTAGCAAGAGCAATCTCAGATAAAGACAAATTAGAAAAATAATAATCCCTAAAACAACTTCTATCTCTATCACTTAAAAGAGACTCATAATAATCAAATAAAATAGTCAAATAAACAGCATCATTCATCATATCATATCCTTAAACAAACCATATATATAGTTTTCAATATCAAATACACTAAGATCTTCAGCCTTTTCCCCAAGTCCTACATACTTAACTGGGATATCTACTTCATCTTTTATTGCAAGAACTATACCTCCCTTAGCAGTACCATCTAGTTTAGTAAGTACTATTCCTGTGATATTAGTAACTTCTTTGAAAGTTTTTGCTTGACTAATACCATTTTGTCCTGTAGTGGCATCAATAACTAGTAAGGTTTCATGAGGGGCATTTGGTATAAAGTTAGTAATTATTTTATTGATTTTTTCTAGTTCTTTCATTAGATTAACTTTATTTTGAAGACGTCCTGCGGTATCTATTAGTACAACGTCAAAATCTTCGTCTATTGCTTTTTTTAGGCCATCATAGACTACTGAAGCTGGATCTTTTAGGGATTCATCTCCAACGAAAGATGAACCGGTTCTAACGGACCATTCTTCAAGTTGTTTAACAGCTCCGGCACGGAAGGTATCAGCACCAACCATTAGGACTTTTTTTCCTTTTTTTATCTCTTTTGTAGCTATTTTAGCAATAGAAGTTGTCTTACCTACTCCATTTACTCCGACGAATAGAATTACAGTAGGTCCTTCTTTGGCATAGTTAATTTTGTTTACAATTACTTCGTTATTTACGTAAATTATGAATAACTCATCAACAATAATTTCTCTTAGTAATGCTGGAGACTCAATATGTTCACGGCGAACTCTTTCTCTTAGTCTATCCATGAATTTCATAACAGTACCTACACCAAGATCTGCCATGATTAAAATTTCTTCTAGTTCCATGAAGAAATCTTCTGTTACTTTGCTATATTTATTAGTTATATTAACTAGTTTTGAAACAAAACTGTCTCTGGTCTTAGTAAGTCCTTTGTCATATAATTTAACTTCTTCTTTTGTTTCATTTGATTTATCTTTTTTAAAAGTGTTTTTTATTTTATCAAAAATTCCCATTGTTATCACCGTTTTAATTATAGCATGTATAGTGTTAAACATAAAGATTTTAGACTTAAAATTTTATTAAAAAAGATAAATCATATTGATATATCTTAAAATGTTACTTAATTTTTAATTTGTCGTTATCTAGTTTATTGTTTTTTTCAAACAATAAATTTTCAAAAAACATGATTAAATATTTTTTATCAGATCTTATGCCTTTAGAATAATTAGTATAATTAGCTCTTACTAAAGCATTTCTAAAATAAAGGGCATTATCTTTAAATAATTCATTATTAACTTTAAATCCCATACTTAATAAATATTTTTGAATAAAGACTGCGGTTGTTCTAGTATTTCCTTCTTGAAATGGGTGAACTTGCCAAATCCTTGATGTAAATTCTGATACTCTATCAATTAATTGGGCTTGGTTCATATCAATATAATTTATTTCTTTTTCTTCAGAAAAGTCATACTTTAATGTTTCTTCGATTAAATCATAAGATTGATAGTCAACGGTATCGCCATTTAATATAGGTTCAGATTTAGTGAAATTATAAGTTCTAAATTCCCCTGGATTATATTTTTCTTTGTTTAAATTCTTAAATAATCTTTTATGATAGTTTTTATACGTAAAATAATCAAAACGAAATGCTCCATCACTTAATATTTCATAAATAGCTGTTGCTACTTCATCTGCTTCTTCTTCATCATCATATTTATTTGTATTTTTAGCATAGTGAGTAGTAATTGCAGATTGTACTTGTTTATATGTTTTTTTACCTTTAACGTGATCTTCAGATAATTGAACCATATACTTTGAAGGTTTTAACCCATCAACATCTTGTAATCCGAATGCAATATCCCAGTATAATTGCTTAACCTTAGAATTTGCATTATCTAATACTTTATCATAAGTTATTTCATCCATAATAACACCTCTATAAACTTTTATATAATTATATCATATATATCTTAAAATTTATTAATTAATACTTAAATATATCATTTATACATAGAAAAAGTTAGTGTTTAAAATACACTAACTCATTTGGTTTTATTTACCTTTAGCCCCAGCTTGAAAGTCTTTATAAATCTTACCTAGTCCTGCTGCTCCAAGTGCATATAAAAGCATAGTAGGATTAACAAGTGCAAGAGCAGCAATACCTGCTATAGCAAGTAATCCAGCAAGCGCTTTTCCTTTATTTTTTGCAATAGCATTTTTTAGTTTTTCTCCTGCTGTTTTAAGAGCTGTTGTTTTTTTACATTCTTCTGGTTCTATAGCTTCTGCTCCTGTTTCAGCTGCATCAGATGAAGAGGAATCGCTGCTAGGTGTTGTTTCACTCTTTTCTTTATCGTTGTCTTTATCTTCGCTTTCGTTTGAAGAACTATTATCACTAGAAGATGCAACATCATTTTCTTTTGCTTTTAAAATTTCTTCTTTTTTAGAAGCAATTTCTTCAAGTTTATCAACTGGAACTCCGAGTCTTTTAGCAATACCCTCTAAAATTTCAGGATTATTTTCACCAGCAGCTTTCATATTTAGAACAGTATTCATTTCATCAATACTCATTTTAGATGCAAGTTCATCTAAATCATTAGTATTACCTTGGCTTTCTTTTTTATTCAAAGTACATTTAACATTTTCTCTTTTCTTATAATCTGCGACTAATTGTAATTGATCAAGATTAATGCCTATTCTACTAGCAATTTTAGCTTGTTCTTCTTTTGCGAATGAAGATTTATCAAAAATTATGTTTAATTCATCATCATACATTTTTTTAGCAAAAGTATCCAAAATTATATTTTTTATAGTAAATTCAATCAGGTTTTGATCGAGCGAAATCTTAAGAAGCCTTTCAATCCTTTTTTTATCTTCAATAGTTGCCTTTTCCATAAGTTTAACAACTTCATTACTCATTTTACCACCCTCTTTAGAAAAACTTATTCATGAAGAATAAGTTTAAAATTAATCTGCCTGTTCTAATAACACTTGAAATTGAGGTAACAATTCTTGTAAAAGTTGTGGATCTACTACCTTTTCAAGAGTTCCATCTTCATAATGTACAACCATTACTTTATACACATCAGTAACATCGGATTCATCCGGTAATATTTCATTAACATATACATATTCATTTCCATTATGAACTAGTGCAGCAAGTACTACTACTTTATCATTTTCTTCAAAAGTTATAACATCATATCTTTTAAAAGTCATTTTTTTATTCCCCTTTCTATTACCTTACATTGGCTTTATTGATTAAATCTTCTTCTGAAACACCTGAAGCTAATTTATCTATTGCTTTATTGTCCTCATCATTAGTAAATTCTGTAGTATTAAATGCTGGAAAAACTCTATTTTTAAAAGAGGCACCCCATGCTTTAATATGATTTAAAACTCTTTCTTTGAAGGTTTCTTTTTCAATAGGATTTGGCAAAGTTTTTAGAAAATTTGTTTCATTCTTAATAAGAGTTACACGTTTTTTACCAAGAGTTGCACCTTTTAAACCGCCCTTTGGCGATCCCGCTGTTGGTTTTCCACTAGGTCTGGTTTTAAGTACATTTTTCTCCAAACTATTAATAAATTTTCCATCTATAACTGTATTACTATCGTCATTTTTAATATGTTTATTAGAATTATACATATCATAAAAAACAGCCTTATCAACCTTATACTTAGCTGCTAAGTCGTTTAGTGTTGCATTGTTTTCTTTACTTTGACTATATATATCAAAAATAATTTCTGCATCCTCTGGACTAAGTTCTGGATATTTTTTTGTTGTTTCTTCTTTTGATTTTTCAGAAATTTTTTCCTCTTTATCATTATTTTTTGAACCTTCAATACTTGGAATAGAAACATTTAACTTCTTCAATTGCTCAATAATTTGCTTACGTTCACGATTTATTTCTAAAGTGAAGTTTTTATCCCAATCTATTTCGATTAATTTATTTATTTCTCTTAGCCTATTAATTAAACTATTAATATCAGCAGATTCAACCTTAGATTTGTCGTCTTTGCCAACTGAAACATCTTTATTTAAGTTGGCCTTCTTTTTAGCTTGTTCTTTTTTGTATTTTACATATTCTATTAAAGTGTTTCTATCTACTCCTAAACCTGCAGCAATAGCATCAAAAGTTTGACTAGTATTACTTAAATCTTCAGTCATTAGTATATTCTCATACTCTTTTTTCATTTTTTTATCGATGTCAGCAAATATTTTTCTCTGATCAACATCATATAAGTTGGCAATAGTATCATACCCTGGTCTATTAACGTTGTTTACACCGTACAAATTTTTAATAGTATCATATCCTGGTCTTTGATTTGAACCTTCATTTTTTATTTCTTTTTCAGAATTTTGT
>CAKOSE010000014.1 GCA_934102055.1 uncultured Bacilli bacterium | reverse complement strand
CTCCTGTAAATTACAGGCTACAATCCTCTAATTAGAAACTATTTATAAACTGTCCAACTTTTGGGGTTCAGTTCACTTATTGTCATCTTTTTCTGTGTTTATTAAATTACTATAATACTTAGTTTTTCCTGATAATACATCATCATAGAATTTATGTTTCCAATTTATATAATCGATACTATCTTGTATTTTTTGTTTTTTGTCTTCTAGTTGGTTTAGTTTTTTATCAAGTATCTTTTTTCTTTCTTTGATTGGTGGTGCTTCTTGTTTTCAGTTTATTACTTTTTATATTTTGTCTATTATTTTTATAAATTCATTTGTCCCTATATACCAGTCATAGATTTGATGTTTTTTATTTTTATATTTAGTTAGTTCTTCTTCTTTGTAGTTTATATTTTTTTGTTTCCATCTATTTATTGCTCTTTCATAGCATTTATCTATACTTGTTCTTATAATTATTATTTGTCCTTTTAATAGTTTTGGATTTTTAATTAAATGAAATTGTGCTGAGTCTATGACAATTGTTTTTTCTTTGTTTTTACAGTAGTTTATTATGTCTGTATATATTTGATCAAAGTCTTTTATTGGATCTGGTAATGTAGTATACTTTTTTCTGAAATATTTTCCTAATTTTTTATTTAGTCCTGTTGTTTTTTCAAATCTTTTTTCTTTAAATATTTCGTCTGTGTCTACTATTTCATAATCTTTTGTATTAAAGTTTTCTTTGGCATAGTATGTTTTTTCTGATCCTGATTGACCATATAGATTAATTATTTTATCTTTTGATAATTCTTTTGTATATGGGGATTTATCTATATTTATTGATATTAGTAAATTTGATTTTATTTCGTTTAACATTCTTTGAATCATTCTTACTGTTTTATTTGGTTGTTGATTTTCTTTTTTGTGGTTTATGAAATCATTGAATTCTTCAAGGACTGTTTCTATGTTTTCCTTGGTTACTTTGTCTCTTAATATTTGCATACTTGTATTTTTATAGTTCATTACTGAGACTGCTGCTAGGGCTTTGTAGTATGATTTTTCAGGTATATGTGATTTTTTATAGAGTTCTAGTGCTATTTCATCTGTTACTTTTACGGGATTTTTTACAATTATTTTATTTGAACGATAAATTGTTGTGGAACTTTGTACTTTTATGCTTTCTGCATCTTTTGGAATTTCTACCTCATATAATGTATCTCCTCTGTGTAACCATCTAATGATGCAGTCTTCAGTAGCATAATTAAAGCCTCCAAAATCTTTTGGATTTGTTGCTTTTGGATTCCAGTTGTTTGATATATTTATTTCATTTATTTTGTATTCGTAGTTTGCTCCTTTTGTGCCAAACATTACTTTTAATTTTTTCATTTTTTTCCTTTTATTTTATTACTTTTTTATATTTTATTTTTCCCATTCTTATACATATTGAGGTTAGTTTTGTTCTTTTTTTATTCAGTATTTTGTCTAGTTCGTTTGCTACATTTTTAAAAGTTGATTTCATAAAGTGTGTGAGTATATATTCTGGATTTTTTATATCATTTTTATATTCTGTGCAAAATGTTCTTATTGGGGAGCATATGCTAAAGACCCATATTGGTGATACTATTATTATTTTTTTATATTCTTTTAAATTTTTATTTATTGGTTTTAGTTTCATATTCCATTTATGCATGCCATATCTTCCACACCACCAGAAGCCTTTGGTGTTTTCTGTTTTTTCTGTTGTTTTTAGCTCTAAGATATCGGCTTGTTCTTTGTTTGCAGTTTCGAGTGCTATTTGTTTTGTGTAGCCCATTCTTGAGAAATATACTACTAAAGTTTCTTTGTTTTGTCCTATGTTTTTATAATTGTTTTCGTTTATTTTGAAATTTTCTTGGGTGTAGAATACATATGTCATGTATCCTATTATTGTTTGCAATAGTCCTATTACGAAGAAGGCTATTGACATTATATTTGGTGGAAATATTATAAACTGAATTGTAATCCATAGCATTAGGGTTACTCCGAATATTGTTCCTAGAATTATTCCTATTTTTTTGTTATTTATTAAGTAGTATGTTGCGGTTAGATTGGTTAATCCGTTTACTATTAATAGACTTATTCCTGAGAATATATAGTTTGTAAATAATACATTACTAAATGGTAATACTTTAAAATATGGTAACATTTCATTCATTTTTGTTAGTTTTCCGGTTGGGTCCATAAACATTCCTGTACTTCCTATTAGGGCTCCTATTCCTACGAATAGGCATAAAAATATTAGTATTTTTTTTGATTTGTTGTATCTCATAGTTTACTCCTTATTAACACATTTTATAATTATTTGTTCTATAAATTCTGTTGATTCATTACAATTATCACTAATCCATTCTTTTATAATTGCTATTATACCTTGAAGGTAAAATGATAATATATAATTTATTTCTTTGTCTTTAATATTGTATCTTTTTATTATTGGTATTAATATATGTTCTTCTAAACTCTTATATTTTTCAATGGATCTTGTTGTATTTGGACTTGTTAATGAAGCTTTAAATATGTTTTTATTTTCTTTTATAAAAGTAAGATAGGGTTTTAAATACTGTTCTTGTATTAGGTTTAGTTCTTGTAATGAAGTTGTTTCTATTTCTTTTATAAAATCTTTTGTTTCTTTATTAAAATAGCTTATAAATTTTTTGTTTGTGTATTCTATGGTTTCTTCTAGGAGTTCATATATTGATTCGTAATGAAGATAAAATGTTGATCTGTTTACTCCGGCGTTTTTACATATTTCTTTTATTGTTATATAATTTATATCTTTTTTTTCTAGTAAGTTTATTAATGCTTCATCCATTAAAAAAGCAGTGCTAAAATATTTGCTTTCATGTTTGTTCATATAGCACCACTTCCTTTTTATTTATTTTCTTTCAAAACTTCATTTGCTAATTTAATTATATCATATGAATACTTTTTTTTCTTCTTTTCTAAGTTTTTTTTATATAATGGATAATTTAATCCTACTCCTATGAAGCCTATTATTCCTATTATAACTCCTAATGTCATTAACCCATTTCCTATTACATTCATTGATAAGCACATGCCAAGACCTAATACTAATGACATAATTATTCCAAATGTATATGCAAAGATATTGACTGGCAATTTAACTTTTCTATCTAATTTTTTTATGGCTAATACTTTTGAAGTTGTTTTTTTGGCGTATTCATTTGCTATTTGTTCTGCATATATTTTATCTGTGTTCATTTTTTCTCTCCTTTCATGTTTTATTTTAATTGTTATTTTGTTATTTTTGAACAACATATTTTTTAATTTTTGTTGATTTGATTTACTATTATATAAAAAAACACTTTTATTTAAGTGTTTCAATCCAAGATTCTATTTCTTGTTTATTTGTTTTTAGATTGTTACTATAGCTTTCAAATACTATATTTTTTTCGTTTTTAATAGTTGATTTGTTTGCTAGGGTTTCTATTTCTTTAAATGTTCTTCCAAGCCATCCTGCATTGGTTGCAAATGGTATTATTGTTTTGTTTGATAGGTCATATTTTGTTAGGAATGCCCTTATGGCTGGACATGGTCTATACCACCGTGGACTGATTTTTGGAAAATTTGTAAAAAATAAATTTTAATACCACTTTATATTGAAATTCCTCTATGTTTTACACTATTTTTTTCTTGATATAACTGATGTTTATGTAGCAAATCTTCAGTCAAAAACAAATTTCCCTCATCGTCAGAGAAATATTCTTGTACTTCTTCTTCCAATCTTTTTTCTAATTCTTGTGAAGTTAATTCTCCTAATGTATAGTGGTCATAGAAATTACCATTTTCTAGTTGATAATATAACCCTCTTATTTCTTGCTTGGTAGTTCTTCCATAAAGTACATCTTGTTGTACAAAACAATTTGCTAATTCCATTAATTTATCACTTACATTTCCAACTAAATCATCACTACTAATTGGTACAGATATTGTAATAGTATTTCCTTCTCCTCGAGCTGAATTATCAACAATTTTTCCTATTATTCCTTCACTAATTAGTTTTTTTACAATGTTTTTATTTTCGTCATTTAAAGTATCATAAGAAATTCCAATAAAAGCTTCTGCAGTTGCATTTTCTTGTCCATCTACATTAGCCCCAGAACTAAATGTTTGAATATTTAAATCATATAGCAATTCACATGCTTCCACACATGCCTCATCGGCATAGTATTTTATAAATTCTCTTGATAATGGAATACAACCCTCCGTACCCACATTTAAAAAAATTTGAAATTCTTTTTCGTCAAAACCTGTTAATATTCTTTTTGTATCTTTAATTTTAGTGTCCCTGTTCATATATTTCCTCCTGATAAAATTTTTCTATATTTCTATTATAACACAATGAAAGACAGATTTATTATAATCTGCTTTAATATACTTATTTTTGCAACTTATTTATCCACTTATTTATTTCATTCATACTAGTTATTAAAATATCACTATAGTTTTTAAAAACTATATTCATTTCATTAGTGATTTGGGAGTTAGGACACATCTTTTCTATTTCTTTAAATGTTTTTCCTAACCATCCTGCATTTGTAGCATAAGGAATTATTGTTTTATTAGATAAGTCATTTTCCTTTAAGAATGTTCTTATAACAGGCGATTCCCGGTACCACCGTGGAATAATTTTTGGAAACCTACTTAAAAAATATTAAAATATTGTTATATTAGAATAAAATCTAAATTTGATTTCTTTTATCCGAGCATTTACCTTAATCATTAATTTACTTATATTCAACTTATAATACTTCAATCTTGATCACTAAATAGAGCTATAATAATATACATTCTCTAACAACTCTTGATTTGGTAATTTAAATATTCTTGTTTTAATAAACTTACCACCTATATGCTTATAATACTCATTTGATGGATTTTTTTCTAAACACCCTATAATCATTTTAGTACAACCTAGTCTCTTTAACTCATCAATTCCTACTTTAGTAAGTTTGCTACCAAAACCATTTCCTTTATATTTTTTTATTATATATAAAGCAAATATTTCGCCTTGATTTTTATATTCGTGTTCATTTGTTATACCAACTTTAACAAATCCTACTACTTTTCCATCTACCTCTAAAACAAACTGATGATTATTATTTTCATCAAACTCATTAAATGATTTCTTTCCTCTATATTCTTCAGTATTAGGAAGATTATCTAAGAAGTCGTCATTAACTATTCCTCTATAAGTTTCCTGCCAAGCTACAGTAACTACATGAGCAATATCATAGCAATCCTTTTGTTCTTTTTTTCTAATTTTGTATTTCATAGATAATTCACTTCCAATTTAATTATTTTTTATATTTTTTTTACAATTTTGACTAATTTTTTTATACTTTTCCCCGACAAGAGTATCATAACCATCTTCCATTGATGGATTAACATCATAAATCTGTGTCCTTTATAAACTTCAACTATTTCATCACCAGCTGCAGCAATATAGAAAAAATTTATTCTTTATATTTTAGAGTTTATCTAACCAAGATTCTATTTCTTGTTTATTTGTTTTTAGATTGTTACTATAGCTTTCAAATACTATGTTTTTTTCATTTTTAATAGTTGATTTGTTTGCTAATGATTCTATTTCTTTAAATGTTCTTCCAAGCCATCCTGCATTGGTTGCAAATGGTATTATTGTTTTGTTTGATAGGTCATATTTTGTTAGGAATGCTCTTATGGCTGGACATGGTCTATACCACCAGACTGGAGTTCCTAGTATTATTGTGTCATATTCATCTAGATTTATATTTATATCTTTTATTTCTGGGATGTGGTTACTTGCTTCACTGTTTTGTTCATCATCTACGACTGTTTGATAATCGTTTGAGTATGGCACTTTTGTTTCTATTCTTAGAATATCACAGTTTAACTTTTTTTGAATTAGTTCTGCGATTGTTTTTGTGTTATTTGTATATGAGAAATATACTATTAGTTTTTTATTCATTTTTTTCTCCTTATGTGTTGTTTTTTTATTTTTAGTTTAAGAAGTTCATAACTAAATCAATTATAACTTCTTTTTCTTTTGGGTTTGATTCTGCGATAAGTAATGTTAAAGCTGTTAAGGTGTTATTATCAATAACTTGATTATTATTTTTATATAAGATGTCGTAATAGTTTAGGAAATATATAAATAATGTTGCTGCTATTCTTTTGTTTACATCTGAGGAATGTCTAGGACAGTTTCTTTATTTTTACTATTTAAAAAAATAAAGGTTTTTTGACATTTAGCATTTATTTAACTTTCTTTATTAATGCATGATAATGAAAGGATGAATAAGTTTTGCCCTTTGATTCATAAAAATCTTCGATGTGATTAATAAATTCAATTTTAAAATCTTTGAATAGAACTTTTATTAAACCATAATCTGCATAAAAATGTGGTGTTTTATATTCAGGACCATCTTCCATTCTAAGTCTTGTATTCTCATCTACTAAAGGCCAAGAAGTTTGTTTGAATCCCCATGTTGATTTAGAACCAAGTGTTAAATAACATTCTCCTTTATTCTTTAAAACTCTATAAAGTTCTTTAATTATTTGTTTAACTCCTTCAGTATCTTGATGTGATATAACATTCCTACATAATATGCAGTCAAAACTATTATCTTCATAAGGTAAATGAATCATATCACCTTTTCTTAAATCTGCTTTTAAATCAAGGGAATCTAACCATCCTCTAGTTTTATTTAAACCATCTTCACTAATATCAAAGCCATATGTTTCAAAGTCATTACTTGAAAACAATACAGTATGTCTTCCTAAACCACAACCTAAATCTAGAAAAGATTTAAAGCCTAGTCTTTTCCACCTATCAAGTAAATAATATGACTCAATACTGGGTATTTTCCAGACACAATTTGAATCATCCTCTACTATTTTCCAATCCCATCCTTTTGATTTAATCATTATTTTCTTCTCCTTCAATACTTTTATAAACTTTGTTGCCATCAAATGTTTGATAGATATTTCCTATTATTGCTTCTAAACCTTTGTTTCTTTCCATAGCAAAAATATCACTTTCTTCATGAATTTTTAATTTATTAATAATATCTAAGCATTCATTATATTCTATTTGCCCATTTTCTAAAGATAATACCATTTTTGGATTTAACACGATAACCTACGCTTATAATCATATCAAGGTTATAATAATCTATATTACGTGTTACTGTTCGATTGCTTTCTTTTTGAACTGTCGCAAATTTTGCGATAGTTGAATCATCTAATTCTTCTTTTAATGCATTATTAATATGTTTACCTATGGTTTTTATATCCCTATTAAATAGCTTTGATAATTGCTCACGATTTAACCATACGGTTTCATCTTTCATATTTACTTCTAGTGTTACATTTTGATTTTCAAATAAAACTATTTCATTTTTCATAAAAAACCTCCCTTTTAACTTTTACTACTTATATTTTAACATAATTTATCGTATTCTTCACTTGTTACTTTTTCTAACCATTCTGTGGAGGTGTTTTCTCCTGGAATTTCTATTGCTATATGGCTAAACCATGAATCTTTTTTTGCTCCGTGCCAATGTTTTTTGTTTGGTTTTATGGTTATTACCATTCCTGGTTCTAGGCTTATTGCTTCTTTTCCTTCTTCTTGATACCAACCTTGTCCTGCTGTACATATTAGGATTTGTCCACCATTTTTTGTTGCTTTATGTATATGCCAATTATTTCTACAACCTGGTTCAAATGTTACGTTTGCTAGGAACATATTATCTGTTTTTGCTAGTGGATTTAGGTATGCATTTCCTATAAAGTATTTTACAAAGTCTTTATTTTCTTGTCCTTTTTTAAATATATTTTTGTATGTTATTAGTTATTTTTTCATATTATTTAATGGTGATTGTTTTGAATAATTTAATTGCTCATAGAGGGATTAATTCTTCTTTATTTGGAGAAAACACTAAGGAAGGAATTGTTGATGCACTTGATAGATCTTATGTGTCGGGAATAGAAATTGATGTTAGGATTACTCGTGATAATAAGATTGTTGTTATTCATGATATGTCTATTAATAGGACTAGTGATGGGTATGGTTTGGTTAGTAAGATGAGTTTTTCTAAGCTTAAAAAGTATAATTTTGGTACTAGTTCTAATCCTTCGAAAATTTCTTTGTTAAGGGATATATTAAAGGTTGTTACTTTGGATAAGATTGTTTTGATTGAGGTTAAATGTGAGATTTGTGATAAGGAGAGGTTTATTAAGTATTTTAGTAAATGTGTTAAGTCTTTTTTGGATAGGAACATTTATGTTATGAGTTTTAATAGTGAGATTATTAAGTTAATAAAGAAGAAGTGTCCTTTTGTTAAATGTGGTTTTTTGATTGGTTCTATTATTAATTCTAGTCATATTGATGAGGATATGGATTTTATTGCTATTAGTAGTTATAGTGTTAATAAGGTTTCTGGTTATAATAAACCTATATTTGTTTGGGCTATTAATGGGAAGAAGAAGTATATTGATCTTGTTAGTAGGATGAATGATTCTACTTATTATATTGTGGATTATCCTGTTAGATTTTTATATAATTAAAAAGAATGCTTTTTGGCATTCTAATTTTTGTTTTTACTTATTATAAGTGCTACTACTCCGATTAGGACCATAACACCTAAAAGTATCCAACTAATTACCATAATATCCTCCTAATATCTTATATATATTAATTGTATCATTTTTTTAGATTTTTACAATAATAATAGATATTTCTGGTGTTAATTTTACAGTAATTAATTATTTTTCTAGTTTATCAAGTACGTCTTTTGTTACTTCGATGGCTTTTTCTCTTAGGGCTTCTGCTGCGGCTTCGATAGTGTTATCTTTTTTCTTTTTGGCAGCTTTTATTATTTTTTCGATTTCTTTTTTTATTTCATCTGCTTTCTTTTGTGCTGCTTTTTTTACTTTTTCTTTATCTAGATCTTCTAAATCTTTTTCTATCTTATCAAGTGATGCTTGAAGATCTTCTTTTATGTCTTCAAGACTTGTGTTTTTAATTTTTTCAGTTAGTTCCATGATTTTCTTTTTTAAATCTTTTCTTAGCTCTTCACCTTTTTTTGGTGCGAACATCATTCCTAGTCCTGCTCCTGCAGCCATACTGATTGCAGCAGTTGCTATTGTTTTCTTTTTCATTTATTATCCCTCCATTACACTTTTATTATAGCTTATTTTTGAAAACTTATTCTGTTTTTTTCTTGTTTTTGTTGTTTTTTATACATTTTATTTATTTTTGTTTACTTTAAAGCGTCAAGTTTGTAAATAAATGTTGATTCGTCTTTGTTGTTTGAGGCGTATCCTTTATAATTGTTACTTAAAGTAATAAGTTCCTCGGCAATATTTTTTTTGTTTTTTAGGACTTCTGCACTTTTTGATAATTTACTTATTCCTTGTTCATTGAATTTATTCATTCCTTGTGATAATGTGCTTGTACCATTGTTTAGGGAATTAGCACCACTTTTTAATGTTAGAGAACCGTTATATAGTTTGTTTACACCTTTTTCTAGTTTTGTTAAGCCTTGGTTTAAACTAGAAGAACCGTTTGTTATTTTTACTAAATTTGTTTTTAGGCTAGTTAGCATTTTTGTAACTTGTTGTGATGTTTGTGATAAGGTTTCAAGGGTACTAGCAATGGCATTGTTATTTGAATATAATAGATATACTAATTCATAAGCATTTTTGATACTAAGCAATTGTTCGTCATTACCATTATAGTTTGCTAGGTCATTTTTTACGTAATAGCTTTGTAGTTGTTCATATGATAGTCCTGTTTTTTGGATTAGTTTGTTTATTGCTGTTTGGTTTTGACTTTTTAGGTATGATAATTGTTCTGCTTTGGATGTTTGATCATTACTATTTAGAGAAGCTTCTGCTTTTTCAAGTGCTTTTAGTACTTTGTTTAGACCTTGGTTTATATTATATGATCCATTGTTTAATTCGTTTATAGCGTTTGATACTTCTTTGATGTTATTACTGATTTCTTCTGCTCCACTTGATAGTTTTTTTGCTCCTTTTGATAATTTTTTTGCACCATCTTGTAATTCGTTCATGCTTGATTGTAATTTTTTTGTGCTTTCATATAGGGTATCCATTTTGTCAAATACTTTGAAGTCTTCTTTATCTATTAGTTTTGGTGTTATGACCATATAAATATCATTTAACGAGAAGTGTTCTGTTTTATATTCTATTGTTATGTTATCAAGATTTTTGAAGCTATCGTAATTTATGCTGTCATAAAGTCCTGGGGATGCTAGTGCTACTAACATACTTCTGGTTCCTGTTTGTGTTACTTTACCATTTGTAACTGTTATATCTTTGTTTACTTTACTGTCAATAGTTGTTCCAAGGCTTACTACAAATGGAGTATAAAGAACTTGGTTTACACCGTTTATGTTTACATTATTACTTTGGTTGTTTTTATAATTAAACTCTATTTTAATATTTCCTTTTTTTCCTTTTATATCTTGTGGATTAACTTGTTTTCCATCTAAATAATATTTTATGTTTACTTCGATTGGTAATTTTTTCTCTGTTTTTCCTTGATAGAATATGTCTTCTCCGTTAGTATTCCAATATAAGGTATTGTTATCTTGTTTGTATGTTTCTTCACCGTTTATATTTAGGATTTCTTTAAGTTCAGAGTTATCTTTTATTGTTTTTTCGCCATTATAATACAAATGATTTGTTACTGTAACTTCTTGTTTTTTACCATTATAGTCAAGTTTTGTATATACTGATTCAGTTTTTTGTGCTGCGAGTACAGAAACTGGACTTAATACTAGTGATAGGGATAAAACCATACCAGTAAGTTTTTTTATATTTTTCATTTTAAACGCCTTCTTTCATATTTTTTGTTGTTTTTATGATTAATTTGTCAAATATAAGTATTAATGATGGTAGAACTAGTACTACTACTAACATACTTATTATTGCTCCTCTTGATAATAGGTTACATATTGAGCCTATCATGTCTATTTTTGAGTAGATTGCTACTCCGAATGTTGCACAGAAGAAACAAAGTGCTGATGTTATAATTGATGGTACTGTTAAACTAAGTGTGTTTTTCATTGCGACTTTTTTATCTTTTGTTTTGGTTCTTTCTTCAATGTACTTGGTTGACATTAGTATAGCGTAATCTATAGTTGCACCAAGTTGAATTGTTCCTATTACTATTGAGGCGATGAATGGAAGTGATGTTCCTGTATAGTATGATATTGCCATGTTTATAAATATTGCCATTTCTATAGCGAAGACTAGGATAAATGGTAAACTAATTGATTTTAATACGCATAGCATTATAATAAATATTACTCCGATTGATAGGTAGTTTACTACTTTGAAGTCGTGATCTGCTATTTCTACTAGGTCTTTTGTGAGTGCTCCTTCTCCGGCGATTATTCCATCTTTGTCATATTCTTTTACTAATTTATCTATTTCTCCGATTTGGGCGTTAAGTTCATCACTTGCTACTTCATATGTTGAATTTAAAATAATTAGTTGGTAATTGTCATTTTGATATATTTTGGTTACTTCTTCTGGTAACATACTAGAAGGTATACCGAATTCTTCAATTGTACTTGGGGCTAGGACTAAATCAATTCCGTCTTGTTGTTTTAGTTTATCAACAAGTTCTTTTGTTTTGTAAGTTGGAACGTCTTTATCAAGTAAGATTATTTCTGGGGATGTTATGTTAAATTCTTTTGATAGGTTGCTATTGGCTATACTACTTGGAAGATCTTGTGGAAGTGATTTATCTAGTTTGTAATATACGTCATAATTGCTGTTTCCATAGAATGCTGGGATACATATTAGGATAAACACAATAAGTATTAATATGTAATGTTTTAATGAAAAGTTTTGTAATTTTTTAAACTGTGGTAAAACTACTTTATGTTTTGTTTTTTCTATGTATTTGTCAAATACTAGTAATAATGCTGGGAATACGGTAAGAACACAAATAAGTCCGAAAAGTACTCCTTTAGCCATTACTATACCTATGTCTTTTCCTAGTGTTAGATCCATGAAGCAAAGTGCAAGGAAACCGGCGATTGTTGTAAGAGAAGAGCCTATTACTGATTTGAATGTTTCTTTGATTGCTTCTTCCATTGCTTTTTTCTTGTCTTTTTGTTTTTCTTTTGATTGTTCGTATTTGTGGTACAAGAATATGGAGAAGTCTGTTGTTACTCCTAGTTGAAGTACTGCGGTTATGGCTTTAGTTATGTAAGAGACATCATGCATAAATACATTAGAACCCATGTTATATATGATTGCCATACCTATATTTAGTAGTAGAAATACTGGTGTTAGGTAGGAATCTGTTGCTAGTGTTAAAACGATTAGACAAAGTGCTACTGCTATTACAACATAGGCAACTATTTCTTTGTTGGATAAATTCATAGTATCAAGAACCATTGCAGTCATTCCACTTACTGTACTTGAATCTTTTACTACTTCACGCATTTCTTCGACGGCACTTATTGTTTTGTCATTTGAAGTTGTTTCATCAAATGTTACGACCATTATTGTTTTGTCTCCATTTGTTACTTTACTTACAACATCTGATGGTAACATGTCTATTGGTATAGTCTCGTCTGTTATATCTGCTACACTCAATACTTCATTTACTCCGGCAATATCTTTTATTTTGTTTTCTAGTTTTAATATATCGTGATTAGACATGTTGTCAACTGTTACAAAAGAAAATGCTCCGATACCGAATTCATCAGTTAAAATGTCTTGTCCTTTTATTGTTTCGATATCTTCTGGTAAATATACTAAAATATCATAATTTACTTTTGTATTAATGTATCCTATTGCTGCTGGGATTAGTAATAATACTGATAGTAATACAATGAGAAAACTATGATTTGTTATGAATTTAGATACTTTTTTCATCTTAAAACCTCCATCTGTAAGAAATTTTATTCCTTTTTTTTATAATAATCACTAACAAAATGATGAGTTTAGTATGATAATAGACAATTATTTCATTTTGTATTGCTAAATAAACAACTTTTGTAGTTTATCTGTACTTTTGAGTTGGTTTAAGTTATAATTAGAATTATAAAAAGAAAGGGTGAGTTTATGAGAAGTAGGAAAACTGATCTTAGGATTATAAAAACTAAAAAGAACTTATATGAATCTTTACTTTATTTGATGAAGGAAAAACCTTTTGAGGAATTAAAAGTGTCAGAGATATGTGAGAATGCTTTAGTGAATAGATCGACATTTTATTCACATTTTGATGATAAATATGATTTGCTTGATAGTTTAATATGTGATTTGAAGGATAGTTTGTCTGAAGAGTTAAGTAAAAATATGAATATTTCGAATTCAAAGGAATATTACTTGGAAATGATAAAACTTTTACTTGATCATGTTGAAGAGAAAAAAGATGTTTATGCTGCTGTGTTGATTAATAATAAAAATGGTGTTGGTATGGATATGGTTTATGATGCATTAAATGAAGATATTACTAGAAGAATAGATATAGAGGGTCATAAACTTAATCGAGGTATTCCTAGTTCTATTATTGCTAAATTTTACTTAGGGGCAGTATTTAATTTAGGAAGAGAATGGCTTATAAGTAATAATAAATATTCAAAAGAGGAAATAATTTCATATTTAGAGGATTTGCTTCCAGATGTTTTATAGACATTTGGGAGTTTTTTTTGATGTTTTTAAATATTTTTTCTAAATTTGCAGATTTTTTTGAGGCAAAGGTCACGTATTAGAGAATTGTGTATTATAATGTATTTTGAAAGCGAGATAATAATATGATAAAGGAAATAAAGGTATTATGTCCTATCGTATATTATAATAAACATCATGACAGAGAATATTTTGATAATAAAGGGACTATGATAATTACTTTGTTTAATGGTACTAAATATGTGCTTGATTTAACAAGTAATACTGATATTACAATGGCTACTAAAGATTACATAGAGTTAAGAATGATAAGCAACACTAAAGAGATAGTATTGTTTAAAAATATTTTAGAACATGATTTGGATACATAATTTTTAGGCTTTAAGAGAGTTTTCTGAAACAAATTTAAATATTTAAAATATATTGTAGTTAGGAGGAATGTTTGTTATGGTAGAACTTAGTGATTTAAGTAAAGAAGAATTATTGAGTTTGATTGATGAATATGATGATTACATTTTAGAATTAGATGGAAACGATGATGATTTTCATATTTCTATTTATGACTTTTTTTATCAAAAATATAGATTTAATGAAGATGATTGTACATATGAAAATGATGAAATACAAAATATTGCTTATATAGAGAATATGAGAGATACTTTTTTTAATAGTTAATGCTAGTTTATTTTTTTGATTAAAAGCGAACTTACTATGGTAATACGTTTGTTTGGATGTTTGTGTATAATTATGAGAAATGTCTTTTCTTATTTAAAAAAAGGGTTGTATAATGAACATGTAAGGTTGCTTTATGTTTCCAAAATTAGAGCTTACAAACCTTACTTTTTTTTATGAAAATATGCTATTGTATTCTTTTCAATGATCTATTTTTATATGTTTTATTTGTTTTTTCAGGTTTTTGGTAAATTTTACCAATTGATTTATGTTGATTTTATTTTTTTCTTTGATCTATAGTTTTCAAAAGTATGATATAATGATTTTATATTGTAGGTGATAGGATCATGTTTGAATATATAAAGGGGTTTGTAAAAAGAGAAATTGTTTTATCTATTGCTATAGTTTTGACTGTTATAACTTGTTTTTTTGTTCCTATTGATAAGGAATATTTGGGTTATTTTGAGGTTGATACTCTTTTATCTCTTTTTTCTATGCTGGTAGTTGTTACTGGTTTAAAGAAGTCCAATGTTTTTGATATAATTTCAAGGGGGATTATTTCTTTATTTAAGAATAGGAGATCTTTGATAACTGGTTTAGTGTTTGGTACTTTTATTTTTGATATGATTGTTGCTAATGACATGTCTTTGATTACTTTTCTTCCTTTATCTTATATTGTACTTCATTCTACTTCGAATGATAAGTATTTGGCTATTACTTTTATATTACAGACTATTGCTGCTAATATGGGTGGAATGATTACTCCTTATGGCAATCCTCAAAATCTTTATCTTTATTCTTTTTTTGATATTGGACTTAGTGAATTTATTAAGATTCTTTTACCTCAATATTTACTGGTTATTCTTTTGTTATTTATTGCTTGTAGGTTTATTTCCAAGGAGCCTTTAAGGCTTAGAAATGATAAGGTTAATGTTTTGAAAAGGGAACAATTCTTTTTGTATTTTTATCAATTTATTATTGTTATAGCTAGTATTTTTAGACTTATTCCTACTTGGTATGCATTTTTTGTTGTGGTACTTTTTACATTTATGATTGATAGGCGTATTTTTAAGGATGTTGATTATGCTTTGCTTGCTACTTTTGTTGTGTTTTTTATCTTTTCTGGGAATATTGCTAGGATTAGTTTTTTATCTAATTTTATTACTGGACATATTTCTAAGAGCATTTTACTCGTTGGGATTATTTCTTGTCAGTTTATAAGTAATGTTCCTAGTGCTATATTAATATCTAAGTTTACTTCTAATTATAGTGATTTGTTAATTGCTGTTAATATTGGTTCTTTGGGAATACTTATTTCTTCTCTTGCTAGTTTGATTACTTTGAAGGCTTTTTTGAAATATCAACCTGGTAATTTTAAGAAGTATATTGGTATTTATACTGTTATTAATTTGACGTTTTTGTTTATAATTCTTATTTTTACTTATTTGATTAGATGATTTGGAGGTTATTATGAAGAGTGATAATTATAAATATTATGATTTAGATATTGATGATGTTTTTTTGACTTTGGATACTAGTGAAAGTGGTCTTTCTTGTTATGATGCTGATGATAGGCTTAAGAAGAATGGTAAGAATGTCATTGTTTCTTTAAAAGAAGTTTCTAATGTTAGGAAGTTTTTTAATCAATTTAAGGATTTGATGATTCTTATTTTGATTATTGCTGCGATTGTATCTTTTTTTCTTTCTTTTAGTAATAGTGAATCTTTTTTTGATAGTATTATTATTTTGGTTATAGTTATTTTGAATGCTGTACTTGGTTTTTTACAGGAGCTTAAGGCTGATAAGTCTATTGAGGCTTTAAAGAAGATGCAAGTTTCTAGGATAAAGGTTAAACGTGATAATAAGGTTTTGGTTATTGATAGTGAGGATCTTGTTTGTGGTGATTATATTTATCTTGAGGCTGGGGATAGAGTTCCTGCGGATTGTAGGGTTATTTTTGATGTTTCTTTAAAAGTTGATGAGTCTTCTTTGACTGGGGAATCTGTTTCTGTTTCTAAGACTAGTGATGGCTTTGATGATTCTAGTGTTTTTAAGAGTAATATGGTTTATGCTGGTACTAGTGTTGTTTATGGAAAGTGTCATGCTATTGTATGTTTTACTGGTATGGATACTGAGTTTGGTAAGATTGCGAAGGGGCTTGCTGAGACTAAGAGTGAACCTACTCCTTTACAAAGAAAGATTGATAGTATAAGTAAGGGATTATCTATAATTATTGGTATTGTTATTGTTGTTATGTTTATTATTGGTCTTATAGAGGGAATGGCTATTTCTGAGATTGTATTTTTGTCTATTTCTTTAGCAGTTGCTGCTATTCCTGAGGGGTTACCTGCTGTTATTACTATTACACTATCTCTTGGTATGAGTGCTATGGCTAAGAAGCATGCTATTGTTAGGAAGATGTCTAGTGTTGAGACTCTTGGGTGTGCTGAGGTTATATGTTCTGATAAGACTGGTACTATTACTCAGAATAAGATGGTTGTTAAGGAAGTTTATTTTAATGATTGTTTTTATGATTTTGATGGGGATATTGATAATGATATTTTACTTAAGATTATGGCTTTAAATAATGATGTTGAAAAGAGTGATGATAAGTATATTGGAGAACCTACTGAGGTTGCTTTATATGAGTATTCTGAAAGGTATTTAGATATTGATAAGCTTAAGTCTTATAATGAGAGGATTTATGAAATTCCTTTTGATTCTGAGAGAAAACTTATGACTATTGTTAATAAAGATGATGATAAGATAAGTGTTTATACTAAGGGTAGTTTTGATTCTGTTATTGATTGTTGTAAGTATATATATGAGGATAATTGTGTTAAGAAACTTACTGCAAGTAAGAAGGATTATTTAAGAGATATAGAAAGGTCTCAGGCTAGTAAGTGTTATAGAAATCTTGCTTATGCTTATAAGGTGCTTGATGAGTTTGATGAGTGTTTGGATTTTGAAAGTGAACTTATTTTTGTTGGTATTTCTTCGATGATTGATCCTCCTAGAAGTGATGTTAAAGAAGCTATTTCTGTTTGTAAAAGTGCTGGTATTAGGCCTATTATGATTACTGGTGATAGTTTAGATACGGCGACTTCTATTGCTAAGGATATTGGTATATTAGAAGATGGTGATGAGGCTATTACTGGTGCTATGGTTGATAAGATGAGTGCTTCTTGTCTTAAGAAAAACATAGATAAATATTCTGTTTATGCTAGAGTTAGTCCTATGAATAAACTTGATATTGTTAATGCTTGGCAAAGTAATAATAAGGTTGTTGCTATGACTGGTGATGGTGTTAATGATGCTTTAGCTTTAAAGAAGGCTGATATTGGTATTGGGATGGGGATTACTGGAACTGAGGTTTCTAAGAGTGCTTCTGATATAATACTTACTGATGATAGTTTTTCTACTATAGTATCGGCGATTGGTGAAGGAAGAAGAATATTTGATAATATTAGAAATGTTTTGGTTTATTTACTTGCTGGGAATATTGTTGAGATATTAATTGTTTTTATAGGAATGGTGCTTGGTTTTGAGATTTTTGTTCCTATTCAGCTTTTGTATATAAATTTAATAACGGATTCTATTCCTGCGATTGCTCTTTCTTTTGAGAGTGCGGAAAATGACATTATGAAGAGAGAAATAAGAAAAAAGAACAGTTCATTTTTTACTAGTTTTCTGATTGCTAAGATGAGTTTTTCTGTTATACTTAAAACTTTGTCTGTTGTTTTGGTTTATTATTTGGGTCTTAAGTTATATGGTGTTTCTATTGCTAAGACTATGTCTTTTTTGACTATTATTTTTTTAGAGATCATATTTGCTTTTTCTTGTAAGAATTTAAAGAAAAGTGTTCTGGGTGGTTATATGTTTAATAATAGTTATCTTAATAGATGTATTTTGGGGCTTGTGATAGTTCAGCTTATTGTTTTTATTACTCCTTTAAGATATGTGTTTAACTTGGAATTTCTTAGTTTAATTCAGGTTATATATTCTCTTGTTATTGTTATTTGTGTATTTTTAATTGATGAGCTATCTAAAGTGATAATATGTAGGTTGTTTAAGGATTAGTTTTGTTTGTGATATCTCTAAAATGTTTTATTTACATAGAATATAATAAGAGATGATAAAATAGAAACAGTGTCAAGCAATACTGCGGTTGTTGCTGGAAATTATAATTATATATCTACTAGTGTTACTTAACTTGTTTATTAATGTCCTTACTATTAAGTTGTCTGAGATTGATGTTTCTTATAAGATGATGACTTTTTAGAAAAAAAGAGAATCAGAAATTATAAATCTCTGATTCTTTTTTCTCCATTTTGTTTATGTTTTCATACTAGATTATATTTGTTACTTTTATTCTTTCTTCTGCTGGTTCCTGTATAAACTATGACTTGATCTTTTTTTAGGAGGATTATGGTGTTTTAAAAATAAAATATAGGTGTAAGTGTTATGTTTTTAGATTATTTGTTTTAGTTATGTTTCTGTATAGACAACTATTTCACTTTCGTTTAATATAGTCATAATAATATCTCTTTATGTTTGTTACTCTTTTAGTTTTTTTATTAGCAATGTTACATTTGATATGGTTAGGTTTGAGGGGGTTGTATCTCCGAGTAGATTTGTTTCCACTCTTAGTGTATCTTGCTTTTCAAATCTAAATAGTATGCTTTGTGAGTAATGGATTTGTTTTCCTTGACCTTGTTTTAGTTCAAATGATAGATCTTTGATTGCTGATCCTTCGTTATTTATTAGATAGAATTCTGCACCATGGGTATCATCTGCTTGAGAGATTTGTCCTGATAGGTTTATTTCATATATTCCTGGTTGTATTTCTATTTCTTGGTCATTTATGATTTTAAAATATTTTGAGGTGCTTGGTACTAACCATTTATCTTGAATGTTCATCTTTTGAGAGTTATTTGTATCTATGAAACTAGCAAATAGGATTTCTTCAGTTGATGAGGTTGGGGTTTCTGCGGGGTCTCCTTTTGGGCCTTGATCGCCTTTTGGACCCTGCTCACCTTTTGGGCCTTGTTCTCCTTTGTCACCTTTTGGACCAGTTGGACCAATTGTGGTGTATCCTATTCCTAGACTTAGTAGTTTATTTCTTATTTTTATGTTTTCATTTAGGGTGCAACTTTTTTTTGTATTCATAAAGATTACCTCCTGGTATAGTTTATTGTTTTGTTTGTTTTATGACTAAACTTTTATATTATGGAGGTGATTCTTTTTTTGTTTTTCCTGGTAATTATCTTGTTTTATTGTCTTCTTGTTTATTGGGGTTGTATCCTAATTCTGATAATATGGAGTCAAACTCTCTTTTGAGAGCATTGTTATTTATAAGATTTTTTATTTGATCTTTGCTTTTTATTAGAAAATCATTGTTTTCACTAGACTCTATAATTTCAGAAAGTATTTGCCTTTGATTTTTCATACTGTTATACCAATCTTGTCTATATTGGTTAAATTCGTCTTTTAACTCTTGGGTTGTTAACATATCGAAAAATTCTTGTTCGTGTTTTTTCACATATTTTTCATCGTTGTTTTTGAAAAACATATTTATCATTTGGGATTCATAATTATCCATTAGTGTTCTTTGCTTTTTAAAATTTGTTTTGTAATTTTTAGTGCCATCTTCATTAGATATCAGTACAGGTTCATTTTGACTTAGTAATTCTACTGGGTTTATTCCATTATCTTGTCTTGAAAGTAAGGCTTTATCTATTATGTGGATTTCTTCTAAAGCTTCTAATATATCTTCTATATTTTTTTCGTTATTATTGGCAAAATCAAATTTTTGTTTTAGCTTTTCTCTTGCATTATCAGTATAACTTAATGATATGATATCAACTATTGATATTCCCATAGACATTGCAAACATTTGTAAATAGGATGCATTTAATTTGTAATAATCTACTGAGCTATATATAGTTCTATTGGGAGCTCCAACCATTACATTAGTATAGTACTGTCGATTTTTTATTGTTTCGCTAGAAATTTGATATAAAAATTCTGCTATGATTTGTGTCAAACCCTCGTTGAAAAAATCTCCATTTTTTAGTGTGTTATCATATAAGCCTACTCCTTGTTGATTGGTTTGAATAGCGTGTGTTAATTCATGGAAAAAGTATAATTTAAATTTTTCCGGATTTAACTCCCTATTTATTCTTATTGTAGGAACATTTGTAGCACCATAATTACCTCGCATTTCATAGTTTGAAAGTTCTTGTACTTTGTTAAATACTGTAGGAAGTTTATTGAGAATTTTTTCTATATCAATATTAATATCTAGTGTCTTTAAACATTCTAAATAATCTGCTATTAATAAATAATATTTATCTTCTAAAGTAATTCTATTATCTTGCTCATATTTCCTTATTACTTCTTCAAACATTTGAGTTTGGGCAACTTCATTATATCTTTCATATGTACTTTTCATATTGAGAACCTCTTTCTTTAATTTACATCAAGAAATTTACATCTGTGTTTATTAGATAAAATATCTACTGGTTTTCCATCTTTAAACTTTGTGCATTTGGTTTGGTTTTTTATATCATTATATTTACAAAATTCACATTGGTTGTTTTTTATTTCAATGTCTCCTTTTTCATATATAAATCTTTTAGTGTTTGCCATTTCAAAACCTCCATATCATTTCTTCTAGACTTGAGCTATTTTTCAGCATTTATTTTTAAGTTTTATATTATGGTTTTCTATTTTTTTAATTATATCATATTTTTATATTAAAACAAAATTGTTTATAATAACTTTACTAATTCATAAAAAAAATAATATTAAATCTAAAGCTCTTAAAGTCCTTTTTTATTATCATTAAGATAATCTAAACGATTTTTATAAAATTCAATATGTGATGAGAGAAATCTGATATTTTGAGTTTTGCTATTCTTTATCTATATTGCTACGTTCAATTTCCCTCTTATTGATAATACAATAATGCCAAAAATTTTTGGTTTGCCATTTCTAATAATAATTGAACAATTATCTTTCATACAGTAAAATTTGTTAATTTTAGATGCTTCCAGCAAATTTTGCCGATAATCAGTATTATCAAACTCACAATGTGATTCTTATATTAATATCAGTAACTCCATTACCCAGGTACTGTATTGTATTTAGTATATTATCTTCAATATCTCGTGCTACTAATACAGTTTTTGACACCTATCTAACTAATTCCAAAGCTTGTTTTTTTGGTAATCCCAAATTGAAATAATCCAATGTTTTTATATCTTCGTTTTAAACATTATTCAATGTATTTTTTTTATTGATTCGTTTATTTCTTTTACACCATTCTCGCCTTCGTAGAAATGTTCTCCTTTTTAGAAAGAAAAATTTATTTTCTATATAAAAATAAAAACTTACAAACTACATGAGTTCGTAAGTTGTTTACACAATGGGGCGATATGTGGGGATCGAACCCACGCATACTGGAGCCACAATCCAGCGTGTTAACCACTTCACCAATACCGCCATTTAATTACTTTTATATTTTAACAGATTTTTTTTATTTTGACAAGTTTTTTTATTGAATTAATTATTAAAATACTTTATACTATTATTGTATATGATGGGAGGATACTTATGAATAATAGTAATGATAGTTTTATTAAGAGATATGGGGTTAATTTTACTGAACAGGAATATATTGTTAATCCTGCGATTGGTCGTGAGAAAGAGATTAAGGAACTTGCTTTGGTTCTTTTAACTCCTGATAAGAGTGCTATTTTGACTGGTAAGCCTGGTATTGGTAAAACTGCGATTGTGGAGGGGCTTGCTTATTTAATTCAACGTAATGAGGTTCCTGATGCTCTTAAGGGATATACTATTATTAAGGTTGATACTCAGGCTCTTATGGGTACTGTTCAAGAGACTGGTGATTCTCGTGTTCAAACTTTAATTAATGAGATTCTTGAACATGAAAAGTATATTTTGTTTATTGATGAAATTCATACTTTGATTAATGCTACTAGTGATTCTGCTCTTGATTTTGCTAATATGTTTAAAACTGGTCTTGGTCGTGGTGATTTGAAGGTTATTGGTGCTACTACATCTGATGAGTATGAAAAGTATATTCTTCGTGATAAGGCTTTTACTCGTCGTTTTCAAAGAATTGATATTCAAGAACCTGATCAAGATATGACTACTAAAATAGTGGTTGGGGTTATTCCTAGAATTGAACATGCTACTGGGATTAAGATGGCTTATACTCCTTTCATTAGAGAAAAGCTTGCTCGTTTTGTTGTTGAACTTACTTCTGAGTATAACCGTGTTTATGAGACTGCTGGTCGATATCCTGATGTTCCTATCACTTTATTTAGTCAGGCTTTTTCTGAGGCTTTATTTAAGAATAAAAGTATTGTTACAGTTTCAGATATTAGGAGTGCTATTGTTAATTCTAAGGCTGTGTATCCTGATGTAATTAATAAATATTTAGTCGTTTTTGATCAGAAATTTAAGGATTTGCTCGATGATGAAAAAAGAGATCATACTGGTCTTAATCCTGTTGGAGGTAGTAGTTCTTATACTCCTAATAATATTTTTACTGATAAGTTTGTGAATAATGATTCTAGTTATAGTGGGGATAGATCATGATTATATTTAAGAATATTCTTTATTATTTGAAGTATTTTTCTTTTATTTGTTTTTTGATTGCTGCGGTTATTGTTTATCCTAGTTTAATGTCATTTAATATGGGAATTTGTTGTTTAGTACTTACTGTTTTGTATTCTATTGTTACTATAGTAATGTTTTTAAGTAAAAATAAAGGAGAACAGTATAATATATTTAATAATTTTGTTTTATGTTTTTTACATTTTTATTTTTGTTTTATTGCTTATAAGTATTATTCTGTAGGTGATGTGTTTAATGATCAAAATAATCTTTACTTTTCTTTAAATTATTTTGTTGCTTCTTTGTGTTTGTTTATATTGACTATTAATAAATTTATTTTAACTGAGAGAAATTGACTTATTTTTATAGGTCTTTTTTTGTATAAGAAAAGAATAGTTTTTCTATTCTCTTGTTACTTGGAAAAATTCACTTTTTGGGGGATGAATCTTTATTATTATATAGAATACTATGAATATTAGTAATCCTATTAGGGAATTGGTTAATTTTGTTTCTCTTGAAATTCCTATTAGAAGACTTAAATAGTTTACTGTAAATCCAAAGAAAGTTCCTACTATTATTGATATTATTTTTATGATGTTATTTTCTTTTTTGTTTATTAGATTATATCCATATTTTATTACATATATTACTGACATGCTTATAAATACATTTAAGCAAAATCCTAATATGAAATAGTAATTTGTTCCTAACATTGCAAGTTCTATTGCACACCATAATATGTTTGGTATAATTGTTATTCCTATTTTGTTGAATATAGTGTTTTCCATTGGAGAAAGGAATTTTGTTAGTTTATTTACTGGAAATATTTCATATATATAGTTTAGTAAGAGAGACATTCCTATTACGAATAGACTTCCTGTTACCATAAAGAATAAATACATGTTTTTTCCTCCTTTTTAATACTTTTTTTCAATTAGTTTTTGGTTTATGAATAGTTTTAGAAGTATTGCTATTACTATGAAGAATACTACTGATTTCAAACCGAATATTTCTATACCTAGTGCTACTGATGTTATTATGCAACCTGTTGTTCCTCCGAATAGTGTTATTGCTCCGATTGCTGCGCCCATTTGGGGATCTATTCCCATGAAGCTTGATAGTAATATACCTAATGTTGCACCACATATAAATGCTGGCCCTACTTTTCCTCCTTTGAATCCTATTGATAAGCATAGTGCTGTTAATACCGTTTTTAATATGAATGTATACCACATATGATTATTTTCTAGGGCTTTTTTTACTAGTATTGTTTCATTCCCACAGAATAGTGTGTTTCCTATCAGATATATTGCTATTAACATGATTAGTGAGCCTATTATTATTCTTATATAATCATTTTTTATTTTGTTAAATAGTTTTTTTGTCGTGTCTAGTATTTTGTTGAATAAAAGGCAAAATATTAATGATACTCCTATTAGAAGTAGTATTGGTATTATTTGTTTTAAGTTATAGTCTGCATGATGGATGAATATCAGTCTATCTATAAAGCTGTTTAATCCTAGTGCAAAGCAAATAAATCTACTAAAGCATGCTGATAAAAGTACTGGTAAAATGTATATTGGTTGTTTGTTTTGTTTGGTTATACATAATTCACAGGCTAGAATTGTTCCTGTTAGGGGTGCTCCAAATATGGAACTAAAGAAAGCTGCTACTCCACTTGCTATTGCTGTTGCTCTTTTTTTGCTTTTTAAATCAAAGAATTTTGATATGTATGTTCCTACTCCCCCGCCCATTTTTATTGGTGTTTCTAGTCTTCCTATTGAAGCTCCTGCTAAATGTGAAAGGGTTGTCGTTATGAATTCTTCTGGTACTGTATGATCTGGAATGTCTTTGTTTTTGATTATTGCTTCATTTATGAGTTTTTTTTCATTATCGTCTGTTTTACATTTTTTTGTTATATAGACTATTAGCAATCCTATTAGAGGCATTAATAGTAATATGTAGGAAAATGAATTTCTAATTTCTGTAAATATATCTATTGTTTTGATGAATAATGCTCCTAGTACTCCTCCTACGACTCCTATAAAGGAAGAGATTATTACTGTTATTAGATATGGTTCTGTTTTTTGCAGATATTTATCTATTTTTTCTTCTCTGTCCATCTTTACAACTCCTTTTATTCTAATATGAATATAGCATAATTTTTTTAATAATACAATATTTATTTTGTTTTTGGATTTTTGCCTATACAGGATATTTTATTATTTCATAGTATAAATTAGGAGGAAAAAGTGATGAATGACTATAATGATTATTACAATTATTTGAATAATTTTAATTTTAATAATATGAATAGTTCTACTAATGTGAATAATTCTATTATGAAAACTAATGATTCTCTTTATGAAAATGAACCGTATAATGGTTTTATAAGGGGAAATATGTTTGATAACTTATATGATTCTTATAAAAGTTATAAACCTTATGAAATAAATCCTAGTAATGAGAGGGATTATTTGTTATTTCTTGTTCAAATGTATGGTTTTGCTGCACATGATTTGAATTTGTATTTAGATGTTTATCCTAATGATAATAAGGCTATTGAGCTTAGAGCTAAGTATGTTAAGCTTTATAATCAAGCTTTGATGAATTATGAAGGTAAATATGGTGCTACTTCTCTTGGAAGTGATTATTTGAATACTGTTCCATGGGCTTGGGATAGTAAAAATTGGCCTTGGGAGGGGAATAAGTAATGTGGAAGTATGAGAAAAATTTGCAATATCCTGTTAATATTAAAAAGAGAGATCCTAAACTTGCTAATCTTATTATTACTCAATATGGTGGCCCTCAGGGTGAATTAGGTGCTGCTCTTAGGTATTTGAATCAAAGATATACCATGCCTGATGCTAAAGGAAGGGCTTTGCTTACTGATATTGGTACTGAGGAACTTGGTCATGTTGAGATGATATGTGCTATTGTTTATCAACTTACTAATGGTGCTAGTAAGGAGGAACTTTTAAAGGCTGGTTTTGATCCTCATTATGTGGAACATGGTTTTGATTTGTTCCCTTCTGGAACTACTGGTGTTAGTTTTACTACTGATTATATTTCTTCGGTTGGTGATCCTATCGCTAATTTGTATGAGGATATGGCTGCTGAACAAAAGGCTAGGACTGTATATGAACATTTGATTGATTTAACTGATGATCCTGATGTTATTGCACCTTTACTATGGCTTAGGCAAAGGGAAATAGTTCATTTTAATTTGTTTAAGGATTTATGTAATGACTATCTAAATAAAGGATATGGAAAATAAAAAAACTGAAAACTCAGTTTTTTTCAATGATGAAATATTTCTTTTTTCCTTTTCTTATTATATTGTATTTTTTGTTGTTATTTATTATGTAATTTTCGTCATTTATAATGTCTCCATTTATTGTGATAGCGTTGCTATTTAGAAATTCTCTTGCTTCTCTTCGTGATGAGGCTATTTTGTTTTCTGTTAATATTTCTATTAGTGTTTGGTTTTCTTTTTGTTTATATTTTGGTACTCCTTTGAAGGCATCTTCTATTTGTTTATCTGTTAAATCTTTTATGTTGTTTTTAAATAGGGCTTCAGATATTGTCTTTGCATTTTTGTATTCTTTTTCTCCATGAAGATCTGTTATAAATTCTTGTGCTAGTTTTTCTTGTGCTAATCTTAAATGTGGTTCTTTGATATGTTTTTCCATGATTTCTTCTATTTCTTCTTTTGTTAGGAATGTATATACTTTTAGGTATTCTTCGACTTTTGTGTCATCTGAGTTTATTAGGTATTGATATAATTCATAACTTGATGTTTTGTTAATATCTAACCATAGGGCATTTCCTTCACTTTTTCCGAATTTATTTCCATTTGCATCTAGTATAAGCGGCATTGTGAAGCCATATGCTTCTTTACCTTCGATTTTTTTAATTAGTTCTATACCTGTTGTTATATTTCCCCATTGATCAGAACCTGCGGCTTGTAGTATGCAGTTTTTTTCTTTGTATAAATGTAAGAAATCATAGCCTTGCAAAAGAGTATAAGAGAATTCTGCATATGTTATACCTGTTTCAAGTCTTCTGCTGATAATGTCTTTTGCTAACATATAATTGACATTTATGTATTTTCCTATGTCTCTTAGAAATTCTAGGTATGTATAATCTTTCATCCAGTCATAGTTGTTCACTATTTCTGCTTTTCCTTCTAGGATGGTATTTACTTGGTTTTTTATTCCATCGAAATTGTGTTGTAGTTTTTCTTTTGAAATGATTTCTCTTTCTGCTGTTGGTCTTGGATCTCCTATTAAACCTGTTGCCCCACCTACTAATAGTATTGGATGATGTCCTGCTTTTGCTAGTCTTTTTGCTGTTATTAGTGAAGAGTAATGTCCGATATGTAAGCTATCTGCGGTAGGGTCTGTTCCCCAATAGAATGTTATTTTTTCATTGTTTAACTTTTGTTCTAGGTCTTCACCTGCTACATCTTTAAGCAAACCTCTCCATTTTAATTCTTCATATAGTGTCATGTTTTTTCCTCCTTTTATATAAAAACTCATAAATTAAAGGACGAGATATTCCCGTGGTACCACCTTAATTTATGAGTTTTTCATACACTTTATGCTTTAACGGGCTAAACCGTTTGAATTCATGATCTGTATTTCGTTTCATTATTTTTGTTAGTTTACAGCGACCACTAACTCTCTTTGATTTAAAATAATGAAATTACTAATATCAATCAATATTCAATATGATGTTACTTTATCATATATTTTTATGTTAGTCAATTGTTTTTTAACAAAATATTACTTTAAACAGTAAATGCAATTTATATTTTATATATTTTTCAAGTTGCATTTAGTTCAATAATGTATTTTAA
>CAKOSE010000013.1 GCA_934102055.1 uncultured Bacilli bacterium | reverse complement strand
ACAGTTTTTTTCTTATAAATGAATTCATTTATTTCACTATAAACCATTTAAGAAAGCTTGTAAAATGACCAAATTTAAATATTAATACAAAAATATCAACTCAAATCAAAATATTCATATAAAGAAAACACCATTTTAAGAACTAAAACATATCCAATTGTTACAAAGTATATAAATTGAAAAACTTTTATAAAAGATATTTCTTTATTATCACATAAACGAAATCTTATATAAAAAGCAAGTTTTCATAACAAAAGTATTAAACTTTTGTTATGGGAAAACTATTACTATAACTCATAGTTTTAGATAAAATTATAATTTAGTTTACATAGAAAAAATCTTATAAAATTACTTATTCGTAATTTTATAAGACTGTTATTTTGTTATCTAACACCTTACGGCGTTATTATGAGGCGAGAGGAATAGTAGGAATTGGAATCGCCACCGTCGTAGTAAGAGCTAAACACCCCAGCATATGAACCATCGTAATAGCAGCCCCCACGAAGGAACCAAGAGGAGCTACTGCTAGAGTACACAAGGTAAGAGTTATCATTATACCAACCATAATTACTAGTATTATATACTTCTTTTATTCCATCTCCTAATTTACTTTTTTTTCTTGATGTTTCGCTTGCACTATAGCTATATTTATCATAATATTTAGCATCTGGATATGTTGTAAATGTATAACCAGACGAGTCAGGCAACATTGAAGTTCCATTATCCACATTATTAGACATCATGTATTCTGCTGCTCCTCCACTCATGTCATACACTCCATATATATTATGTGTTGTTGAGGAGCTAGGTCCATTTTTTCCTTCCCCGATTGGAATGACATTTTCTTTTACTGTTGGATTATGAATAACTTTAATATTCTTCACATATCCTGTATCAGTTCCATTTTCATCAAAAATATCTTTTGTATATGTAAATGTTAATTCATATTCTCCTTTATTTAGTTTTCTTGATACATTTTTATATGTTAATGCACTTTCTGTTGTTCCTAGAGTTGTTCCTCCTATTTTTGTACTTGTTCCTGTATCAGATAAAGTTGTTCCATCTTTTGTTATTGTATAATATAAATAATCATTACTTGCACCTTCACTTGATACACTCCAATCAAAAGACAAATACGTTTCATCTGTTGGTGCTGTAAAACTAAACTTTAAATTAGTTGTTGTTGAATTTTTTCCTTGATTAGAACTTTTATATAAACCATCTGACACAGTCCAAGGATATCTAGTATCATTTGTTAATGTTGGTGCTATTTGTGTTCCACCGGTTATTGTTGTAGTTGTGATTTTAGTTTCATTATATTTATATGTTCCTTTTAAGGAGTATTCAGAATTGGAGTTTCCTCCACTTCTTCCTGTATAATTATCAGAACTATTATTTATATTCACTTCTTTACAAGTACTATCTGCACACGTTCCATATTTTGAATGTGATAGATAAGCTACTGCTCCCCATTCACTATTTTTTATCATATGCGTATCTGTTGATGTACTTAGTCCATATTGATTACCACTATTTTTCATTTTTATTATATTTGTTTCAAAGGAACTTATTGTTTGACTTCTTAAACTACTTAAATTTGGCTTTACTGTTATATTACTTATTGTTCCAGTAAGTTCAAATTTTCCTATCCAAAATCCTTTTATTTCTTCATCTCCAAATGTAAATGCTGGATGTGTATATGTTTTATTATTACATGTATCATCGGTACATGCTGTATTAGTACTTTTTAATTTACATGTTTCACTTGTTCCATCTCCATTTTGACCTCGAATACTATCAGTACATGTTATTTCTCCTGTTTTTGATGTTCCTTCTTCCCATGTTATTTCTATTTCTTGTGGACTACTTGTTTTTGTTCCGTCTGCGTTATAATTCCACACTTTATATTTATATCTTGGTATCCATACTTGCATTGTTAGAATATCATCCATTGGTATTTCTGTTCCTACACTTGCACTTTTATAAGTGCCTCTGTTAGTACTTGATACTGTTACACTATTTGCCCATTTTTTAGAGTCATAATCATACCAATTATTATTATTGTTAGAACTATCTGCTTTTTTCCAAGATGAAGTACTTTCATCATAATATACTGGTATCATTCCATCATCTAAGACTGGTGCATTAGGTTCAGCAACTTCTACTTCTTCACTATTTATGCCTATTTTAAACTTATATTGATTCTTTGTATCTTTAGTCCAGTTTGAAGCATCTACATTCTTATCTATCCATACTCTTAATTTATACTTATCATTTACCTCAGTATTAGTACTACTATGAGTATTAGTTTTACTATACAATAAATTATTACTTAAATTACTTATTAAAGTAGGTCCCACTAAAATATTATTACTAGAATCTGTTAAATAAACTTTTATTTGATTGTTATTTAAACTAGTATACCCTGTGTCTGTACTTAATTTTTTAATACTTAAATCATATTTTAATGCTGTTTTATATGTTGCTTTTGTAGTAACAACAAAATCAAATGATTTTTCTTTTTTTCCTGTATTATCATCTTCTGGAAGAGCATTTGCTAAATTAATTACATTAGTATTACTTTCTAAAAACTTTATTGAAACATCTCCAGTTGTTATTTTATTTTCATTTCCCGTAAAAACATATCTCCATGCTGAGTAAGAGATACCTATTGCTAAAGAGACTAGAACAATTATAATTAATATAGCGATGACTTTTTTCTTTTTTTCCTTTGTATGTTTTTTCATTTTCTTGTTTCTATCCTCTCTTATAGCAAAATTATGCTCATGTTTCATATCTTTTTTTACTCCTTTTTTAGTATTTTTTATAGTTTAATTCTATAATAAAAATAATACTTTTTCAAGTACTATTTTTTTAATTACTATTCATTTCATATATAACTAATTTTTTTCCATCATGCAATAATTTCACGGTTACTTCTTTTGGATATCCTAGATCTTTTTCATACTCTACTCCTACTGTAACTGTATAGGCTTTATCATCTGATATTTTTTTGTATTTATAGGCTTCTGTTTTTTGATTTATAACATTTACTGTTTTTACTACTGGTAATTCTTGCTCTCTATCGCCATATATATTTTGTTCTATGTATTTATATACTGTTTCTGATGCTTGAAGTACGAAGTTTGCTTTGTTTTTTTCTCTTATGAATTGTGTTGCTCCGACATCATTTTTTGATACTTTATTGTCTAGGTTATAGAAGTCTATGACAGCCATTCTACTTATAAGTGAGGCATATTTATCATAATCTACTTTTTCGTTTTTTAAGACTGTTACTAGTTCTTTAAAGAGTTCTTTATATATTTTTGGTTGATCGTCTTCTAGATAGTATCCATAGTCTTCGATTTTTTCTACTACTTTGACTGTTGATGTGTTTTTTGGAGTCATTGATTTATATACAAAGATTGAGACTAGAGATAAAATAATTAGAATAAATATAATAATAAATACTATTACTTTTTTCTTTAGTTTTCTTTTCTTTTTCATTTTTCCTCCTCATAGTCTGTAGCCATCATATTACCGAAGTAATTATATACGACTATATCGTTTGAGATGCTTATCATTTTTTGGGTTTTATCTTTGTTTTCTTTTATGTAATCTTCTGATAATGGTTTATTTTTTAAGAGTTTATACTCTTCTTTATTATCGTTATAATAAACATAGTTAGTAACATAGTTTCCGTTTGAAAATGCTACTAGATTATCTTTCTTACCTATTATATCTGTTCCTAGGGCATATTTGTTATATACTCCGAGCATATTTCCAAGTGTTGGAGCTACATCATACATCCCCATTGCAGTGCTTATTGTTTTTGAATAATTATTTTGAAAGTTTTCGTCATTTGACCAAATAATTAATGGTACTCTTCTGTTTTGCTCTTGCCAGTAATAATCTAATTGTTTATAGTCTTCATCATCTTGAGGAAGGGTACTGTTTGTTTTGTAATCATAATTATAGAATCTATCCCATAATGAAGTTGAAATTCTTGCATCATGATCACCATATATCATAATAATTGTATCATCTAGTATGCCTGCTTTATCTAGTTCTTCGACTAGTAATCCTAATTGTTTATCAGCGTAATGTGCAGATATAAAGTAATTACCTAGTTTTGTGTCTTTCATGTACTGATATGTTTTTCCATTTTTAGTGTAACTGACATCAAAATCACCGAATAGTTCATTGTAATCAAATGGTGTATGGTTACTTAAGGTAATTAGTGTACCATAAAACTTTTTATGTTTTTGATTTATGTCTTTTATGTATTCTACTGATTGTTTTATGAATGATTCGTCGCTAAGTCCAAAACCTACTTCTTCGTCTATTTTGTATGATGATTTATCATAGAATTTTTCATATCCTAGTTTTTTATGCATTATATTTCTATTCCAGAAATCTCCTGTATTAGCGTGCATGCTGAATGTATAATATCCTTTTTCTTTTAAAAGCTTATAGAACGAAACATAATCTTTATCTGAGTGATTTATAAATACTGTTCCTGATGAAACTGGTAGTAAAGATGTTGCCATAGTAAATTCTGTATCGCTACTAGTACCAAAGCTTACTTGTGAGTAAAAGTTATCAAAGTAAAGTCCTTCTTTGGATAACCTATTTAGATTAGGAGTTATACTCTTTCCATTTATTTTTAGGTTAAGTAAAACGTTTTGCATACTTTCAGAGTGAACTGCAATTACATTTTTTCCTTTGAATATGTTTGTATATTTATTTTTTGATTGTTCATTACTGTTATTTTTATAGTATTCATTTATCTCTTTATAAGCTTTATCTTTTCCAAATAATGTTGCCATCTTTGGCTCAATACTTTTTACTACATCATTTACTTGGTACATATAAACTCCGAATCTTGATACTAGGTATTCTCTGTTCCACTGACTATATAATCTAGAGAAATCTACTGGTTTTAGTGAACATAAAAATACTACAAAAAATATAATTACCCATGTATATAATGTTTTTAAGACATCTTTTTTAGATACTCTTTTAAATGATGATTCTTCTTTTTTATTTTTACTAAACTTCTTTTTTGAGATAAATAAACAAATAGGAAACCATAGGAAGATGAAAAATTGTGGTTTGATTAAATCTCCTACTACATTTGAATCTCCTGTTTCATGGTTTGCTAGTGCAAATGAGAAAAATGTAACTGATATAAAAGAACTGTAATAAAAGTAATATACTATGTTTGCAATACATACAATCATACTAATAATAGAGATTGTGAATAGATAAATGTATCTATATTTTTTCTTGATAAGAAAATAAAATGATCCAAATATTAAAGATATGACTAAATCTGCCAGAATTGGTCTTAGATTAAAGGCACTTCCGATAGTAAATCCTCTTAGGATTATACCATTTATAACTGCCCCAATAATGTAGATAAATACTAATTTGTTATCAAGAACTATATATTTAGTAGTTTTTACTATATTTACAAAGAATTCTTTTATATTTTTTAAACTGAATTTATCTTTCAATACTTGGTTTAATTTCTTCTTTGGTTTCTTTTCTTCCTTTTTCTTTTTTCTTAACATCTTTACACTTCCCTTGCTTATGAAAATTTTCTACATTAATAGCCATACCTACTACGAATAAATATGCTAGTATATAAATCCATAATAATAGTATCAATATATTGGCAAAGTTTCCATATATAACATCATATGATGCAATATTGGTGATATAAAAAGCGAATACATAGGTTGCTATTATCCAGCCAAATGATGTAAATAGTGCTCCTTTTGTGGTTGAATTGCTTTTTATTCTTTTACTTGGTGCTAATGTATATAATACTTTTATTATAAAGAACATAATTATAAATGAACCTAGTCCTTTTATAGTTACATATAACCATTTATAATGATATAGAAAATTACTGTTTAGTAGATCCATAAAGATTTTTACTATTATATCCCCAAAAAGAGGGATAAGTATTACGAATAAAAGTAATATAACTATTATTATTGTCATTACGAATGACTTAATTTTTAGACTTAGATAACTGGGTTGTTCAACATCATAAAGTAAATTAGAGGCAGTAATAATAGAAGCTGGAGCATTAGACCCTAAGAATAAATATAATATTACTATAAATGCTACTCCATGAAATTGCATATCTTTTGTTAAGGAGACCAATATATTAGCAAGTACTGGTGGTAACATTGAAATAGATTCTAAAAGGTTAAAGCTTTTAGTTATATATGATGCTATACCAGCACTTATTGCTACAATTGGTATAATTGACATTAAGAGATAAAAAGCTATTTGTCCTGGTAAAATTTGCATTTCAGGTTTTTGAAGTATATCAGTAAAATTTTTAAACAATCTTTTTATCCTTACCATTATTTATAATTTTGCTCCTTGTCCATTCTCATTTCTATACTTGCTTCGTTTATAGCATCATCTATGGTTTTGATTTCATCTTCAATCATGCTATAACCTATTGCAGCCCCAAATCCATGAGGTAATTTTTCGAATTCACGTGATAGTTTTCCTATATAAGTATTTACTTGAGTTTTGTTATATCCTATTAAATATATTAAAAATTCATTACCATCTGTTCTTATGATTTCACTTTTTTCAAGTTGAGTATTAATTAATATAGCTGCAGCTTTTTTAATCAATATATTACCTTCTTCTTGTCCATAGTTATCATTGATATATTTTAAATTATTTAAATCTGCGATTATTATTGTCCTTGGAGTGATTTTCATTTCATCCCATTCGTCTATATGTGCTCTTAAATAATTTCTGTTTTTTAGAGATGTCATCATATCGTTATATTTTAGAACATCTTCTTTGTGTAATAGTTTTGAATGTTTTCTTGCTTTTGTATATGCAAATATAATAAAACATAATATGATTGGTATGATGATAATTAAGACAATAGTTAAATATGTATTAGCAAATCCTCCTTGGTTATTTGAAGATAAAACTAAATTATTAATGCTATTTATTTTTACTCTATCACTTGAGGTATAATTAAGCATAAAATCAATAAAATCGTACATATTTTGCTCGCTGTTTTTTACAAAGTACTTGTAATTACCTTGGTAAGTGTCTTTTAATAGAACATAATAATTACCTAGATCTTTATTTTTTTGATTGTAATAATAGTCTCCTTCATCTAAAACAAATATTCCTTTTGATAAAGCTTTTTCTGTTATACTACTTGCAGTATTTATTTTTATGTTGTAATTATCTTTTAAATATTGGTTTAGATAACTGTTTTCTAGAACATATACATTTCTATTTTCTAGTCCTTCTTTTAAAGTTATTGGATAGTTTGTTCCACTTATTGCTAACATTGATGAGTCAAAACTGTTTACAGTGTATAATCCTTGTTCGTTTGAATAGTCAAAGTCTATGAATGCTACATCTACTTCTCCACTTTTTATGGCATCTTTTAGTTTATCACTTGATTGATATTCCTTATATTCAAATTCTATGTTGGCCATTTTTGAAAACATGTTCATGTATTCTCCGGCGTAACCATATAACTTGTTTCCGTTTAACATGTTATATGTGTTATTTTTAACATATCCATATGTATATACTTTGCTTGAAAGTGAACTTGTATCGACTTCTGTTATATCTGTGTTTTTGATATAAAAGTCCATGTATTCGTTTTCATAACTGTTTAAATCATTTTTACTTTTGAATAGTTCTAAATACTTACTCATAATACTTGATAGTTTTTTATTACTGTTTAGATGAAGAACTATTTTGTTTGTTAAGTTTTTGAAACTATAATTTATATAAAGATTATTTTTTACAATGTCTTCTAGACTATAATATCTAGGTACTATTGCGTAATTTATTTTTCCTTTTTCTAAAGATGAAATAAGATCATTTAGATCATCATATGATGTATAACTAAAACTGTTTCCTACGGAATCACTTATGAATGAGTCAGTATCTTTTAAAATACCTATTTTTTTGTTATAGACTTGATTTAGGTTATTTATAAATCCTTCGGTTTTACTTATTAGAACATAGTCATCTTCTGCTAGTAATAAGTCGTTTTTATCTATTTTGTCTTCATTAGATAGAACTAGTATGGATAGTTCATTTGTTTTTACATCATCATCCATATAGTTATAGGATTTTTTATTGAAACCTAGTTCTGTATCTTTTTCTATTTTCTTTAGGTAGTCGAATACTACTCCTTTACCATTATCTGCTAGGATACTAAGATTATTAGGTACATCTATATCGATGAGTGTTTTTTTGTTTCTAACAATCCATTGTTTTTCTAGTACTGTTAGGTTTGTTTCGTCGTCTTTAGATGTTAGGAAAAAATAGACTCCTACTCCTAGTAAGACTATTATTATTATTATAATACAATATTTTATATAATTAAATTTTTCTTTTTTATTTCTTGTTTTCTTTTTTCTTTTATTATTTTTCATAACCAAAACTCCTAAAAAGCAAAATTCTTATCAGTAGAATTTTTATATCCAATTATTGGATATCCTTTTGCGTCTTTATTTTCATTTGTTATAAATAACTGAATATCATAAAACTTTTTTTGATCATCTGTAAATGCTTTTAAGACTTCGTCTTTTAATGACTTAGCCTTTGATTTACTTGTGCCTTTTTCAACTTCGACTAAGACATTGATTATTTTTCCACTTACATGAGTACTAGCAGTTGTTACATACTTTTTTTCTTTTAATTCTTTTATGAGATCATTTGTTTCAGTATCAGTTACTTGTACTTTTTCTATACCATCTAATCTATTACCATATACGGGTTTTCCTGTTTTTGGCATAACTAATCCAAATGCTATCCATCCTATTATGAATAATACTAAGAATATAAAAAATACAATTGTAGTGAACTTGTTTTTTTTAAGTTCGTCTAGTAGTTTTTTCAAATAAATCACTCCCTATTCTATATGACATTATACAATATATTAATATAATAATCAATTCTATTTATTTAAATTATCTTTTAAAACATCCATGGCAATTTTGGGATTTATTTTACCTTTGGATTCTTTCATTACCATACCCATTAGGAATTTTACTGCGTTTTCTTTTCCGCTTTTGTAATCTTTAACTGAATCTGGGTATTTTGAAAGGACTTCGTTTATTATTTTATTTACTTCTTCTTTTGATGATGTTTGTTTGTTGTTTTCTAGTGTTTTTGTTATATCGGTGTTATCTTCCATGAGTGTTTTTAATATTTCTTTGAATATTTTTGATGATATTTCATCTTTTGAAAGGGCTTTTACTACCAATATGAAGTTATCTATAGTAAGTTTTGTTTCATTTAGTTTAAGATTATTTTTGTTTAAATATGATAATATGTCTCCGGTTAGAATATTACTTGCTATTTTGAAATCTATATCTTTATCTATTAGTTTTTCTAAGAAATCTGATAGATCTTTATTTGAAATGATTTTATCTATATTTATTGGTGTTATTCCTTTTTCTTCGTATTTTTTTCTTCTTTCATTTGGAAGAGTTGGTAAATTGTTTTTTTCTGTTGTTATCATTTCTTCGTTTAGATATAAGTAAGGGATATCTGGTTCTGGGAAATATCTATAGTCTTTGTTTGGTTCTTTTTTTCTCATGAAGATTGTTGTTTTTGTTTCGGAATCGAATCTTCTTGTGTCTTCGTATAGTTTTTGTGATTTAGATAGAATTTCTTCTTGTCTTTTTATTTCGTAATCAATGGCTTCTCCTATGTTTGATATAGAACCTATATTTTTTATTTCTGAACGTATTCCTAGGGTATTATCTTTACTTATTGATATGTTAACATCACATCTCATAGAGCCTTCTTCTATTTTGCAATCTGAAACATCTAGGTATAACATTGTTTCTCTTATTTTTTCAGCATAAGCCATTGCTTCTTCTTTGGTATGCATATCTGCTTTTGAGACTATTTCTAAAAGGGGGACTCCTGCTCTGTTATAGTTTAAAAGTGTTTTGTCTTTGTAGTGAAGGCTTTTACATGTATCTTCTTCTATATGGATATCTGATATACCTATTCTTTTTGTTTTATTATTTATTTCTATATCTATGTAACCGTTTGTTCCTATTGGGGTGTCGAACTGGGTTATTTGGTATCCTTTTGGCAAGTCTGGATAGTAATAGTTTTTTCTATCGAAGTGCATTTCATGACTAATATTCATATTAAGCCCTAGGCAGGCTTTTATTGCACTTTTTAGTACTCCTTCGTTAAATACTGGTAGTACTCCTGGATATCCTAGATCTATTTCATTTATGTTAGTATTAGGAAGGGAATCATATGTGTTTTTTGATTTTGAGAATACTTTGGCATTTGTTTTTAATTCTAGATGGATTTCTATTCCAATAGTAGGTTTATAATTACTCATGTTTTTCACCTCTTGGATCTAAGTTTAGTTTTAGTTCTTCTTCTACTTTTGATGCGAGTTTGTATATAAGTTTTTCATCAAAACGATTAGCTATTATTTGCATACCTATAGGTAGTTTATCTTTTGAAAAGCCTATAGGAAGACTCATTCCTGGAAGTCCAGCCATGTTTACTGGAATTGTAAGTACATCGTCTATGAATGATTTGTTTGGATCATCTAGGGATGAGCCTATTTGGTATGGAAGACATGTTGTGGTAGGTCCTATTATAAGATCATAGTTTTTGAATACTTTAGTAAATGAATTTGATATGTTTTTTCTTATCATAAGAGCTTTTCTATAGTATTCAGAAACATTTTCTCCGCTTAACATGAATGATCCTACCATGATACGGCGTTTTACTTCATCTCCGAAGCCTTCGCTTCTTGTTTTACTATATAGTGAATAAATACTATCTGGGTTTTCTGTTTTATAGCCATATTTTATTCCATCAAAGCGTGCTAGGTTAGAGCTTGCTTCACCTAGTGCTATTACTTGATAAAGTGGTACAGCGTACTCTATAAGTGGTATATCTACTATATCTAAAGTGCATCCTTTTGATTTAAGTAATTCACAAACTTTATTAAATTCATCTAGTATTTCTTTGTTTATAGAATCATTAATATAGAATTTAGGAATAGCTATTTTCGTTCCTTTTATGTCTTGTCCTATTAATGAGGTAAAGTCTTCGTTTTTTGATGTTTGTGTAAGATCTCTATCATCTTTTTTGCATAATATATTAAGTAATAAAGCATTATCTTTAACATTTCTAGTAATTGGTCCTATTTGATCTAGGCTAGATGCGAAAGCAATAAGTCCATACCTAGAAACTCTGCCATATGTTGGTTTAAGTCCTACAGTACCACAAAAGGAAGATGGTTGTCTTATTGATCCTCCTGTGTCAGATCCTAGGGCAAATGGTACTATTCTACTTGATATACAGGCAGCAGATCCACCGGATGAACCTCCTGATACAAGGGAGTTATTCCATGGATTTTTAACTGGTCCAAAGAAACTTGTTTGGTTAGAAGAACCCATTGCAAATTCATCCATATTTAGTTTTCCTACTATAACCATTCCATTTTCATTAATTAAATCAATTACGTGAGCATCATAACAGGAAGTAAAGTTTGAAAGCATTTTAGAACCTGCTGTTGTTTTAAAGTCTTTTGTTACTATATTATCTTTTATAGCAATTGGTATTCCCCATAATATGTTATTGCAAGGTGTCTTTTCTAGATCTTTTGCACGTTTTATTGCATATTCTTTGTTAGTAGTAATAAAACAATTTAAGTTATCTTTTTCTATTCTAGAAAATGCTTCATTAACTAAGTCTATTGGTTTGATTGTTTTATTTTTTAATAATTCGTGAAGATCTTGTACTGGTAAATCTAAGTAATTATTCATTTAAAACACCTCTTATTTCTATGTATTCATCAAATCTTGAAGGAGCATTTTCTATTAAAGATTTATTATAAGTACAATTATTTGGTTCATCTTTAAAACAAGTACATGAACTAGAAGTTGGACTTATAAGTATATCATCACTTTCAAGTTTTATTTCATTTATTTTATCTATCTCTTTGAATAGTGCCTTAAGTTGATATGAGAATTTTTCTATTTCTTCTTCGGTTAACTCAAGTCTACCTAGTTCTGCGACATGAAGAACTTCATTACGAGATAATTTATCCATTATATCCCTCCTCAACATAGATAATTATATCAAAATTTAAAAAACAAGTAAACTAGTACTTGTTAATGATTATCTATATTTTATGATGGCTATTGGTGTTAAAATTATTATTTTTAAATCAAAGAGAAAAGATATCTTTTTTGTATAAATTATATCACATTCTAATTTTTCTTCATGGGTTATATATCTTCCTTTTGTTATTTGTGATAGACCAGTCATTCCTGGTTTTACTTGGTATCTTTCTTTACATGGTTTTTTTGGAAGTGGATCTCCTGGGATGAATGGTCTTGGTCCTACTAAAGACATATCTCCTTTTAGGACATTTAACAGTTGGGGTAATTCATTGAATTTATACTTATCTAAAAAACTTGTAATAGGAGTCATACGGTCTTCTCTATTCATGTTTTCGTTAAAGTTCATTGTTCTAAATTTATACATGGTGTAAGGTTTTTTGTTTTTTCCTTCTCTTGTTTGTTTAAAGATGATAGGTTTTCCTAGGGATATAAAAACAAGTAATGCACTTATGATAAATATTGGAGATAAGATTATTATTAATACTATACTTAGTATTATGTCTAGTATTCTTTTTATGTAGTTTTTATACATTATATTACACCTTCTTTATCTATAATGATTATAGCATATTTTTTATCTTGTGGAAAAGAAAAGAACTTTTATGAAAGTTCCTTTAAATAGTTATAATTATCTATTATATCTTGTTTATTTTTGTCTAGAAGTTCTTGGTTACTTCTGTATCTATTTTCTCTTTTAAATATATCGTCTAGTTTAGTGAAGTCTGCTCCACTATCTAGGGTGAATTTTTTTGTTTCTGGATTATATCTGAATAATGGGAAGTAGCCAGATGCTGTTGCTAGTTTTTCTTCAGTTATTGAATCTTTCATACCTGTTTTTATACCGTGTGCTATACAAGGAGCATAGGCAATAAGTACGGATGGTCCATCGTGTTTTTCTGCTTCTAGCATGGTTTTTATAGTGTGCATATAGTTTGCTCCTAGGGATATTGTTCCTACATAAACATTTGGATAATTTGTTGCAATACGTGCTAGGTTCTTTTTTGATATTTCTTTTCCAGATGATGCGAATTTTGCTACTGCTCCTGGTCTTGTTGATTTTGATGCTTGTCCTCCAGTATTTGAATAAACTTCTGTATCTAGGACTAGAATATTTACGTTTTTATTCATTGATAAGACTTGATCAATACCTCCGAAACCTATATCGTAAGCCCAACCGTCTCCTCCTACTAGCCAAATGCTTTTTTCTTTGATGTATTTTTTGTATAGTAATAGTTCTGGTATTTGATTGAAATCGAATTCATTATAGAATTTGAATGATACTTCTTTTGAGTAGTTGTTTAGATATTCATCTATTAGGACTTTGTTTTTGTCTGTTACTTTTTCTTTGTTTTCTGTTAAGATTCTGTTTATTTTTTGTTTCATATAGTCTTCTGCTGCTCTTATTCCATATCCGAATTCGGCATTATCTTCGAATAGTGAGTTAACCCATGGTACATTCCAAGGTGTACTTGGGACTGATGCTCCATATATTGATGAGCATCCTGTTGCATTGGCGATCATTAAATTGTCTTTGAAGAGTTGTGATAAGAGTTTTAAGTAAGGTGTTTCTCCACATCCTGCACAAGCACCACTAAAATTAAATGCTGGTTTTATGAACTGACTTCCTTTTATTGTGTTTATATCCATGACTCTTTTTTCTGATATTTGTTCTAAATACTTATATTTTATTTGTTCTTTTTCTTTTGTTTCTTTCATTTCTATTGCTTTTACTGGACAAATATTTGCACATAAACCACATCCTGTACAGTCGTAAGTTGATATTCCTACGACAAACATTAAGTCTTGGTCTTTTATTTTTGCTTCTTTGGCATCTTCTTTTACTTCTTGTGGGGCTTTTTCATATTCTTCTTTTGTAAGGAGATATGGTCTTATTACTGAATGGGGGCAAACAAATGAACATAAATTACACATTATGCATTTACTTTTATTATAGTTTGCAATTGTTGATGAGACTCCGCGTTTTTCATATTTTGATGAGTCTCCTTTAAAAATGCCATCTGGGTTATCTATAAAGTGACTTACTTTTATATCTTTTGATTTATCATGTTCTAATAAGGAGAAGATAGTGTTGCTAGAGGTGTTTTCTTGTGTTATTTCTATATCTTTTATGTTTATTTGTTTTATTTCATTTAATGAGTCTTTTAAGGCATTAATATTACTATTTACTACTTCTTCGCCTTTACGTGAAAAGTTCTTTTTTATCATTTTTACTATTAGATCATAGGATAAGTCTCTATCTATTAGTTTTGTTAAATAGAGAATAACATTTTCCATAATCATACTTATTTTATTTGGTATTCCATTTTTTCTTGCTATGTTTGAGGCATTTACTGTGTATATTTTTATGTTTTTATTTTTTATTATTTCTACGTAATTACTTGGTAGTTTTATTTCATTATTTTCTGTATTTAGGATGAATATACCGTTTTCTTTTATTCCTTTTAACATATCAAATTTATTTATATATGATTCTTTAGAACAGATAACTACTCTTGGATTTTGTACATAATAGGAACTTTTTATGGGGTTACTACTAAATCTTAAATGGCTTTTTGTAACTCCACCACTTTTTTTGGAATCATATTCAAAATAACCTTGAACATATTTATCTGTATTTTCTCCTACTATTGTTAAGATATCTTTAGAGGTTGTAATCATTCCATCTGAACCATATCCATATATTAGTATTTCGTCATAGCTTTTTTTCCATATAGTTTTTGTTCTTTCTAGTGATAGATTTGTTATATCATCTGTTATACCTATTGTGAATTTTTTCTTTGGAGAGGTACTTTTTAAATTATTATATACTGCTTCTATGTCATTTAGATTAGTGTCTTTAGAGGATATACCATATCTTCCTCCTAGTACTTCTATGTTAAGATTATTGTTTTTTATAATGTCAATTATATCGAGACAAAGTGGTTCGTTTAGTGATCCAGCTTCTTTTGTTCTATCTAGTATTGCTATTTTTTTTGTTGTTTTCGGAAGAATGTCTAGGAAATATTTATCTGAAAATGGTCTATAAAGATGTACTTCTATTAACCCTAATCCTTTGTTATTATAACTTAGGAATTCTTTTATTGTTTCACATACAGAACCCATTGCAACTATTATATGTTTTGCTTTTTTATCTCCATAGTAATTAAATGGTTTATAACTTTTTCCTGTTATTTTATTTATTTCTTTCATATAACTATTTACTATGTCTGGTAGTTTATCATAATAAGTGTTACGGGCTTCTAGTGCTTCGAAATAGATTCCATCTCCTTGATTGGTTCCTCTGGTTGTGGGATTTGATATATCAAGGGAGTTTTTTCTAAATCTATTTATAGAGTCCATGTCGATTAATTTTTTTACTTTTTCAAAATCTATTACTTCTACTTTGTTATATTCATGAGATGTTCTAAATCCATCAAAGAAATTTAGAAAGGGAATTCTTCCTTTTATTGTGGATAGGTATGCTACGTTTGTAAGATCCATTACTTCTTGTACTGAAGATGATGCAAGCATTGCAAATCCTGTCCCCCTTGCTGAGTAAATATCACTTTGATCTCCCATTATAGAAAGAGCATGGGTTGCTATGGTACGGGCTGCGACGTTTATGACACATGGAAGCATTTCTCCTGCTATTTTATACATATTTGGTAGCATAAGTAGTAGTCCTTGACTTGCTGTATAAGTGCTTGCTAAGATACCATTTTGTAAAAGACCATGAACTGTTGCTATTGCTCCTGCTTCACTTTGCATTTCTATAACTTTTACTGGGTCGTTAAAGAAGTTTTTTTCTCCACTTGAACTTGCTCTATCTATGTATTCTGCCATAGTAGTTGCGGGTGTAATAGGATAAATACCTGCGACTTCTGTAAATTTATATGATACGATTGCACATGCTGTGTTTCCGTCTAAAATTTTTTTCATTATAATCACCACTAAAATTATATAACAAAAATGGGAAAATAAAAAGACTGTTAACTAAATTTTGTTAACAGTCATAAAATTCTTAAAACTATACTACTCTTCTACTTTCAAAATAATTGGTATAATCTGGCTCAGGACTCTTTATTTCTGAAACAGTTTGTCTATTTGTCCTTGATTTAGCAATTTTATCTATATCAAAAGTAGTTATTGCTTGTTTAGATGTTTTGTCATTAGCTGAATTCTTAAAACCCCCGAACATATTATTATCTATGTTATTAGTGTTTATATTATTATATGTATTTATTTCTGGTAAGACAGGTTCACTTTGAGAGTTTAATTGTTCTTTAAGTGGATTAGAGAAATAACCAAATCCTTCTTTTCTTTTTGCTTCTACTCTTTGTTTTTCTGCATTTAGAAGTAATGAATCTGTCATAGAAGTTCCAGTAAGTTGTTGAAGTTTTTCTTCGTTTCTTCTTATTTCTTCATCATGTTGATTTACTTCTTTTAGAACAGGATATGTTTTTATTATATATTCATTTAGTTGTTTCTTTGATTCTGATAAGTCTTCTCTTGCTTTCTTTTCTTCTACTCCAAGAGTTTTCTTTCTTTCTTCACCATTTTTTTCTGCTCTTATTTTTACTTCTAAGTCTTTTCTATATGAAGAGAAATAATCTTCTATACTATCTATTAAGTTTTTAGTTCTTACATCATCTTTAAATTTAGAGAAGAAATTCATTTGCCAACTATTCATTCCATTAAGAACATCTGTTATGTCTTTCTTTTCTTCTTTTATTTTTATAACACGATTAGATTCTTCGTCATATTCAGTAGTTATCTTTTTAATTCTCATTTCTTGATCAAGTATTTCTTGTTTTAATGATGCTAGTTTTTCTTCTTGATTTCTTTTATATTCTGCTACTTCTGGTGAGAAGTTTGCTTTTGATAGTTCTATAACAAATTCTTTTTCTGTTATAGGTGTTTCTTCTTCTTGTGGTTTTACTTCTTCTTTTTCTTTTGGACTTTTTGGGGTGCTTCCGTGTCCTTTATATGTATTTTCTAGATCTCTTATGTGTTGCAAGTTAATGATTTGTTCTTCTTTCATTGCACCATATAGATTATTAGGTTTAACTTCTTCTTTTTGATAAGAATTATTGTTAATACTTTGAGTGTTCATTATAGGTTGTTCTTCTTTCTTTATACTTGGTTCAAAAACAGGTTCTTGTGGTTTTGAAATATTATTTTTTTTGATATTGCCAAAGTCGTGTGAACGAGTTTTTAATTTTTTTGATGCATTAATCAAAGTAACATTATTTGCAATTTCATTCTTATCAATTATTCTAAAATTTTCCATTATAATCCTCCTTAAGCTTCTTTCTTAGCAAGTTCACGAAGCACATCTTTAATTCTTGCCCATTCTTCATCTGTAGATACTCCAAGAAATCTAGTACCACTTCCATCTGTAACTACTTCTGTAACGTAAATAGTAACATTACCATTTTGATCTATTTCATTTTTTGTATATACAATATAACGTTTTTTTGTATCATTAAACTCAAAACTAATGACTTCTTCTACTTCTTCTGTTGAGCCATCTAGCTTATTAATTGTTAAGGTTTTCTTATTATCTTCCATCTTCTACCTCCTTAGTATATAAACACTATATCATAAAAAAAGTAAAGTTTCAACAAATTTTGATGTTTTTTATATAGAAAAAAAGGCTTATTTGCCTTTTTAAGATTAAGACTCTTCTTTAGGACTTGATGATAGAAAAGTTATGCGTTCTGCGATTACTTCTTTTACGTAAACTGTTTCGTTATCTTTTTCATAAGTCCTTGATTCTAGTCTTCCCTTTACACCAACTATATCACCTTTTTTGCAGTACTCTTTTGTATTAGTAGCCATCATCTTCCATAAGGTACAATCTATAAAATCTGTTTCATATTCGCCATTTATATTTTTATAAGCTCTTGGAATTGCTAATGTAATATAAGAATAAGAGTTCCCATTTTTTGATTTTTTTACTTCTGGATCTTTTACTAATCTTCCTACTAATATAAGTTGATTTAACATATTTTTCACCTCCTTTTATTACACTATAAAGAAAGTTTGGATAAGTTTCAAATCATGAATATTAGTATTTTAGACTAGTTTTCTTTTATAAAAATAAAGAATCCCTTAAAGGGATCTTTTTGGTTTTAGTACTTATTTTATCTATAAAACTTTGTTTGATACTTTTTTATTTTTTTTATATATTTTGTTTTAGTAACTGATTTAGTTCTACTGCATATTCCATTGGTAATTCTTTTTTGAATTTATCTGTAAAACCTAGAACTATTAAGTTTATTGCTTCTTCTTTATTTATACCTCTTGACATAAGGTAGAATAGTTTTCCTTCGCTTATTTTTGATACTGTTGCTTCGTGTTCTATGTTACTAGTGGTGTTTTTTATTTTGTTTACTGGATAGGCATCACTACTTGAGTTTTTGTCTAGTATTAGGGTATCACATTTTACTATGCTATTTGAGTTTAGCGCGGACTCTTCTATTCGGACTTCTCCTCTAAAGTCGGCTTTCCCTCCTGCTGATGCAATACTTTTTGAGATAATGCTACTAGTTGTATTTTTTCCTATGTGTATCATTCTAGCACCACTATCTTGATATTGTTTATCTTTTGCTACACTTATAGTAATACATGTTCCTTTTGAGCCATCTCCTTTAAGAACACAGCAAGGATATTTCATTGTTTTAGAGGAACCTATGTTGCCATCTATCCATTCCATTGTTCCTCCTTCTTCGACTAGGGCTCTTTTTGTTACTAGGTTATAAACATTTGTAGCCCAGTTTTGAATAGTTGAATATCTACAAGTGCTATTTTTTCCTACATATATTTCTACTACTGCAGCGTGTAAGTTTGATGTTGAATAACTCTTAGCAGTACATCCTTCGATATAATGAAGACTACTGTTATCATCTACTATTATAAGGGTTCTTTCGAATTGTCCTAAGTCTTTACTACTGATTCTAAAATAACTTTGAAGGGGTCTATCTAATTTAGTGTTTTTTGGTATATAGATAAAACTTCCTCCTGAGAAAACTGCTCCATTTAGGGCAGTGAATTTATTTTCTTCTGGAGATACTATCTTACTGAAATATTTATCTATTAGATCTCTATGACTTGTAAATGCGTCTTCTATTGAAGTAAATATTACATTTTTATCTAGTAGTTCCTGAATCATATTATGATAAATTACTTCGCTTTGGTATTGTACTCCTATTCCATCCATATATTCTTCTGATGATATTACTCCGAGTGAATTAAATTCATCTTTTACAGGACAACTTACTTTATTCCAATCATTTGTTATATTATCATCACTTGTTTGATAGTAATTTATCTCATCAAAATCAAGATCAATTGTTGGTCCGAATTTAGGAAGAGAAATTTCTTTAAATAATTTATAACAGTTTAATCTATATTCTAATGTTTTTTGATCTTCTTTTTTTAGTGATGATATTTTCTTTATATTTTCTTCGTTTAAACCTTTAATCTTCATCTTCTAACCTCTTTATTAATCTTTCTAAAGCTTTTCCTGGTAAAAGTGCACAGTTTTTTCTATTTGGTTGGAGATATATTTCATCATAAGCATTTAATTCTTCTAGTAGCTTTTTATCATATGGTTTTTCACTAATCATATTTTGATAATTTATCAAAAGATTTTTTGCATCTTTTATGCTTAGTCCTACTACTTTTTTTAATAAAAGAGAGGTTGCACTTGTTGAAATTGCACAGGCTTCTCCATTAAAATAAACATCTTCAATTATTTTATCTTTTATTTTAAAATAAATATCTAGGTTATCTATACAGGACTCATTATTAGTGTTAAATTTTATAAATGAGTCATCTGGTGCATCCATTTTATGATATGGATTTTGATAAGCATCTAGAATAATTTCTCTTCTTAAGTTTTTGTCCATTATATCACCACTTCAAATATATTTTTTGAGTTTTTTAATGCTTCAATTAGTTTGTCTATTTCTTCTTTTGTGTTATATAGATAAAAAGATACACGACATGTATTTTTGATACCTAGTTCATCTTTTAGAAGTTTAGCACAATGATTACCTGCTCTTACACATATATTATAATGATCTAAGTAAATAGCAGTATCTTGTGGAAAGACTCCTTTTACGTTAAATAAGATATTTCCTGCATCACTATTTTTATTTAGAATATCAATATTATCTATTTTACTAAGCTTTGTTATAAAATAATCTCTTAGTTCTTTGTCATGTTTTTCTATGTTATCTAGTCCTACTTTATTTAAATATATAATTGCACTTCTAAGGCCTAGGACTCCTTCGATGTTTTGAGTACCTGCTTCAAATTTGATTGGTATCTCTTTGTATGATGTTTCTCCATCACTTTCAAAGAAGTTATTCATTCCTCCACCAAAATTCATAGCATGCATTTTATTTAAAAGCTTTTCTTTGCCATAAAGTACTCCAATTCCAGTTGGTCCTAACATTTTATGACCAGAAAATCCTAAAAAGTCAATATTCATTTCTTTTACGTCTATTTTTCTATGTCCAGCACTTTGAGCAGCATCTACTACAAAATAGATGTTTTTTTCTTTTAGAATTTGTCCTATTTCTTTTAAATCTCTTACATCTCCGACTGTATTAGTTACATGTGCAAGGGCTACTAATTTTGTTTTTGGAGTAATCATTTTTTTAAGAGCATCTGGTTTTAGTTTTAAATCTTTATCAAGAGGAATATATTTTATTTTTACACCTATATCTTTTGATAATTCAATCCAAGGAAGAACATTTGAGGCGTGTTCTGTCTTTGTAATTAGAATTTCATCTTCCTTGTTTAAGTTATATCTAGCAAAACAAGATGCAACCATATTAAGTGAATGAGTAGTACCACTTGTAAAAACTATTTCACGACTACTACTTGCGTTTATAAAATCTTTTATAAGCTCTCTTGCCTCTTCATAGAGCATATCTACTTTTAAACTATTTTTATAGTCCCCTCGGTGTGCATTTGAAGTATACTTTGTATAATAATCTGTTATAGCGTTTAAAACACATTTTGGTTTAAATGTCGTGGCACTATTATCAAAATAGATTAAATCACTACTAATCATAGGAAAATCTTCTCTATTCATTTTTTTCACCTCCAATATCTTTTTAAAATATCAAGAATTATATTTCTTTCTTTATAAGTTATATCCATTGGACCCATTAAAAATGATTTTGCTAGTAAACCATAAGATTTGTTATCGTCAAGTCCTCTGGATTTTAAATAAAATAAATCTTCTTCTTTAAACTCTCCGACATATGCAGAATGGTTAGCTTCTACTTCACTAGTATCAACAAGTAAATTTGGTTTTATAAGACCTGTTCCACCTTCTAGAATTATTTTACTATCTTGATTAGTGCTAACTCCATATACGTTATTTGGTACTATAGCATTAACATCAAATACTAAATCTCCTTTTAGATTGATTCCATGACTTATAATATTACTATTTATGTTGTTACCTAAATGATTAATGTTTATTTTATATTTATTATCTTCTTCATTAATAGAACTATATATATATTTAAAATTTAAAGAATCATTTAAATATGTATTTACTAGTAAAGTACTTGAAATAGAAAAAACATTAAAAATAGAATCACAAGAAGAAGATATTTTTATATCTAAAGAAGAAGAAGAAATAAATACAAAGACATTACTACGTTTTTTAATATCAAAGTTTATCTTAGTATTACTATTTGTAATGGATATAAAACAATCTTTATCAATTACAATATTTTTTTCTTCATTAATTACATCTTCTAATTGTATTTTATTCATGTACCTTATCCTCACTCATTTTATATTCACTACTTTCAAAGCATTTATAACCATTTTCTTCAATTATTTTAGCAAGAGTATAATCTCCTGTTTTAACTATTCTACCATTTATTAGGACATGGATATAATCTGGCTTTAAGTATTCTAAAATACGTTCATAATGAGTAATTAACAAAATAGAAGCTAATGATTCTTTTTTATAAGAAAGAACATTATCACAAACAAGTTTAAGACTATCAACATCTAGTCCAGAATCAAGTTCATCTAAGATAAGAAAACTTGGTTTAAGAGTCTTCATTTGAATAATTTCATTTTTCTTACGTTCTCCTCCAGAAAAGTTTTCATTTATTGATCTATGCATCATTTCTTTAGAGAAGTTTAAATCATTATAATTAGATTCAAGTTCCTTAATAAATTCATATAGACCAATTGGATCTTTTCTTTTAGAATTCATTGCCATTCTTAAAAATTCTTGATTAGAAACACCTTCTATACTAATTGGATTTTGAAAAGATAAGAAGATACCAAGTCTAGCACGTTCATCAACAGACATGTTTTTTATAGAAACTTTATTTGCTAAGATATCTCCTGATACTATCTCATAAGAAGGACTTCCCATAATTACTTTACTTAAAGTACTTTTACCTACTCCATTTGGACCCATAATAACATGAATTTCATCTTTTCCTATGTGTAAATTAAATTTATTTAAAACAATTTTTTCATTAACTTTAACAGTTAAATCTTTAATATCTATATCCATAAAAAAATCACCAACTATATTCTAGCACTAAATTATATAATTAACAACAAATTTTAATTTCAAAACATAAACAAAATAAAACAAAATTATTCAAAAAAGAAAAAAACTATTATATAATGAAAAGGAGGTGATAAAATGAACGATTGCTTATTTTGTAAAATAATAAAAGGAGATATACCTTCATATAAAATATATGAAGATGACTACACAGTAGCATTCCTAGATATAAACCCAGATGCACTAGGACATACATTAGTTATTCCTAAAAAACACTTTAATAACTATGAAGATATAGACTTAGAAACAATAAAACATATAAATCAAGCTGGAAAGATTGTTTTCAATAAAATAAAAACAAAATTAAATCCAGATGGTATAAGATTGGTACAAAATAATGGAATAATTCAAGATGTATTACATTATCATTTACATATAATACCAGTCTATAAAGAAGATAGAGAAAATAAAAAAGACTTTGATAAAATACAAAAAGATCTAATGTAAGATCTTTTTTTTGTGTGAAAATTATTTGATCAATAATCGTTTTAATTCTTTGAAATAAAAAGAAAAACCCCACCAAATCGTGGAGAATCTAAATAGTGAGATCTTTCTAATTAAAATTATTTAGTCAATTGATATGGATTATCATAAGTGCCTATTCCAATATCGTTAAGCTTCACATCTTTTTTTAGATAAAATACTGGGCGAACTTCAAGAGAATAATCAGCAGAATTTCCTGAAACCTTTCCGTCGGATTCTATTATATTAGCAAGCAGTTCATCACTCGAATTTTGACCATATACCCATTCACTAATACCAGTATATAACCAATTATTATCTGTACATGAACTATCATTATATTGATCTAAAGTTTTATTATTTCTACATGCACTATTTGTGGCATAACCATAATCACTTACATACATAAGACCTAGTTTTCCGGTCCAATTATAAATACCTGTTTTGAAATATGGACCTGCAATTGCTTTTCTTTCATATTCGTAATATGTTGTTGTTCTAACATTGTAACCAGTCCAACCACCAAGATAATATTTAGAATCTCCTATAAAGTTTTGATAATTTGCATTCATACTATTAAAATATGTTTGATTTAATTCATTACTCAAGCTATTTGTCCAATAATCATTAAAAGATGAATCGCTATATTGTTTGCTTCCATAACTATCGGATTTTATCACTTTTATTCTATTTTCTATATTTCCTGATGCATCCTCTACTGGAAAAATACCTATTATTCTATATAACTCACATGTATCCTGGGTTTGATTATTTATATCACTACAATTAAAATATATATAATTATTAGTTACTACATCATCATTTCCTATATATCTATATTCAGTTATATCACTTGTTGCCCCTATTTGAAGTGTAGAATCAGCAGAATGCGTTACCGCTTCTAATCCGCTTTTTCCAACAGTTGCCATCAAATTATCAGTTGATGTTGGCTCTACATTTGTAACTACTCCTGTACAACTTCCTTTATTGCCTGCTAAATCTGTTACATATCCTGTGTATGAACCATTTTCTGTTACTTTTATTACATCTTCTTTTAGATTAGTGTTATGACTCCAACTGTAACCTTCTTTATTTATATAATTATCATCTGATACTATAGATAATGTTTTATATGGTGCGGTTGTTCCGTTTGGATTAATTTTGATTGTACAAGTTGGTGAGATTTTATCTACTTTTTCTATGATTACTTTTCTTCCTTCACTTATGTTTCCGGCATTATCTTTTGCAAATACGTAATATGTTCCATTATCGAATGTGTTTGCTGTTTGGTATTTACCACTTGTTGCAGCTTCCCAACCACTTTCTGTAAGTGTTGGAGTCTTATTTTCTGTTTTTACTATATATCCTCCGAGTCCACTTCCTGATGTATTATCTCTTGCTGATATATCAATAGATTTATTTTGATTTGACCATCTGGCATCAACGCTTACTTTATCTATGATTGGTGCTGTTTTATCTGTTTTATCTGATGTAGTATTAGTATATTTACCTGATACGTAGAATGGACTTGCTTCTGTTCCTTGGCCTTCTAGTTTAGTATCTTTATCTAGTGTAATTACAAATTTTGTTTTTGATGCATTACTAAGTCCTTGAACTAATCCATTTGAATATGCATACCAAGTATTTGCTGCACTATAACCATTTACTTTATAACTACTAGAATCTGCTAGGAAGAAACTTGTATTTGACGTATTATAACTTGCTCCTGCAAACATCATATCATCTACTGTTAAAAGTCCAATTTTTGTTAAGTAACTATTACTAGGACATTCTCCTGTTGGATTATGTTTTTCATATTTTAGTTTTGCATAATATTGATTATCACTATTTCCGTTTTCAGTACAGAATTTAGCATTTTGATTTATATATGTTGAATAACTATCTAAGTTATAAGTACTCCATACGTTACTGAGTTCTGAAACTGTTTTAGCACTATTTATAACTATATTTATACTGCCATCACTATTGGTACTAAGTATTCTCCAAATAAGGGGTGAACTGTCTGTATCAGTTGAAAATTTTAAATAATTGTTTGGATTACCTCTAAAGTGATAAGTAGTTCCATTATTTCCTTTTACTTCCACTACTCCACTTGTTTGATCACTTGATGGAGATATTTTACTATAATCTATGCTTGCTTTATCTAGAATAGTGTTTTTATTTATAGCTGTGTATGCTGGAGTGGTTTTGCTATATGCTATTGCAGCATCATTATCTGCTATTGAGCCAATTATTATTTTGTTTTCTAGTCCTCCACTAATTGAGGTTACATCATAATCTATCCATGTTCTAAGTTCAAAAGTTTTTGACTCTCCTACTTTTAGATAGCCTTCATCAAGTACGTAAGTTTTTGAAACTCCAGTTACACTATCATCTAATAGTTCTCCTGTTTCTAAGTTACTTATCATAGTAGGTTCTAAATAAGAATCACCTTCTAAAGCTACTTTAACTTTAGATAAGTTATCTAGATTAGAAGTATTCATAACGTTAAGAGTTGTAGTAAAGTATGCATCAACAGAACAACTATTAGTAATAGTATAAGTATAAGGATCACTGCTTAAACCACTTTCATCAGGTTCAGGCATAGCATTTTCTATATTTAAAGATCCTTCATCTGTCATGTCTACTTTTAAACATCCTGTGTTCATAGACTGAACTTTAACTCCTGCTAAATCTGCACTAAATGCTGCAAAAGATATTCCTATTATTAAGGCTACTAATCCAAGCATTCCAAGAATAGTTATTTTAACTCTTCTTTTTGTCTCTTTATCCATATTCTCACCACTTTATCATATATAAAACAATTATACAAAAATTTATAGTTTTTTTCAAGTAAGATAGAAACATTTTTTTGAATTTACAAAAAAAGATTATCTTTTGATAACCTTATCATTTTAATAGATATGAGTAACTAATAATTAAAGTTATTAAGATGCTTATAAAAGATAGTAATCCTAAAAAACTAGCTAATGCTTTTTTATATAAAGTACCTTTTTCTTGTATTATAGAAATAATGTTTTTTATTGAATAGATAAGTAAAAATATTAAAAGTATAATGGTCATAATAATAAATGCTACTTTTAAGAACATATATTTATATAAAAAAGTAAGTCCTGTTACTATAATTAGCATTATATTAAATATACTAAATATGGTTTTTAGAATATTGTACTTGTTTTTGAACTCATAAACTTCTTTTGAATATTTTATTGATAGTTCAAGACTAGTTATTATGATTATAATCATACATACTATAAGACTTATCTTTGGATTATTTCCTAGTAAAGTATAAAGTAAGTATAGCATACAAAGTGGTATTAGTATTATTTCAAAAACTATTTTTTTAATATTGTTATTTTTCATTAAAACACTCCTTAAATTTTAAGAATATTCCATATGTTGGATATTTAATAAATTCCATTTTTTCTTTTGTTACAGGGTGTAAGAAAGATAATTTATATGCAAAGAGTGCTAGTTGTTTATTATCTCTTATTCCATATCTTTGATCACCATATAAAGGAAATCCTCTTTCTTTAAATTGAACTCTTATTTGATGATGTCTTCCTGTTGTTAGATTTATTTTAATAAGACTTAGATTATCTATTTGCTTTAATGTTTCATAACTTAGATGGGCATATTTACCTTTTTCTTTTGTTGTTACTGAGGAGTTGTTATTTTTATCTTTTATTAGGTAATCTGTTAATGTACCTTTTTTATCTTTTAGATCTTTTACTACTGCTAGATATTCTTTATTAAATTTATTTTCTTTTATTTGTTTACTTAATCTAGATGCTGCTTTACTTGTTTTTGCAAAGACCATTATTCCTCCGGTTGGTCTATCAAGTCTATGAACTAGTCCAAGATACACATTGCCAGGTTTGTTATATTTTTCTTTTAGGTATTTTTTTATCATTGTTAACATATCTAAATCTTTTGTATTATCACTTTGGCTTAGAACATTTACTGGTTTTATTACTACTATTATGTGGTTATCTTCATATAATATATTTAATTTATTTTTCATATCTTGCATAGACTCCACATGGTAGTATTAGACTATTTCTTGCTTTTATTCCTAGTTCTCCGGATGTTATTGTTCCTTTTTTGTTTTTCATCAACATATTTAATATATTTGAAAGAACTGTACTAGAAAGTCCTGCTGTATAGGAGTTTATTATAAAGAAAAGTGGTTCTTCTACTAATATTTCCATACAAAGTTCTACTAAATTAAATAGATCTTTTTCAATATCCCAGATTTCGTTTTTAGCTCCTCTTCCATATGAAGGCGGATCCATTATAATAGCATCATATTTATTTCCTCTTCTTATTTCTCTTTTTACAAATTTAACACAATCATCTACTAGGAATCTAATTGGTTTATCTTCAAGATTAGAACTTTTTACATTTTCTTTGGCCCAGTCTATCATGCCACGAGAAGAATCTACATGTGTTACATGTGCTCCTTTAGAAAGACAGGCAACAGAAGCACAACCTGTATATGCGAATAAATTTAGTACTTTTACAGGTCTATTTTCTTTTTCTATTTTATCCATCATAAAGTCCCAATTAATACTTTGTTCTGGGAAAATACCAGTATGTTTAAATCCCATCAATTTAACATTAAATGTAAGATCTTTATATTTAACAGTCCACCTATCTTTTAGAGGTTTTAACTTTTCCCAGTAACCTCCTCCGGTATTTGATCTATGATAATGAGCATGAACAATACTCTTATCTATTTTATCTTTCCATATAATTTCTGGATCTGGTCTTAAAAGATAATAATCTCCCCATCTTTCAAGTTTTTCTCCGGAACTCATAGAAATAATTTCATAATCATTAAAATCTTTTACTAATAGCATATCAATCACCAGTAAAAGTATAGCAAAAATATATAAAGAAAACAAGAAAAAGAGGAAACTAGTGAACTGAACCCCAAAAGTTGGACAGTTTATAAATAGTTTCTAATTAGAGGATTGTAGCCTGTAATTTACAGGAG
>CAKOSE010000012.1 GCA_934102055.1 uncultured Bacilli bacterium | reverse complement strand
ATATCCCTTATAATACTCTTCCTTCTTATATGAATCTTTATCACTAGTCATCCTATCTAACATAGGAACATTATTTACGTTATTAATCATTTTATTTCCTTCCTTTACAGCAAATATTTTCTTATAAATGAATTCATTTGTTCCACTATAAACCATTTAAAAGCACTTGTAAAATGACCAAATTTAGATTTCACTATTAAAAAAGTATAAAAGTTTCACTATTCTCTTATACTAAGTTTTATATTTTATAAACTATACTTATCTCAAACATTACAAAGTATATAAGTTTAATTTTTTTCAAAAAGAAAAAGACACTTAAAAGTATCTCATAACATCACTAATCTCTTCTTTTTTTCTTATTAACTTAACATCTTTTCCATGTTTAAGAACCTCTGCAGGTCTAAGTCTTCCTGTATAACTAGATGCCATAGAGTATCCATATGCCCCTGCATCATAAACCTTAACCACATCTCCCAAAGAAGGACAAATAACATCTCTTTTCCTTCCTAGAACATCACAACTTTCACAAATATTACCACATATATTAGCAATTATTCTACTCTTATTTAAAGATAAAATCTCAATTTCATGATAAGCATCATACATCGAAGGCCTTAAAAGAACATTCATACCAATATCAGTTCCAATCCAGTAAATATCATTCTCTTTCTTTAAACTATTAACAGTTCCTAAAATATATCCAGCTTCACAAACAACATATCTACCAGGTTCAAACTTAATTTCTTCAAGATATTTCAGATCACCCTTAAATGAAGAAATAACCTCGTATAAACGATCTTCAAGCAAAGCCAAAGAAAGTCTTTTATTTCTTTGATAATCTACTCCAAAACCTCCACCTAAATCAACTATCTTTATATTTTCAAAATACTCACTTACAATCTCAAGAAAATCTCTAACTCCAGATATATAATCATCAATCTTATCATCAAGAAATAAACTACCTAAATGAAGATGAATTCCCTTAATATTAAGATTATATTTTTTACAAACCTCCTTTAAAGAAGAAACATTATATGGAGTAATGCCAAACTTAGTTTCCTTTCCTGTAGTAATAACCTTACTAGAATGTCCTACTCCCTTACTATTAGGATTAATTCTAATCATAATATCACGATTATTATAAATCTTTCCAAAAGACTCAACCTGAGAAATACTATCAAAACACATAAGAATATCTTCCTTACCAATTTCTCTCATCTCATCAGTACTTATATTATTACAAACATATAAAATATCTTGATTACTAAAACCAGCTTCCTTCGCAAGATTATATTCCAGTAAACTCATAGAATCTATCTTAAGCCCAAACTCCTTTATTAACTCAAGAAGTCTAAGATTACCATTAGCCTTCGTAGAATAATGCATAGAAACCTTTAAACCAAGTCTATCTCCTAAACCCTTTCCAAAAGATACCATATCCATACATCTTTCTTTTAAAACATCATAATCATATACATAAAGAGGACTACCATATTTTTTAAGTAAATTCATCTCATTCATATTACTAACTCCATTTCTTTAAACAAATTATCTCTTAAGAACCTTAGGAAACTCAAGAACATATTTTCTAAAATCATCATCATCTTCATAAGAAGCCCCAAAAAACTCAAGCACCTTACAAGAAGGAATATTACAAGAAGAAGTAACTATATAAACACCATTACAGTCTAAACTCTTGCATCTTTCAAGTATCAAATAAAGAAGAACCCTTCCATAACCATTACCCCTTAAAGAAGGTCTAATATTATAATCTGCAGAACAAAAACCATCTGTAGATAATTTAATATTACACATTCCAATAACATTACTATTTTCATTAATCAAAAAATAAGTAAAATTATCCATTTCTACACAAGAATCAATATAAGAAATCCATTTCTCATAAGAACTATTAACCAAATAATTTTCTAAAAAATTATCCCCATTTATGCTTTCCCTAAATAAAACAAATTCCTTAACATAACTAAGTACCTCCCCCTGAGGAGGTTCATCAGGATTCACAAGTTTTAACATAAAATCTCCCTTCAAAAAAACCATGAATAAATCATGGCTTTAAATATAACATATATATAAATATTTGTAAATACTAATCAACTTTTTGAAACTGAGAATTATATAAATCAGCATAAAAGCCATTTAACTTAAGAAGCTCATCATGATTTCCTTGTTCAATAATATTACCATCTCTCATAACAAGAATTAAATCAGCATTTTTAATAGTAGACAAACGATGAGCAATTATAAAAGAAGTCTTTCCCTTAGTTAACTTATCCATAGCATCCTGTACAAGTTCCTCAGTTCTAGTATCAACACTACTAGTAGCCTCATCTAGAATAAGAAAAGGCTTATCCTCAAGCATAGCACGTGCTATAGTAAGTAATTGTTTTTGTCCCAAAGACAAAGATTCAACCTCATTTAAAACAGTATCATATCCCTTAGGTAAAGACTTAATATAATGATCCAGTCCAACAATCTTACATACTTCCTTAACCTTAGAATCATCTATACTAGTATTATTATATTTAATATTCTCATTTATAGTACCATTAAATACCCAAGTATCTTGTAAAACCATAGTAAACAAATCATGAACATTTTTTCTTGTTAAATCATGAACAGAAATACCATCTATAATAATATCTCCCTTTTTAATATCATAAAACTTCATAAGTAAATTAACCATAGTAGTCTTACCAGCACCAGTAGGCCCCACTATTGCAATCTTATTACCAGCCTTTGCCTTAGCAGAAAAGTTTTTAATTATAACCTTATCATCATCATAACCAAATTCAATATTCTTAAACTCAATATTACCCTTAGCATCTTCTCTTTTTAAAACCTTAGAACTATTCTCCTTTTCCATTTCCTCTTCATCTAGAAAAGAAAACACCCTATCTGAAGCAGCACCAGTAGATTGAAGAGAAGTAAAAGCCTGAGCTATTTGAGTAAGAGGATTAGTAAATAACCTAATATAGATCATAAAAGCAACTATTACCCCAAAAGTAATCTTATTATCAATAACAAGGATTGCACCAACTACACAAACTGCTACATATCCAAAATTACCAATAAAACTCATAATCGGAGGCATAAGTCCTGATAAAAACTGACTCTTTCTATTACTCTTGTAAAGATCATCATTTATCTTATCAAACTTATCCCTTTCCTCATCCATAGCATTATATACTTTAACAATATTATGACCACTATAAACCTCTTCAATATGACCGTTTAAATAACCAAGTTGTTTTTGTTGTTCATTAAAATACTTTTGAGAATTTCTTAAAATAAATCCCATAATAACAAACCCAATTAAACTAGCAACAATCGCCGTAATAGCCATAGTAACATTAGTAACAAACATCATTATAAGAGCACCAACAAACAAAGTAATAGCACTAACTAAATTACCTAAACTTTGATTAAGACTTTGAGCAATAGTATCAACATCATTAGTAACCCTAGATAAAATATCACCATAACTATTCTTATCAAAATACTTAAGAGGTAATCTATTAATCTTATCAGAAATTTCAGTCCTAAGCCTCTTAGCACATCTATTAGTAACAATAGCCATTACAAAACCTTGAATATAACTAAATATAGCACCAAGAGAATATATAACAATTAAAAATATACCAATACTCTTAATCTTATCTAAATCAATCCTAGTCATCAAACCCTTAGTAATCTCATCAGTAATATCACTAAGCTTATCCGGCCCAATAATAGAAAATACAGAAGAAATAATAGCAAGTAAAAGTGCAGGTATTATAAGAGGCAAGTATCCCTTAATATAATTAAATAATTTAAGCAAAGACTCCTTCAAATTAACCTTTTTAGAAACACTTTCATTAGTCATTCAAAACCTCCTCCTTTCCAAGCTGAGACAAAGCAATCTCCTTATAAACATCACAACTCTTAAGAAGATCCTTATGCTTACCAGATCCAACAACATGACCATCCTCAATAACAAATATTTGATCAGCATCCTTAATAGTTCCTATTCTTTGAGCAACTATAACCACTATCTTATCCTTAGTATGCTTACTAAGTTCCTTCCTAAGAACAAAATCAGTCTTATAATCAAGAGCACTAAAAGAATCATCAAATATATATATTTCAGGATCCCTAGCAATAGCACGTGCTATAGAAAGACGTTGTTTTTGTCCACCAGATAAATTAGTACCCTCCTCAGCAAGAAGAAAATCATACTTACCATCAAGCTTATTAACAAAATTTCCACCTTGAGCAATATCTATAGCATTTATAATAGCATCCTTAGAAACCTTCTTATCATTCTTTTTACCTAAACCAACATTCTCAAGAATACTACCTCTAAACATAACAGCTTTCTGAGAAATATAACCAATCTTATCATATAAACAAGACTCCCTATATTCCTTTACATTAACTCCATCTACCAAAACTTCTCCTAAAGTAGCATCATATAACCTGGGAATCAAATTAACAATAGTAGATTTACCAGATCCAGTTCTACCAATAAACGCAATAGTCTCACCCTTATTCGCTTTAAAAGATATATCACTAAGCATATACTCCTCAGCATCAGGATACTTAAACGATACATTCCTAAACTCAAGACTACAATCACATGGACCCTTATCCAAAACACCTTCCTTTACACTAGGACAAGTATCAAGAATCTCAACAATCCTCCGAGAAGCAACACTAGCCCTAGGATAAAGAATAAATATCATAGTAAGCATCATAAAAGCCATAACAACTTGCATAGCATATGCAGAAAAAACAACCATATCACTAAACAAACCTATCTTATCCATCATACCAGCATCATTAATCAAATATGCACCAATAAAATATATAGATAACGAAAGCCCAGACATAATTAAAGTCATAACAGGACTCATCAAAGCCATTATCTTAGCAGTAAAACTATAAGTAGAAGTAAGCTCATCATTAGCATCATCAAACTTATTTTTCTGATAAGACTCAGCATTAAAAGCACGAACCACTCTTATACCAGTTAAATTCTCACGAGTAATCCTATTAAGATTATCAGTAAGCCACTGAATCTTCTTAAACTTAGGAAGAGCAATAAGAACAAGAACAAGTATTAAAACAAGCAAAACAACAATAGCACCCGCTGTAGCAATACTCCACTCATAACTCTTTCCAACAATCTTAGTAATAGCCCATATAGCCATAATAGGAGCCTTAATAATAACCTGAAGCCCCATCGAAATAAGAAGACCAACTTGAGTAACATCATTAGTAGTTCTAGTAATTAAACTACTAGTAGAAAAATTCTTAATCTCCTCCATCCCAAAAGATCCAACCTTATCAAAAATATCCTTTCTAAGTCTCTTAGAAAAAGACGCAGCAATATAAGCAGCAAAATATCCAACAACCACCGAAGACATAAGACTTCCCAAAGCACATAAAACCATCTTAGAACCAGGTTTTAAAACATCCTTAACAGTACTACCAGCAGTTTGAACATACTTAGTAATCTCATTCATATAATCAGGAATCTTCAAATCAAGATAAACCTGAAAAGTAATAAACAAAATACTAATCAAAACAAGAAAAACTTGTTTCTTAGTAAGTTTCTTAATCAATTTAATCATATTTCCTCCTGTAATCTTTTAATATTTTTACTCATTTTCTCAAAAACAAAAATAAGCATTTCCTTTTCAGAATCAGTAATACCATCATAAATATTACTCTCTACGTCCTTAATAACATCCTTAAACTCATTAACATAACCAAGCCCAGTCTCAGTAAGAACAATAACCCTCTTTCTCTTATCACACGGATCAAAAACCCTTCTTAAAAGATCATTCTTCTCCATAACATTAATAATCTCCGTAATAGTAGATCTCCTCACATGAAAAAGATTTTCTATATCCTTTTGATAAACCAAAGAAGAACCCCTACTATCAAGAAAACACAGTATAGACATCTGAACACTAGTTACATTATTCTTAAGTTTACTATCAATAATCCCTTTAATCTCCTTAGAAATTATCTTAAAATATAAACCTATATCATTTACATCATTCATACCTATCTCCTTATTTTGTTAGGACTCTAACATTATATGTAATAAACAGTAAAAAGTCAACAAATTTCACATACATTTCAAAAAAATAAACACACAAAAAATAAAAGGAAAACCCTTTTATTTTTAGTAAGATCTAAATGAACTAAGAATAATTGCAAGAAGTATATAAAGTACAACAGCAATTATAAGTCCAGAAGATCTTCTAGTACAAGTTGAAGTAGTTTGGACTGTTTCTTCACAACAAGTTTGATTATTCACTTAAAGCCACCTCCTTAAATCCAAGCTCCTAATATAATGATTAGTAAAATAAACAATACTAAAACTATTGCAGATGATGAAACATAATTCATATTTATTCCTCCTTTTTAACTTTCTAGAATATTTTATGGGAAACAAGCAAAATTTGTGAATATATACACCTAAATATTGTCAAGCATTAAGATTTTTGCTATGATATATATGTAGTCTTGAAAGGAGAATATATGAAAAACATAGGAAAAATTTTTATTCTTGCAACAATCATGTTAACAGTTGTAGGATGTGGAGCCATTCCCACTTTAAAAAATGGCGAACAAAAAGTAGCATCTCTAAAAGATGGTGGAGTATCCGCAGACAGCTTATATAGTAAAATGAAAACAAAATATGGAGCACAAGAATTTATAGATCTTCTAGACCTAGAAATACTAAACAAAAAATATAAAGAAGATGACGCTGAAAAAGAATATCTAAACGATCAAGTCGAAGAATTAAAATCAAATGCAAAAAGTAATAACATCTCATATGATGATTTACTAGCATACTACGGATTCAAAGATGATGACGCAGTAAAAGATTACTTTAGACTAACTTATCGAAGAGATAAAGCAGTAAACGAATACATAAGTAAAGAACTAAAAGATAGCGAAATAGAAGATTACTATAAAGACAAAGTATATGGAGACATAAAAGTAAAACACATATTAATAGCACCAGATACTAGTGATGATATGACTACCGAAGAAAAAGAAAATGCTGAAAAAGAAGCTAAAAAAGAAGCAGAAAACATCATTAAAAAATTAAACGATGATGAAGACTTCGAAAAACTAGCAAAAAAATACTCAGATGACTCTGCAACAGTTAAAAAAGGCGGAGACCTAGGATGGATCTCAACCGGAGACATGGTCGAAGAATTTAACGATGCAGCATTCAAACTAAAAAAAGGAAAATACACATCTAGCCCAGTAAAAACAAAATACGGTTATCATATAATCTATAAAATAGATGAAAAAGATAAACCAAAAATAGAAAAAGTAAAAGATGATATCAAAGAAAATCTAGTAAAAGAAAAACTAGAAAACAATAAAACACTTTACTACGAAACACTAGAAAACATAAGAGAAGATGCTGGATTAAAATTCGAAGATAAAGAACTAAGAAAAGCCTATAATAATTACATGAACAATCTAAAAAAACAAGCTACAAGTTCAAGTAATAACTCTAATTAAAAAAACCCATTTCAAACGAAATGAGTTTTTTTCATACCTTAAAACCCTTTTGATACATCTTTTGTTTTACTCTATACTCAAGCTCACTACCACTATACTTCTTAGATAACCTAGATTTAATCCTTTCATATTCCTTATCCCGTATACTAGAATCATCAAAAGTAACATCACTAAGTACATATTCAATATCCTCTTTATAAAAACCCTTATTAATCAAATTAGAAAAAATCTTATTCTTAAGAACATAACTAGATTTATTACTATTTAAACGAATATCACGATAAACTAACTTTTTTATCTTAGAAATCTGAACATCCCTAGAATAATTATCAATATATTTATAAATAACATCACGACTTATCCCAAGCTTTTCCAAATCTCTAATAATTACCAAAGGTCCAACATTCTTTAAATTAATCTGATCATTTATATAAGCCTCAGTATATACACATTCGTTAATATAACCATACTCCTTAAGCCTATTAATAACAAAAGAAATAATACCATCATCATACTTATACTTTTTCAAATAAGAAACAATTTCCTTTTCAGATCTCAGTTTAACCTCAATATACTTAATAGCCTTATAATAAGCCTCATAATATAAATTATCCCTTAAATAAAGATCAAGTTCATCCTTAGAAACACAATCCTTAGATAAAATATTATACTTAAGTATAATATCCTCATATATAACATACTTATCCCCAGAAATAATAACCTGATACCTACCATTTCCCAAAAACTTATACTTTTCTATTTTCAAAACCATCACCAAATAAATAGTACCATACCAAACATTCGTTTGTCAATAAAGAAGAAAAAAAGAACTTAATTATTCTTTAAAATAATCAAATCCTTTTCAACTTCTTCAAGAGCTCTACCTATATTCTTAGTAGATACATAATCTTCCTCTGGCATTTGTAAATGACCAGTTTCTTTTATTTCATTACTCCTTTGAGCTGCTATATGCACTAAACGATACTTACTATCAACATGCAAAAGAAGCTTATCTATCGATGGATATATCATCTATGTATCACACTCCCATATCTAGAATATAATATATTTAAAACGTTTACAAGCAAAGTAACAAAATTAGACATAACTTTACAACTATTTTTTAATTTCCCTTAAAATTTCCTCAAAAAACTGATTACTCTTAAGAGTAATAGGATACCTACTAGAAATAGATATTAAATAAAGAGCAGCAAGAAAATCCTTCTGAAACACAAGAGCAATATTAAAAAGTCTCTTATACACCCTTTCCTTATCACTAGACTCCATATATAAATTATATATATAACCAATAAGCATCTTTCCCTTTAACTTCTTATCAAGTTTTATATAATTAAGAGCCTTAGCTTCCTTAATAAGCAACCTATTATAACCCTCTATACTATAGATCTTATCATAATCAAGATCAAAAAGCTCACCAAGATACTCAAGAGACTTATTAATCTCAGTATCTATCTTTTTACCCTGTTTTATATTAAGAAATATATTTTGATACCTCTTATTAGTAAGAATCTCAGTAATCTTAGTCTTCTTATAATCAGAAAGCAAAATCTTCTTTATAAGTTTTATATAATAATCACTAATCTTATTATAATTCTTATCCAAATGTCCCTTCTTAAAAGTATAAACATTCCCATCAAGCTTATTATAATACTTCATAGTATCATTATAACCAAGTCTTATATTACGCCTCGCAGTCTCAGGATCAAAATCAAGAGTAAACTTATTCTTACAACGATTCTTAATATAATCAATCTTAACAGTCTTATCCTTAACCTTTTGCTTAATACCAACCGCAGAAAGATCAACCGCAATTACCTCATCCGCACCCATACTAACAGCTAAATTAATAGGCAAATTATCATAATAACCACCATCAATATAATAATCCCCCTCAATCTCCTTTAACTCAACCGCAGGAAAACAAGTCGAAGAAGCAACAATATAAGAAATAAGCATCCCCTTAGGAATCTGTTCCTTAGTAAGCATCTTAGGCACCATATTCTTAAGACTAACTGTAACAAGACCATAATCAATTTTAGATTTCCTTACCCTATCCTCAGAAATAATCTTACCCAAAAAAGACTCAGCCTTATCAAACTTAAGGCCCTTATTCTTAATAATCTCCAAAGAAGCCTTCTGAAGATCCTTAACACTATCAAACTTCTGATCAAACAAATTATTAGTAGATATAGTAACCCATAGCTTCTTAGCCTTCAAATAACCACCAGACACAAAAAGAGCACCATTAATAGACCCAATAGAAGTCCCAGTAATTATATCAATCTTTATACCAAGTTTCTTAATAGCCTTATATACACCAACCTGATAAGATCCCTTAGCACCTCCACCAGATAAAACCAATGCTCTTTTCATATGCAAACACCTCAAAGATATTATATCACAGTAAACCAAAAAATCATATCACAGTAAACCAACTAGCACCCTTAAGTACATTTTTCATAGCACCACGTGTCAACCTATTTACAGTAAGACTAACAAAAGAAATATCCTCACAACTAACATAATTTATATCCCAAAAAACAGGAACAAAAAACAATCTAAACTCAAAATCCCCATACCTAAAATAACACTCATCAGTATCAAAAACATAAGAAAAACCATCAAAAGAATAAGATCTATTCCCACAAGAAAAACAAATAAAAGAATCAAGCATAACACCAACATCAGTCTCCAAAACATAAGCCTCACAAGAAGATAGACTATCACAAAACCCATCACAAAAAGACATATACTCTTCCCTATAAGAACAAATATTATCATTAAAAACAGAACACTTCAATAAATAAACATTACCACTCTTATCAAAAAGATCAAGATCAAAATAATCAGAAAGACAAGAACAACTACCAGAAATAACCTCAATCCTAGTAACAATACCACTCTTAATATAAGACATATCAATCCCCATCAATAGGAACAATCCTAACAGTATAACCAATAGGCTCAAGTATCCTAATCAAAGAATTAAGCTGAGGAGAATTAAGACAAGTCTCAATCTTAGCAATCTTCTCACGAACAACACCACTCATCAAAGCAAGTTCCCTCTGAGTAAGACCAAAAGACTTCCTAAGCCTAATAAAATCACATATAAACTCATATTCCAATTCCTGTAACAAACACTCTCTCTCCATATAATCACCAATAACATTGTACTATATTTTATACCAAATACAAGTCATTTACACAAACTGGCAAAAATTACCAAATAAAAGAAAAAAGAAAAAGTCTTATAAAACTATTTATAATCTTATAAGACTTAAATTATTAACAGTATTAAGGAGTTATTATGAGACGTGTAGAAATATATGTGCCAGAACCATATTCATAACTGGTACTAAAAATACATGCGTCAACAATAGCTCTACCACCACGCATAAACCACGGGATTTGTGAATAAGGAGAATAAACTGTTCCACCCCACCAACCATATCTATATTGTTTAGTACCATTTTTAGCAAGACTTTTAACAATTTCTTTAAATCCATCCCCTAGTTTGCTTGATGCAACAATAGGGTCTCTAATAGTATAACTATATTTATCATAATATTTAGCATCTGGATATGTTGAATCTGTAAACCCTGAAGAACTAGGTATCATTGTAGTTCCACCAGTATTTACCATATTAGCCATTACATATTCATCCGTTCCCCCACTCATATCATACACTCCATATATATTATGTGTTGTTGAAGCACTCGGACCATCTTTTCCTTCTCCAATTGGAACAACAGTTTTTTCTACTGTTGGACTATGAAAAATCTTTATGTTCTTCACATATCCTGTATCTGTTCCTTTTGCTCCTGAGCTATCCTTTTTATATGTAAATGTTAATACATATTCACCTTTAGCTAATTTTTTTGATACACTATTATAAGTTAATGAACTTTCAGATGTTCCTAAAGTTGTTCCTCTTATTTTTGTACTTGTTCCAGTACCTGATAAAGTTGTTCCAGCTTTTGTGATTGTATAATATAAATAATCATAACTTTCACTTGAGACACTCCAGTCAAATGATAAATATGTTTCATCTGTTGGTGCTGTGAAACTAAACTTCAAATTAGTTGTAGTAGAATTTTGTCCCTGGTTAGAACTCTTATATAAACCATCTGTTTCAGTCCAAGGATATGTTGTATCATTTGTTACTGTTGGAGTTATCGGTATTCCTTCATCAAGTATCTCTTCATCTATCATATTAATTTCATTATATTTATATGTTCCATCAGCAGAACCTGAAGCATTGTAACTTCCTCCGCTTATTCCTGTGTAATAACTCGAACTATTATTTTTGCTTACCGCTTTACAAGTACCATCTGTACATGTCCCATATTTTGAATGAGAAAGATATGCTACTGCTCCCCACTCACTATTCTTTATCATATGTGTATCCGTTGATGTACTAAATCCATATTGATTACCACTGCTTTTCATTTTCATTATATTTGTTTCAAATGAACTTATTGTTTGATCTCGTAGACTGCGCAAATTAGGTTTTGTTGTAATGCTGCTTATTATTCCTGTAAGTTCAAACTTTCCTATCCAGAAGCCTTTTATTTCTTTACCTCCAAATGTAAAGGCTGGATGGGTATATGTTTTTCCATTACATAAATCATCTGTACATGTTTCATTTGTTGCTTTTAATTTACATATTTCACTTGTTCCATCTCCACTTGATCCTTGGATATTATCTTCACATGTTATTTCTCCAGTTGATTCAGTTTCATTTTCAAATGTTATTTCTATCTCTTGTTCTTTACTTGTTGTTATAGTGTTACTATTATAATTCCACACTTTATACTTATATCTTGGTATCCAAACCTGCATTGTTAAAATATCATCCATTGGTATCTCTGTTCCAGGATTTGCAGATAAATATTTACTTCTATTTGTTGATGATACTGTTACACTATTTGCCCACATCTTATTATCATAATCATACCATTGATATTTCTTGTTTGAATTACCTTTTGATGCCTTTTTCCACGTTTCTGTACTTTCATCATAATAAACAGGTATCATTCCTTCGGCAAGTTCTGGTTCACTTACTCCACTTTTATCTAAATTAGGTAACTTAACCGTTATTTCTATTGTCTTAGTACCCATTATTGTATCTGTAAATACTGCATATGTTGTATTTACTTTATAAGAGATAATACCTACTAAAACTAAGAATATTATACACAAAGTTGATATTATATAAGGATTAAATTCCTTTATATTTTTATTTAAAAAGTTATATAATGCCCCCCCCCCCAGACGAATATTTGTTCGTAGTATCTACATCATTTTTTATAGTTTTTTTATCTATTTTTTTCATAATTATCATCTCTTTACTTAGCTATTTTATACAAACTAATTATATAATAATTCTTTTATTTTGAAAATAGATTTTGTTATTTTTCTTTTTATTTCTGTAAAATAAAAAGAAGAAAACTATATTTCTTCAACTTTCATGAAATTAGTAATCCTCTTTTCATCGTTTTTAGAAGATCCCCCTGTTATAAGGATTTTATCTCCTTCTTTTAAATCAAATACTCTAACGGCTTCATTTCTTGCTATTTCTACTACTTCATCTGCACTATGAACAAATGGTACAACTGTAGTAATTATTCCATAATTAAGTGTAAGACTTCTTGCCACCTCTTTTGACGTACAAGTTGCAAGAATAAAACAATCTGGTCTTAAATTACTTATACCTCTTGCACTATAACCACTTACTGAAGATGCTACTATTGTTTTTATATCAAACTCTTTAGAACTTTGTACTACACTTGAAACAATAGTCTCAGTAATACCAGGTTTCATTTTATTATGAAAAGACTTTTCATAATATTGTTCTGCTTCTTCACATATAGAAGCCATATATTTAACAGTTTCAACTGGATACTTACCACTAGTAGTTTCCCCACTTAACATAACAGCATCTGTTCCATCTAAAACAGCATTTGCAACATCTGAAACCTCTGCTCTAGTAGGTCTTAGATTCTTCTTCATAGATTCAAGCATCTCTGTTGCAACAACACATATTTTTCCCTTTTCACGACACTTTTCAATAAGCATCTTTTGATAAATAGGAAGCTTAGTCATAGGAACCTCAACTCCTAAATCACCACGTGCAACCATAACACCATCAGATACCTCAAGTATCTCATCAATATTATCAATACCGGTCATACTTTCAATCTTAGAAATAAGCTTAATATCCTCTCTATTTTCTTCTTTTAATATTTCTCTTACCTTCAAAACATCATCCCTAGAAGACACAAAAGATAACGCTATAAAATCAGCATCATGCCTGCAAGCATAAACAATATCCTCATAATCAACCTCGCTAATAAAAGGAATATTAAGCTTAACACTAGGAACATTTAAACTCTTTCTATTACCAAGTACCCCTCCATTTAATATCTCACAATTAACATAAGAAGAATTAATCTCAATAACCTTTATCTTCATAAGACCATTTTCCAGTAAGATAATATCTCCCACTCTTAAATCATCAAGAACCTCTGGATAATTAACAGAAAAACGCTCCTCATTCCCAAGAATCTCTTCCTTAACAATCTTAATAGTCTTACCAGAAACTAAAGTAATCTCATCACCTTCAAGCATTCCATTTCTAAACTCAGGTCCCTTAGTATCATATAAAATAGCAATACTAAGTCCTAAATCCTCTCTAACCTCTTTAACAGTCTTAACAACTTGAGCTCTTTCCTCCATAGTTGCATGAGAAAAATTAATCCTAGCAACATTCGCACCACTAAGAACCATTTCTCTAAACACCTCATAAGTATTACTAGCAGGTCCTATACTAGTTATAATCTTAGTCTTTTTCAAATATATCTCCTCCTTAAAATGTATTAAAATTTTATCACAAAACAAAAGCTTTTTCAAGTAAAAAAGAACATATGTCCTTTATTTATTATTAACAAAAACTAAATATTATTTCAATAATTAGTAATAATAACCTCTTTTACTTTACCCCTTTTCTTCCCATTAGAATTAATATTTCTTTTAGCATCAATCACATGAATATTAAAATCCTTATACAAATCATTAACTAAAGAAGTATTATGATTAGAAAGCATAACATAAACCCCTCTTTCATCAAGTTCTTTAAACACCTTAGCAAGTCTTTTCTGTTCTTCCTTTCCAAAACCATCTTCAGTATAACTAGTAAAAGTTCCATTATCAGAATCATATGGTGGATCAAAATAAACAAAATCCCCCTTACTAGCACCCTTCAAAGCCTCTTCAAAATCAACACTAAGAATAGTAACATCATTCATAGTCAAATAATTACTAACAGTAATTAAATTACCACCCTCATAAGTATTAACCTTAGTCTTTTTTCCAAAAGGAACATTAAACTCATTCTTTCTATTAACCCTATAAAGTCCATTAAAACAAGCCTTATTCAAATATATAGTACGTGCTGCCCTAGTATAATCAGATAACCTATTATAAGAAGATTTATTCCTATCCTTATTCCTAATCTCATAATAAAACTCCTCAGAATGTTCCTTTTCATAACCATTAAGAACATTACACATCTTCTTAAACTTATCCTCATCACATAAACATCTATAAACATTCATAAGTTCCTCATTAGAATCATTAATAACAGCCCTTTTCGGAGAAAGTTCAAAAAGAAGAGCACCTCCCCCAATAAAAGGCTCATAATAAGTATTAAACTCCTCAGGAACATACTTCTTAAGCTTATCAATAATTTGTCTCTTCCCACCAGCCCATTTAACAAATGGTTTTCCTTTTATCATGCTATTACCTCTCATTCATACATATAATTATATCATTAATTAGTACAAAAACAAAGAAAAGAATAACATAACATTACTCTATTTCTCTATTTATAACATCATCTATTTCATCAAACAAAGCAAAACACTTCTTATATTCCGAAACCCTCAAATCACTTATTATATCACTTACTAAACTAGAACCATCATTTAACCTATAAATAGCACCTATGTATTTAGAAGCACTATTATAAATACTTCTATTCTTACCAGTACTTAAAATATTATAAAACTCATCAATAAAATAACTATACAACTGATCATTATACTTACATTTTAAAATATCAACATTATTAATAAGTAAATATTTATACTTATTATTATCAAGCAAATTCCATAACTTATCTTTTTCATCATAATATCTATAAAGCTTAATAAGTAAAAATACATCTCTAGTTTTATCCTCTATAATACTAATAATCTTCTCCTTCTCTTCAAAAGAAGAAAGCATTTTTAAATATTCTATATCACCAAGACATATAAAGCTATAAAGTTCATATGAAAAAACAATTTCATCATTCTCATAATTAGTAGCATCAACAAATTCATGTAAAACAGAGGGAATATAAGATTTGTTTTTAAAATGATTCTTATCAATTATTCCAATATAAACATTATAAAGTTCATATATATCATCATAATTATTTATAACATATTTAACATAATCTAAATATCTAGAATTAACAAATAACGAATAAGCACAATCCTTAACACTATAATCCTTTAACAAATAAATTGCTATCAAAACATTTGATTTAGATACAGAACTCTTAATAAAACAACTCTTCAACTTAATAAAATAATTTTCAAGAGCATAACAAAAATCATTAATCTTATCTAAATCTTTATTCTTTTTATAAAAATCCACACACCATTTAAAAGAAGAATATACAGAAAGTTCCTCATTAAATAATAACTTATCTATTTCATCCCTTAAATCATCTCTCAAATATAACTTTTCAATCTTTTCCTTTTCCTCATCACTTAAAATTTCTATATCAAAATTCTTATAATTAAAATCATAATCTTTTGTTAAATCATTAATTCTCTTATTTAAATCATCCAAAAACATTAAATCATCACCATTATCTTGCAAATACTTTTTATAAATATCTTTCAAATATAAATTAAAAGTTCTTTCCTCATCAACATTAAACTCAGTAAGTAAAACTCTTCTTAACTCATGAACACTTAAACTATTAATATATTTTTTTAAAACCCTATCAAAAAACAAAGGTTTCTCAAAGAAAGAATCTTCTTCATCATAAAAATCATCATACTCATCATCAAAAAAGTCATCACACTCATCAGCCTCATCAGGAAAAACTTCAAAATACAAAGCAACCATATGCTTACAAGTAATATTTCCATCAGCATAAGGACAATCACAGTATGACTTACGAGGATGTTTTGTATTAATCTTAACATAATATGGATGAACAAGGCTACCATTCACATACCCCTCATATTCAGAATTATTAAGCTGATTAACACCATCAACCCTCCCATCAATATAATAATCATAACCTCTACTAACAGAAGTACTACTAGCACTTGTAAGAATTCCCATAAACAACCTCCATCAAAAATCTTTAATTTCAAAAGAAAGCAACATTTCGCAAATACCCTTATATATATCTTGTTCATGTCTAATAGTATCAATTAAAAACATTTTATCATTTTTATACTCCCTTAAACCCCTTATATAATAAACCTTATCATCATCAAGTACAATAAATGGCATAATATTATTTTTAAGGCACTCTTTAAACATTATAATTCTCCCAACACGACCATTTCCATCTCCAAATGGATGTATCCTTTCAAATCTAAAATGAAAATCCACTATATCCTCTAAAGTAATATCAGTTTTAGAATTATATTCATTTAATAACTTTTCCATTTCATATTCTACATCTTCAGGCCTAGTAGTATTAATAGCATTAACAACTCCAATCATATTAGGAACAACCTTAAATCCGCCAACATTATATCTAGGATTTTCCTCATCACTAGTATTTCTCTTTAAAATTTTATTCATCTCAATTATCATATCTTTAGTTAACAATTCATCTACATTATCAAGCATATAATCAAACAATTTAAAATGATTCCTAGATTCAATCACATCATCAAGTTCAACTAAAGTATCACCCTTAGAAATAAATGAAGATGTATCAAATATTGCCTCAGTTTGAAAACTAGTTAATCTACTACCCTCAATCTTATTTGAATTATAAGAAAAATTAACTTGAGAATAATAATATATATTTCCCTTAAACTTAGACTTTTTTTGTTTAATTAACTCATCCTTAATTCGACCAACATTCACAAACATCAACTCCAACACTCATCTAAAAATAAAATAACACATATTATAAAAATTATCAATTAATAAACCAACAAAGTTACAACTTTAATTTAATAATCTAAAAACAAATGAAAAAAAGTAACATATGTCACTCTTAAACACATAATAACTTCTTATCATAGTTTAAATATTTAATTATCATAAACTTTATTAAAATAATTCTTTATTAAATCAATCCCTATCTCTTTATTTATTTCAGTATTAAGCCAAGGTTCTTCCTCATGTGTTAAATCAATTAATTTATTAGCTTCAAATAAGCCATAAGAATTTATAACTTCTTCAACAATTTTATATAATCCAGATGAAATATTTTTAACATTTGATTCACTATTTATTTTGCTAGCATGATTTTGTTTATATTGTTGATAAACCTCATTTACAACAGGTCCATATGACCATGCTAATATTTTTTCTGGAAAAGCTTTTTTGTCGAATACCATCAAACATATTGCTTGAACAAAATAAAGTAATTTTTGTAGTTTTAAATTCGTAATATATTCTGGAACAATTTCATAATTACTTGCTAACTCATCTACTTTAGTATTATATATATTTATTATGTTTTTAGCAACATCAATCGCCGATGCTTCCTCAAACTCTAAAACATCTAAATCAAATTTACTTATATCAACTAAAGCATGCCTTTTTAAAACTTGTAATTCTTTAATTCTCTTTAACAACGAATCATACAAAGACTCTCCTATATTTTTTCTATTTTGCAAAAGTAAAAAAGCCATATTATCTGGATCATTTGATAACTTCATTATCGAATCAACCGCTTCAGTTTGAATAGCACCCTTTTCAAATCTATGTACAGTAACTTCACCTACTCCTATAACAAGTGCATATTCTTTTTGAGTTAAATCATATTTTTGACGTATTTTCTTTATTTCAAAATTAGTAAGTAAATTATTTTGTTTCTTATAAATATCATATAATCGTTGATCATTCTCTATCTCAATATTCCTATCAAAAATTTCTTTCCCATTGTCATCAACTAAATAATACTCATCATACTCAACTAAAGTACCCTTCACATTTACTTGAACTTTTCTAGTCCTTAAATTATCCATATTTTTCATCTCACATTCCTCCTAATACTCTGCCTCATGACAAGAAATTATTTTTATTCTATCATATGTAACTTTACTATCCTTTTTTATCTTAACATAAAAGTTAACACCACTTAATATTTCTTTAATAAAAATAAATACTTCATCGCTAGGTATATCCCTATCTATTTCTGGACCACTATATAAATCCTCCTCAGATATCAATTTAAGAAAATCTTCTATATCATAAATAGTTAATCCATACTTTCTCCTAGAATTTCTATTTTTTTCAGTCGGAACTAAATCATATGACTTATCAATAACTGACTTATGAAGTAAATTTATGATTTGTGTAACTGTCATTAACATCCCCCATAAACATAATAACACACTTCTCTTGAATTATCAATTGATAGTTTTTTATTATTTGTTTAAAACAACCTTAATACTTATTATTTTACCCTCAAAATTACAAATCAAAAACAATACCCTTTCAAAAACTGAAACAATCAAAAAAGTGACCTAAGTCACTCTATTAACTATTTAACTCTTATAGTTACTGTTACTATCTTATAACGAGATTTATAATTAGAATTACCCGCAGCTGACACCTTTACTTTCAATTTATATGTTCCTCTTTTGGTGCCCTTCTTTACTGTTATTTTTCCAGTTGTCTTATTAAGTATTAATCTAGAACTCTTAGATGCCTTTGAATATGTAACTTTTCCCTTACTTTTTTTAACAGTTATAGTATTAGCAACTACTTGCTTTTTTCTTCTTAATTTTGAATACTTTACTGTTTTTTTATTTGTTATAACAGCCATAGGATTACTTGCTTTATATATCTTAAAATTTCTAGTAGTAGAACCTGTATAATCACCTTTTCCTGTAATAATTACTGAAGCTTTTCCTGTATTAACATTATTTTTATAAGATACAGTATAATCTCTACCATTTACCAAAGTTCTACCTTGATATGTAACTTTGATACTTTGATATCTTTTCTGACCATTATATACCTTATCTGTAATACCAGATATTTTTGAAGCAGTAATAGTATATTTTGATGTTTCATAAGTATACCAAGTAGTATTTCCTTCGACTTCATTATCATCAAAACTTAAACATGGTACTATTTTAAAAGTATACATTTTAGCTGGAAGCAAATTAGTCACTACATAATGTTTATTAGTTGTTCTGCCCAAATACTCATAGTTACTTTTTGAATATTCTTTATAATAAATTTTATAAAAATCTGCATAATCATCGCCGAGCCATGAAATTTTTACATTGTTAGGTAAAGAACTTGAAATACTCAAACTACCCACTGAAGGTAAGGCTTTTGTTTTTATATTAGTTACCCCAAACAACCTACTTTCAAATACAAATTCCGAATCATATCCAGAACTATCTGTTTTATCCAATACATCAACAAAATGTGTAACTGGAACTATTTTGAAATCATATTCCTTCTTGGTAGAAAAAGTTTTTTCATAATATAAATTCCTTGTAGCATTTAAAAATTTATACTCATCAGAACCTTTCTCCTTATAATATATATTATATCCCCTTGCACCTTCTACACTATTCCACGATAATAGTATTTTATCATAATTTGTGAGCTTCGAAACAACTGTTGGAGCAGCTAACTCTTTAGAAGTTCTCAAATTGCTTGAACCTTTACGATAAGATTTTATAGTTTTTGTATAACCATCTACATCAATATCCTTGTATGCATAAACAAAGATAACATAATAATTATAGTATTCCTCTAAATTATCTAGTTTATAATACAAATTAGTAGTTTTTTCTTCTAATATTGTTTTAAATGTCTTTCCATCAACTAACGAAACAACATAACCATCAGCATTTTCTGTAGCATCCCATGTGATTTTTATATCTTTATAATTGACTAAGCTAGGTTTATTAAGAACAACATTCCCAATCTCAGGAATTTCCATATACTTAACGTTAATATCAATATCATCATCAGGCATAACAAAAGTATCTTTGCTATAATCATAATCTACTTTTTCACCTGTACTTTTCTTAGTTACAGATACAGATTTAACCATATAACCATTGTTACTAAACAATTTTACTGCATCACCAGATCTCGCATAAAGATATTCAACTTTCTCCCCGTTTACTTCAACATTATTAGTATTACTTACTATTTTACGTAACGGCTTATATTCAACCGCATAAAACCCAATTGTATTTTTACCAACTTCATTATCATACATCAATAATCCAGTAAAATCTCCAATATACCCCTTAATTCTACCTTTAATCAATAAAGCATATGTAAATTTTGATGATTTATTTTTTAAAGAAAATTCGTTTAATTCACAATTATCCGGAACTATTAAATCGCCTAAAAGATAAACATTATCCACACTTCTAAACATATTGCTCATATCGGTTACACTTGACGTATCCCAATTAAATATATTAATTGTTAAATTTTCAGTTTCTGCAAACATTGCTTCCATATTAGTTACTTTTGATACGTTCCATTTTGAAAAATCAAACATTAAATTTTTGCCTTTTATCTCCGTAAACATACCTTGCATACTTATTACATTTGAAGTATCAAATTTTGATAAGGATTCTATATCCCATATAGTACTACTTTGTCCTGTATATCCAAACATATCTTCCATATTTGTTACATTTGAGGTATCCAAATTACTCAAATCCATTTTTTGTAAATTCTCCATACTTTTAAACCAATATGCTGTAGATGTTGGATGAATTTCTTGGCCAATCTCTAGTGCTTTTATATCATCTGAATAATCAAACCACACAGGATCTATCAAAGCAGTAAAGTGATAAGGATTGGATTCAGAAAGAGCAGCAAACTCATGTGAAACTGTACCATGTTTTTCCATATTGGTTTCTCTAGAGCTGTCCTTTTCATTAATTATAAGAGTACCATCACTATAAATAACTGTAGAATCTGCCTTTACATCGCCTATTCCTATAAAAATTAGTAACATAACTATTAATAAAAATAATAAATTATAATTCCTTTTCATTTTCTTTATCTCCTTTCATTATTAAAACCAATTATATTTTTTAAGGTTTATTATTTAATTTTACACACATAAAATTCCCTCCACCATAATAGCATTTTTACTAACTAATTCAACATTCATTTACTTACAAACCACTTAGCAACTACTATAATATATATATAACATACCCCCCTCCCATGTGTCAATATTAGGGGGATGTTAGCATAAAAAAAGTGACCTAAGTCACTCTTAAACAAAATACATCTTAATAATTGCAACAAGAACCACATTGAACATTTTCACAAACATTTTCTTCACAGCAACTATAACTTGGACTATAAGTATGCTTAAACACATGATGATTTATTATCCTAGTTCTAACAGGACATACATGAGGTACAATATGTTCAATTGTTCTATTAACAACTCTTTCTCTCATAGGTTCCACAATAGGACTAGCAGCCCCACCCATCATTTGAGCATTACCTATACTATTTGTTTGACTTTGATTTAAATCAATATCTATATTACCTTGATTATTATCAATATCTATAAATCCTTCTTGATTTGGCATCATAAATGGACTATTATTCATATTTTCAAACATTATAAATCCTCCTATCTAATTTATACTATTCATAAAAACATACTTTGTATAAGTAAATAGCATAGAAAAAGATAAAGAACTAATAAGAAAAACAAAACTATTTAGTCTTACAAGAACCTTTATCCTCCAAAGAAAACTCCTTAAAAAACTCATTACCACCGCTAGTTATTTTAATAGGTTTTTTACACATTTTCTTCTTAAGCTGTTCATCAGTAAAAGAACCCTCATTCATCATATTATTTAAAATATACCTTTCCATATAAAGATCTCTATCTTCTTCCTTAACAACTAATTTAAGAAAAGTATCAAGCTTATCATCAACAGAAATATCTTTTAAACTAATCTTATCAAATAAACTAAGAAACTCCTTTTCCTCATCCATAAGTTTAGAATAATCCTTTCTTCTAAGAACAGATACCTTTTTTGAAGCAACCATCATCCCCCCAAAAAGATTAATATTAGAAATCCAAACATTAGGATCAAGAGTCCCATTAGCCATCCTAAACTCAATAGTATTCTTAAGAAGCCCAAGATTTTGAAAATTAATACCATTAAACTTACTATTTTGAACCTTCCATATTTCATTTGCAAAAGATTCCACATCATAAGCATTATCAAAACTAATAGAACCAGAATCAAGTGCCTTTTCAAGTTTCCCAGAAATCGGAGTCCCATACTCAAGAACCCTTACCCTAGGAACTTCTTCCTTTTCATTACTTATTATATATAAAATATTTTCACAATTAGAATAAAGCTCAACAAAATTCTTATAGGCATCCATATCATTACCAAAATAAGAAGCCCCAATATGAACATGTCCACCACATCTTAAAGTTATACCCTGATCACATAAACTAATCATCTTACACGCTTCATAAATAGAAACCTCATCATCCTTACCAGGTCTAAGTATAGGAGAAGTAACCTCAACACCATTTTGCAAACTAAAGTCACTCTTAGAAGTCCAATCTTCTAAAAGTTCAAGATTATTCAAAATAACAGAACTATCACCCTCAGACTCTATCTCAATACCAATAGTCATATCCTTAGGTAAATCAATTTCTTTAAGAGAATAATTATCAAACCCAAAAAGATTATTTAACTTATCCCTCATATAAACTTTATCTCTTAAAGAAATTATAACAATAGGAAGATCATAATAAGAAAGCCCATACTTACTACAATCTTTAATAACACCCTTCTTATAAGAATCATCTCTAACAGTAGCAATCAAAAGACCAAGCTCACTACTCTTAAAACCAAACTGTTCATAATTCGCTATTACATACTTCTTAAAATCATCCTTATATACCATACTCAAAACCTTAATAAGAGAATTACTATCCAAATTAAGCTTAGCCCTATTAAGAATAATTTCCTTCATAAAATCATCATCATTAATACCATCAAACATATCAAAAACATCATAAAGAGTTAAATTATACTTAGAATAATTTCTTATAATCTCCTTCTTAATAGAAGAATCCTTTATACTTAAAGCAGTACTCCTTAAATCAATATTAAAACATTCATCTTCACATAAAAGCTTCCACGAAAAACTATCACTTTTCCTAAAAGAAACAATATAATTAATAGACCTTCTATTATTTAGTAGTTTACTATCCTTAATAAGAGAAACAAGTTTATCATCAGAAGAAATACTTATAGCAAGATCCTCAGCCTTTTGACTAAGTATCCCATTTTTTTCATAATCCTTTATTAAACTAATCTTTTTATTATCACTAAGAAACTTCATACCAAAACTATTCTCAGCCAAAAATAAAGATAGCTTATCTTTAATAAAGCCCATAAAAACACCTACCTACTAGCAATATAATCATCATAAAGACTTTTCGCATACTTATTAACTATAATATAATCATCATAAATACCAGACTTAGAAAGAGTACCCGTAAAAATATTTGAATCCTTCTTCTCAAGTAAAAAAATATTAGTATTAAGAAGCAACCAGTAAACAAAACAAATCTCATCAAAACAAGATATATTATTCTCATTTAAACTAAAAACAGAATTAGCACCCATCTTAAAAGAAACCCTTTTCCCTCTAGCATCAGAACTTAAAGAATAATAATCATCTCCAAGCAAATAACAAATCATCTCTTTTAAACTATCAAACATCTCATACTTTCCATCTTGAACCAGTATTAATCTTTTAAACTTATTCACTCTAATCACCAACTTACTCTATTCATAAAACAATTATACCACAATAAAAGCGAGCAATGATAACATTTACTCGCAAATTAACAAAAACTCTTAAAACATTACAAATACTAAAAAGACATCTCATCAAGAAAACTCTTATCAGCATCCATCATATCCATAAACTTATCCTTTAACTCTTCCTTCTTTTCTCTTGGAATCAAAGCATAACAAATAAGTCCTGCTCCCATAACTACTCCCAAAGAGCACATTATCTTTTTACTAGTTTTCAAAATAATCACCTCTCTTTTATTATGAACCAAAAAAACTATTCAATACAAGAAATAATAAGTTCCTTTAAAAGAGTTTTTCTATTCTCATCCCTATCCGTTAAAATAGCCTTTCTAAGTGCAGACTCTTCTCCTATTACAATTAACTTATCCTTAGCCCTAGTAACCGCAGTATATATAAGTTTTCTGTAAAGCATATAATTATAACTATTAAGAACAGGAAGAATCACTACCTTAAACTCACTTCCCTGACTCTTATGAATACTAATCGCATACCCAAGCTTAAAATTTTCAAAAGAAGAAACACCATAATTTACAATATTATTATCAAAATCACAAACAACTTCCTTCTTCTTACCTTTAACTACTCTAACAACCTCACCTATATCTCCATTAAAAACATTATCTTCAACACTATTAACCAGTTGAATAACCTTATCTCCTTCTCTATAAATTATCCCATTATGCAAAAACTCATTCTTATAATTATCCTTTTCATTTAAAATACCCTGCATATACATATTAAGAGCATCTATACCATTATCTCCTTTATACATAGGAACAAGTACCTGAAGATCATAAATAGACATATCCTTATAAGTTATTAAAAAATCATTAAGACAATTCTTTAAATCATTACCATCAGAACTTACAAAAGTAAGATCATCACTCTCATTAAACAAAGACATATCAAGCTTACCAGAAATAATATCATGTGCTAAAAAATTAATATTAGAATTACTATCCTGCCTATACAAAGTCTTTAAATATGTAACAGGAATAACATCACTACTTATCAAATCCTTAAGAACCTGTCCCGCACCCACACTAGGAAGCTGATTATAATCCCCAATCATAACAATATGACAATTAGCCTTAAGACCAAGAAGCAAATTATAAAAAAGATCATTATCAAGCATACTAGCCTCATCAATTATAACAAATTTAGCATCACTCTTATTATCTTCATTTATTAAAAAAGTATTCTCCTCCTTTTGCCACTTCAAAAACCTATGAATAGTATAACTAGGAAGACCAGATTCCATACTCATCCTCTTACTAGCACGCCCAGTCGGAGCAAGCAAAACCAAACTATTCAAAAGTTCCTTTCTAGAAAGATTATTAATAACCCTATAAAGACTAGTTATAGCCTTAACAACCTTAGTCTTACCAGTACCAGGTCCCCCAGTAATAATAGAAAAACTAAAATTAAAAGCCTTTTCTATAGCATTCCTTTGCTCTTTATTAAAAACAAAACCAAGCTTCTCCTCCAAAGAACAAATCTCATCACAATAAGATAAATTATCAAATTTCCTAGAAAGAGCACTAATCCTCTTAGCAATATACATCTCACTATTATAACTATCCATCAAAATATACCTATCATCATAAGTAAACATCTTACCAAGATTAACTAAATTAGCAATTCCTTTATTAATAACATCCTCACTAACACCAAGTACTTTTCTAGAATAAGAAACAAGTTCAAAATAATTACTATAAGTATTACCAGTCCTAAAACTAAGATTCTCAAGAACATAAATAATCCCATAAGATACACGATCCAAATCATCAAGTAAAATCCCCAAATTACCCCTAAGTTTCTCTATCTTAGAAAAACTAATATCAGGAATATCCCCAATCATTTGATAAGGACTAGTAAGAACAAGATCAATATTATTACCATAATACTTCTCTATCTTCAAAGCATCCTTCATAGAAAAACCAATACTAACTAAATTAAGCATTTTATCATAACTAGACTTATACATAAATAAACTATCATATATAACATCAATCTGTTTAGAAGTAACACCTGGAACACTTTTTAAAATATCCTTATTATCAAGAATAAGAGTTAAACAATTAGAGCCCAAAGTATCAACAATACTCTTAGCCTTCTTTAAACCAATACCCTTAAAAAGTTCACTAGATAAAAAATCTATTATATGATCCTCATCACTAGGTAACAAAACCTCATAAGAAATAACACTAAACTGCTTACCGTACTTATCATGATTAACAAGTTCTCCCTTAAAAAGATAACTATCATTTTCATTTAAATCACCAAAATAACCAGTAAAAGTAACAGTAGAAGAAAGCCCCTCCAAATCAGTTTCATAAACCTTAAAAAGACCAACAGTATAATTCTTATCAGTTCTAAAAATATATTTTTTAAAATTACCCTTGATATATGACATATAATACCTCCAGAAATATATTTTATCACACATAACAAAATAATTATACACTTAACCAAGAAACAAATAATAAATTGATATGTTACTTTCCCTATGATATAATAAGTTAGGTGATAAAATGAAAAAAGATTCCTTCCTAAAAGGAACACTAGTAGCATCAATAGCAATAATAATAACAAAAATACTAGGAGTCCTTTACGTTATTCCATTCTATAAAATAATCGGAGAAGAAGGTGGAGTACTATACTCATATGCCTATAATATATATAATTTATTTCTAAACATATCAACCGCAGGAATACCAATCGCAATAAGTATGATAATAAGCGAATACCTAGCACTAGATAAATACGATGCAAAAGAAAGAACATTCAAAGTAGGAAAAAAAATAATACTCACATTCTCAGTACTATCTTTTCTAATACTATTTATCTTCTCAGACACATTCGCACAATTCTTCATAAATGGTATAGATGCCACCAATAAAAAAGACATAAGCCTAGTCATAAAAGCAATATCATTTTCATTAATAATAACACCATACATAAGTGTATTAAGAGGATATTTACAAGGACATAAATTCATATCCCCAGGATCAATAAGCCAAGTATGGGAACAAATAATAAGAATAATAATAATTCTAGTAGGATCATACCTATCAATAAATATATTTAAAAGCAGTATCCCAGTAGGAGTCTCAGTAGCCCTTCTAGGAGCATTCTTCGGAGCACTCGGAGCATATATCTATCTAAAAATAAAAATAAATAAAAACAAAAAACTATTCGAAGAAAAGAAAACAAACAAAAAAGACACCATCACAAACAAACAACTAGCAAAAAAAATAGTCCTATATTGTATACCACTTATAATAATTTCAATAACAAACGACCTATACAACATAATAGACATGAAACTAATAATAAAAGGACTTTACATAATAGGAATAGACTCAAACACCTGTCAACTAATATCAAGCATAGTATGTACATGGGCTCCAAAAATATGTATGCTAATATCTGCTATATCCATGGGACTAATAACAAGTCTAATACCACACATAATAGAAAGTTACACAAAAAAAGATTACAAATCATCAAACAAAATATTTAATCAAGCAATAAGTACCATGCTAGTAGTAGCACTACCACTCACAATAGGAATAATAATCCTATCAACAGATGTTTACCAAATATTCTATGGAACAAGTAAATACGGCGGAGATATCCTAGCAATATCCGCAATAGTAAGTTTAGTAATAGGAATATTCTCAGTAATGAGCACATCACTACAGGGATTTAAAAAATTCAAACTAGTAATAATAAGTACCCTAACAGGACTAGTAATAAATACAATACTAGACATACCACTAATACTTATGCTAAACAAACTAAACCTAAAACCATATTTCGGTACATCAATAGCAAGTATAATCGGGGCAACAATCTCCATAACAATTATTCTAATTTATCTAAAAAAGAAACTAAACTTCAAATACAAAGACATACTAAACATCCTATCAAAAATACTAATACCACTTATTATAATGACAATAATAGTAACAGGATTAAACTTCGTAATAGGACATCCAGAAAAAACAATACTAATATTTATAAAAGTACTAATTCTAGGAATAATCGGAGTAATAACCTATCTATTTATGCTATATAAAAACAATGCCCTAGAGTTAGTATTTGGAAAAGAAATAATAGATAAAATAAAAACAAAACTACACCTAAACTAAAAGAAAACCTAAAAAATGGTTTTCTTTTATTGTTCCTTTTTCATAAGACCCTTATTATACTCATATATACTAATAAGTTCACTATAAGCATCCCTCTCAAGTTTATCATTTAATACCTTAGCAATCTTATCCTTATCCTCCCTTGTATACGAAAGATGCATATCATTTTCAATATCAATACACTCATCACATATCAAAGCAAGTCTATCAACAACATCACTCTTATAACACTTCTTAAACCCCTCTATATCACCATTAATCTCATAATCATTAATCTCATTAATAAACTTATATTTCTCCTTAAGAACATATGCTATCATATATATAGAATCATAATCATAACACTTATAAAGATCATGAAGAACCATAGAAACAATCATCTCAGTATCATAAATAGTAAACCCCTCTTCCAAAGCCTTACCAAAACTCTTCTCAAGAGAAAGGCTTATCTCTTCCCCAAACACTATCTTTCTCTCCTCATAAGAAATACCACTTCTAATAATAAGCTTATTCTCATCTATCCTAATCTCATCTTTATAACTCTTAACCATATGACAAAGAGCATGAGTAAGAACCTCTAACCCCTTCGGAGAATCATAATTATACGTATGACTAGTAACAATAACCCTATTTAAATCCTTTATCTCATAAATATTTTTATCATCATTATAAGAAACAAAAACATCAAGAAAATAAACACTCTCCTGCTTCTTATAATCAATACCACATAACATACTATCCCCATCAAACCTAGTAAGCCTCTTCTCACTCATAACCTTAGAAATAGTTTGCTTAGAATCACAAGGAATAATTTCAGTATGTAAAAGAGCCTCCAAAACCAAATACTCATATTCCTCACCATAATAACTAACAATACAAGGAACAATCTTAACAAGAGCCTTCATAGTCTTATCATCATAATTATACTTATCTCTTAATTTATTAAAAAATGTTTTTGCTAACATTTTAACCACCCTATCTTTATAAACAATTATACAATAAAATTTAACACAAGGACAATATCTATAGCAAAAAAAGTAAAAATTTGTTATAATAAATATTGAAACATAAAATAAAAAGAGGTAGTAAAATGAAAAAAACAAAGTTAATACTTATAATAACAATAATACTAAGTATAATAACAATTACAAATATAAATGCTGAAGAAATAAAAATAAATTCAAATAACGGAATCCTATACAACGTAAATGATAACAAAATTCTATACACAAAAAATGAAAAAGAAAAAGTAAGCATAGCATCCTTAACAAAAATGATGACCGCCCTTGTTGCAATAGAAAACATAAATGATATAAATGAAAAAGTAACATTTCAAAAACAAGACTACAATAACCTCTTACAAATAGATGCATCAAGTTCATCACTTGATTACAAAAAAGAATATACATATGATGATCTCTTACATGGATTACTTATGGAAAGCGGTGCAGACTGTGCAAATGCTTTAGCAAGACTAACAAAAGGAAATACAAAAAACTTTGTAAACGAAATGAATAAAAAAGCAAAAGAACTAGGTATGAACAACACAAGCTTCTCAAACCCAATAGGAATGGATTCAAAATATAACTATTCAACCATGGAAGACTTAACAATACTATTCAAAGCAGGACTTAAAAACAGTACATTCAAAAAAATAATAACTACTCTAGAATACACACTAAGTGATGGAACAAATATAAATCATACAATAAAATTTTACGAAAAACTAGATAATATAGATATACCATACATCAAAGGAGGAAAAACAGGATACGAAACAAACTCCGGATATGCCCTAGCAACAATCGCTTATAAAAAAGGAACAACACTCATGTTCATAAGCTCAAATGCAAAAAAACGTGGAGACCATCTAAAAGATGCAAAAAAAGTATATGACTACTACTTTGATAATTATGACTACCAAACAATAATAAAAAAAGGAGAAACAATCAAAACACTAAATACAAAATATTTAAACCAAGAAACAATAAATATAACCGCAAACGAAAACATAAAATATTATCTAAAAAACGATTATAACAAAAACGATATAAATATAATTTACGATGGATTAGATGAAATAGATTATACAAATAAATACATGAGTAAAATAGGAACATTAAGTATTTATTACAAAAAAGAATTAGTAAAAACAACACCCGTATATTTAAATCACAAAACACATCCAGATTATAGATTAATCATCTTAGCATGCATAACTTATATTTTCATAATAGGTACAACCATAATAATAGTAAATAGATTAAAAAAGAAAAGAATGCTAGAACAAATTTAGTGAAGTGATAAAGTAAAAGTAGACACATAAAAAGAATGTGATCTACTTTTCTTTTGTTATAATTAAATTAAGGAGA
>CAKOSE010000011.1 GCA_934102055.1 uncultured Bacilli bacterium | reverse complement strand
TTAAAATACATTATTGAACTAAATGCAACTTGAAAAATATATAAAATATAAATTGCATTTACTGTTTAAAGTAATATGAAGATACCACAAGCTTGATTTTTTACAGGTTTTGTGGTATAATTTGTTTGCCAAAGGAGGTATGTATATGAAAGCAGAGAAAAATGGTTGTAGAGAACTTATTGAAACTTTTACAGAGAATTTGCAAAATAACTTAGATATATACGTAGATGATCCAAATACAGAATATGAATATAAATGGGTAACAAAAGATGGTGCTTGTTATAAATATATAGATAGAATAGAAACGAATGGAAAGTTAAGTGAAGAGGAGAATAATGTTGCACAAGTAACTGATTCAGATTATGTTATAATAAAAACATATGAAGGGAAAGAAGTTAAGAAGATATCAATCATTTTATCATATGCAATGTATGGATTGTTTACTTCTGCTTTATTAAGTTGTAAAAACAAGGAATTATTTCCAGTTTTAGCACAGAATACAAGGGGTTCATTAGATCATTTTGTAAGTGATAGAGAGGATCCTAGCTTTAGTATATGTCCTGTGTCAAAACAAAGGCAAATAAGTAAGAAAAGAACTATATAAGGGGAGTGTCGATGTCACCAAATGTTTCATCGTTATAGACACTTTTTATAGTAGTATAGAGTAAAATAAAATCTGCGATAAGAGTTATAATAGAGGCAATAAATTCATCTCTTTGAAGATTGTCTCTATTATTTTTTTGTTTACTAATTAGATAAAATTGATAATTGATATAAGTAAAAACAATGACTAGAAATGTTATGATGATTCTATTTATGATAGTGAGGTTGTTTTCTAGAAATTTGCTAAAAAAGGGACAACCATTCTTTTTTTTAATATTGTTATATGTCAGTATAATAGATAATAAGATGGTAATAATAAATATTATGGAAGCATATATTTGTATATATAAAAGTTGTGTTTCTTTTTGATTATTATTCATGTTTTATTATATGAGTAAAAAAAATAAAATATTTTAGCACTTATGCTTGACAAGTGCTAAAATATGAGTATAATTATAATTGTAAGGAGGAATGAAAAATGAATTTAATACCAAGAAATTTCTTTTTGGATGATATTTTTGATGATTTAGGAAAGGCTAAGTATAATGAAATGAAATGTGATATTTATGAAAAAGATAATAATTATGTTGTAGAAATGGATATCCCTGGATTTAATAAGGATGAAATAAGTGTTGATGTAGAAAAGGGATATTTAACAATATCTGCTGAACATGATGCATTAAAAGAAGAGGAAGAAAAAAGTTATATTAGAAAAGAAAGAGTATATAATCAAACAACTAGAAAGTTTTATGTTGGAGATGTTTCAGAGGATCAAATCAAAGCTAACTTAAATGATGGTGTTTTAAAAATAGTAGTTCCTAAAAAAGAAGAAATATCTAATAAGAAAAAAATAGAAATTGAATAAGATCGTATGGTCTTATTTTTTTGATCAAAAAAAGATCTTAGAGAGACCTTTTTGATATATTTAAGTTATTAAAAATAAGTTCATTTCTAATGGCAATTCTATTAGATAATTTGGTTTTGGCGGTAAGGAATTCTTCTTCTTTAATATCTCCGGCTTCAAACATTTCTTTGTTTATTTTGTTGATAAATTCTAAAGATCCAATGAAAAAATCAATGTTATTAAAAAGTTCTTCTTGTAGGGAAGGTTCTAGTTCGTAGTTAATGGAAGATAAGAATTCTTTACTGGATAAAATAGATGCTTTAAGTAAGGGATCTATTATTTGATAAAATGGGGAAGATACTATGTCTTTAAAGTTTTTGAAACCATTTTTATCAAAAAATATTGTAATAACTGGATCGGGGTTTTCTGGGGGATTGTTACAGTAGTTTGTATAGAATCTAGAGAAGTGTTTGTCGAAGTCATAATTGTTTTTTTGAAATGTTAGTCTTTTTATAGATCTTTCTAGGTAATTACGCATTTTATCTGAAATGAAGTCTTTGGTTAAATCAAGTGTCATTGTTCTTGCATAAAGTTCTGCATCTATTTCTGTAAAGAATGAGTCGTGTTCTTCAGAATTAATTCTATATTTAAAGTCTTTTATGTTACAGTAATCAATTAAGAAGAGTTCATAATCGTTAAAGTATTCTCCTCGCTTTGTTTGAACTTTATGTCTTATTTCATGAAAGGTTGTGTTTATTACATCAATGAAGTCCCATTGGTTATGCTTGTTATAGGCACTAAACTCTCCTTTGTCAAAAATAAATATTCCTAGGTTATTTGAAAGCCCTCTGCTGTTTATAGGAAGTGTTATTTGATGTATTCTATGTTTTAGTTTAACATGTTTGTCTTTAAGGATCATTTTAGCATGTTCGAAAGTGTTTATATAATAGTGGTTAAATTCTATGTTATATTTTTCTTTTTCGGATTTTACAATTGTATTTACAATATCTTTCATTTCTTCAAGGGAAAAGTTTCTCATAAGTATACCTCAAGGACATTATATACAAAATAGGGTTTTAAGTCAAACAGATATAGGTTAGAAAACATAAACTGATTCCTACTAGGGTGGGGATAATGATTGATGTAATGGTCCATTTTATACTACTTGTTTCTTTGTAGATAGTAAGGATAGATGTTCCGCATGGGAAGTGGCATATAGTAAATAGAATAAAACAAATAGCGGTAATGTAATTCCATCCATTTGATATTAATAAATTTTTAAGTTCAGCAAAGTTGCTATAATTACCTAGATTAGTGCTGCTGCAATAGATCATAAGAAGTATGGGGATAACTATTTCATTAGCAGGTATTCCTAGAATAAAGGCTAAGATAATTGGGCCATCTAGTCCTATATATTTAGAAAATGGATCAAGAAATGTGGAAATATACATAAGGAGACTATTTCCTTCTATGAAAATATGGGATAGGATGTAAAGAATGATACCTGCGAATAGGGATACATATATGGCACGTCCTAGGACAAAAATAACTTTATCACGGATGGAGGAAATAATTGTTTTGATGATTTTAGGACGTCTATAAGATGGTAGTTCTAAATAAAATGATGAGGATATATTTTTTAGAATAGTTTTTGATAGAATGAATGAGATAATTAAGGTAATAATTACAGAAAACATAATGAAACCAAGTAGAATCAAACATGATAGAAGAGAGTGGATAAATTTATTTGATATACTGGATACGAAAAATATAGATATGATAGCAATTATTGAGGGGAATCTACCATTACAGGGTGAGAAAACGTTAGTTAGAATAGAAATTAATCTTTCTTTAGGAGAGGAAATGATACGACTTCCGACAATACCACAGGCATTGCAACCGTATCCCATACACATAGTTAACGATTGTTTGCCACTTGAACCACATTTGTAGAAGAATTTATCTAGGTTAAAAGCAATTCTAGGGAGAAATCCTATTTCTTCAAGTAGAGAAAATAATGGAAAGAAGATGATCATGGGTGGAAGCATTACTGATATAACAAAAGTAACAACATTATATATGCTAAGTAAAAAATCTTTAAAAAACAAAGGGGAAATTAGGTTATATAATTTATCATGTAAATATGTAAATAGGGAACTAAGTAAAGAAGAGGGAATATTTGAAAAAACAATGGTAAGCCATAGGATAAGCCCGAAAGTTGTGATCATAATGGGGATACCGTATTTTTTAGAGGTCATGATTTTGTCGATGGAAAGAATTTTTTTATTGTAGTTATTGTTTTTTAAGGAAACACATTTTTTATATATAGTACTGGCTAAGTCATAAGTGTTATCTATGTAACAATGATTGGTTTTGTTGTTATAATGATCAATGAATTTTTTTAATGATTTAATTTGGGATTTGTCTTTGGCACTTATACCAATTACAGGTAGCTCTAGTTCTTTTTCTAATAGTTCTAGGTCGATATTTATATCTCTTTTCTTAGCTTCGTCTAGAAGATTAATGCATATTATGATGTTATCTTTTATATTACGTGTTTGTAAGGCTAGATTAAGATTTCTTTCTAAAGATGTTGCATCTAGGACTACTACTATGATATCGATGTCATTGTTTTTGATAAAGGAACTGGCAATTTTTTCGTCTTTTGATTGTCCGTTTAAGGAATAGGTGCCTGGTAAGTCAGTAATGTTATAGCTTTTGTTATTGCTTGTATAAGTTCCTTTAGAGATATCTACAGTTTTACCGGACCAATTACCAGTATGCTCATGACTTCCTGTAAGGGCATTAAAAATAGTGGATTTACCTACATTAGGATTGCCTAGTAGAGCAATGGAATAGTTTTTATTACTCATGTCTTTTCCTCATGATGATAATATCTTTTGCATTATCATTTCTAATTGCAAGTACAATTCCTTTGACTAGATATGCTGTAGGATCTCCGAATGGACTTCTATATAAACACTTAATATTAGTGTTATAAACACCAAGATTAATTAAAGTATCACGAGAAGAATCTTTAACATTATTATAAATAACATAAGCTTCTTCTTCTAAAGATAAATTATTTAAAGTATCAAACATAAATAAAATTCACCTAGTATAGTATATGTAGATAATATAGGCAAGTTACCCAAAATGGATAAATAGTATCTTGAAAATAAGATAAAATTATTATAAAATGAAATGTAGATAATAGATAGGATGATGTCTCATGAATAAAAAAAGAAAGAATAAGAATACCCCCTCTAAAAACTGTCACAAAAATATGCTAACATCCAGCGAACATTCGTCTGGGGGGGGGGGCAATTATATAACTTTTTAAATAAAAATATAAGGGAATTTAATCCTTATATAATATCGACTTTAAGTATAATATTTTTAGTTTTAGTGGGTATTGTTTCTTATAAAGTAAATACAACATATGCAGTGTTTACTGATACAATAATGGGGACTAAGACGATAGAGATAACAGTAAAAACAGGAAAATTAGATACGAGTGGTGCTAATGCACCGGTACTTGATGCTACAATGATACCAGTTTATTATGATGAGTCATCTTCATCTTGGAAGAAAGCAGATGAAAAGAATAAAGATGAAAATCATAAGTGGTATGATTATAATAGTAAGATGTGGGCAAATAGTGTAACAGTAACATCAACTAATAGAAGTAAATATTTATCAGCAGAAGTTGGAACAGAAATATCAATGGATGATATTCTAACAATGCAAGTCTGGATACCAAGGTATAAATATAAAGTATGGAATTATAATGCTGATGGAAAACAAAAAAGTAGTGAACAACAAATAGAAATAACATTTGAAAAGGGAACAGATAAAACTGGAGATATAACGTGTACTGATAATATACAGGGATCTGGTGGAGATGGAACAAGTGAAACTTGTAAAATAGATAATAAGGTATGTACAGATTCGACTTGTAATGGAAAAACATATACTCATCCAGCGTTTACATTTGGAGATAAAGAAATAAAAGGTTTTTGGATGAGTAAATTTGAACTAAGAGAAGTGGGATATAAGGTTAATGGAGAGATGAATATGAGTTATGCTTCTAAACCAAATATAGGATTAAATGATATTTATAGTTTTTATAGAGTTTCAGAAGAATTTGAGAAATCAATAGAGATGAGTGTTAATAATAATGATTATGGATTTAGTACAAATACAGATACTCATATGATAAAAAATATGGAATGGGGAGCAGTGGCATATCTATCACATTCAAAATATGGAACATGTACGGATGGAAAGTGTGTTGAAATTGGAGTAAATGGTGATTATGATTTAATAACAGGATGTGGACCTGATTCCTCTTCAGAGGGTAATGAATACAATACTGAGTCTGGAATGTTAGCCTCAACTACACAAAATATATATGGAATATATGATATGAGTGGAGGTATGAATGAGTATGTAATGGGTAATATGGTTTCTGCAGATGGTAAGACTATGTTAGCTGGGGAATCTGGTTTTGATACATATCCTGATGATAAGTATTATGATAAATATAGTTATGGCACAAGTCTTGATGATCTTAAAAGAAGTAAACTTGGAGACGGAACAAAGGAAATTTACAAAGGTTCAGGTGGTTGGTATGATGATAGTACATACTTGGTAAGAACTAATTATCCTTGGTATACAAGAGGAAACTTTGCTATGGATGGTGATTCAGGGTTATTTAGTTCTTACAATATAAGTGGAGTAGATGAAAATGAAACCGTCTCTTTTTCTACTCATGTTGTAATGATTCCATAAAAAAAGTTACTCTAGTAATTAAGAGTAATTTTTTTGTTATTTGTTTTTATGAAATTATCTTCTTTTAAGTTTTTTAGTTCTCTTTGCATAGCACTTCTATCTACTCCTAGGTAATCTGCTAGATCTGTATATGTGAAGGGAATAGTGAATGTTTTTGATAGTTTTTTCTTAGACATAATGTCAAAGTATGCTAGTAGTTTTTCTCTTATTGTTCTTTTTACTAATATTTCTATTCTTTCGTTGTTACTTACTATTTTTTCTGATAGGATATTTAGTGTGTTTTCTACTAATCTACTATGGAATGGGCATGCTTTTTTACATCTTTTTGTGATATGATAGTAGTCTATAAAAATTACTTCGGTTTCTTCACTTGCTTTGATACTTAGTTCATCTATATTATAACTTGAGAATACTTCTCCGAAGATATCGTCTTCTGTTAGGGTTTCAATAATTGTTCTGTTACCGTTATAATCGTTTCTGATTAGTTCTGCTGTTCCTTTTGCAATTATTCCTACTGTACTGGTGTTTCCTATATAATTCATGATGATTGAGTCTTTTTTGAATGTTCTTTTTTTTGCGTCAAAGCATTTTAACATTTTTTTTATATCTTCATTACTAATATTTTCAAATATTTTTGTTTTTTTCATAAAAAATATCACCACTTTACATAATTAAATTATATTTCATTTATGTTGCAAATGCAACAATATAAATGAATTTTTTGTGTTAGAATTAAATTGTAAAAAAACTAGAGAGGAGTAAAAAAAATGAAAGTAATTAAACGTGATGGTAGAGCAGTAGATTTTGACAGAGAAAAGATAAGAGTTGCAATAGATAAGGCTAATCAAGATGTACAGGAAGAGGAAAGAGTAAGTAAAAGACAAATAGAGAATATAATTAAATATATTGAGGGTTTGAATAAAAAGAGGATTTTGGTTGAGGATATTCAGGATATTATTGAGAAAAAACTTATGGATATAAAGAAGTTTGATCTTGCTAAGGCTTATATTATATATCGTTATAATAGAGCTCTTGTTAGGAAAAGTAATACTACGGATGAATCTATACTTAGTTTAATTAAGAATGAGAATAAGGAACTTAATGAGGAAAACTCAAATAAGAATCCTACGGTTGCGTCTACTCAAAGGGATTATATTGCTGGTGAGGTTTCTCGTGATCTTACTAAGAGAATTCTTCTTCCTGAGAAGATTAGTAAGGCTCATGAGGAAGGAGTACTTCATTTTCATGATGCTGATTATTTTGTTCAACCTATATTTAATTGTTGTCTTATAAATATAGGGGATATGCTGGATAATGGAACTGTAATGAATGGTAAAATGATTGAAACTCCAAAGAGTTTTCAGGTTGCGTGTACTGTTATGACACAAATAATAGCTGCGGTTGCAAGTAATCAATATGGTGGTCAATCTGTTGATATAAGTCATTTGGGTAAGTATTTGAAATATAGTAGAGAAAAGTTTAAGAAGTTGATTACTAAAAGGCATAAGGGAAAAATTTCTGAAGAGGAAATAGATAAGTTAGTTGAGGATCGTTTGAAGGAGGAGTTATCTGCTGGGGTTCAAACTATTCAATATCAAATAAATACTTTGATGACTACTAATGGACAAACACCATTTGTAACATTGTTTTTGTATTTGCGTGAGGATGATCCTTATATAGAAGAGAATGCTATGATAATTGAAGAGGTTCTAAATCAAAGATTAAAGGGTATAAAAAATGAAAAGGGTGTATATGTTACTCCGGCTTTTCCTAAGTTAATTTATGTACTTGATGAACATAATATTTTAAAGGGTGGAAAGTATGATTATTTAACTAAGTTGGCAGTTAAGTGTTCTGCTAAGAGAATGTATCCTGATTATATATCTGCGAAGAAGATGAGAGAAAACTGTGAAGGGAATGTATATAGTCCAATGGGATGCCGTAGTTTTCTTGCTCCTTGGAAAGATAAAAATGGAAATTATAAGTTTGAGGGTAGGTTTAATCAAGGGGTAGTAAGTATTAATTTACCTCAGATTGGTATTTTAAGTGATGGTGATGAGGAAAAGTTCTTTGAGATACTTGAAAAGAGGCTTGATCTTTGTTATGAGGCAATAATGTGTCGTCACTATGCACTTCTTGGAACTTATTCTGATACAAGTCCAATTCATTTTCAACACGGTGCAATAGCAAGACTTAAAAAGGGTGAAAAAATAGATAAGCTTTTAAAAGGAGGTTATTCTTCGATTTCACTTGGATATATAGGAATATATGAAACTACTAAACTTGTTAAGGGTGTTAGTCATACTGATCCTGTTGGAGAAGAGTTTGCTCTTAAACTTATGAATAAACTTAGAAGTACTACAGATAAGTGGAAAAAGGAAACAGGTATTGGGTTTGCTTTATATGGTACTCCAGCGGAAAGTTTATGTTATAGATTTGCTAGAATAGATAAGGAAAAATATGGAACTATAAAGGATGTAACAGATAAGGGTTATTATACGAATTCTTATCATATAGATGTAAGAGAAAAGATAGATGCTTTTGATAAGCTGGCGTTTGAGAGTAAGTTTCAAAAAATATCTAGTGGTGGGGCAATAAGTTATGTAGAAATACCTAATATGAGACATAATTTAAAGGCTCTTGAAGAACTTGTTAAGTTTATATACGATAATATTCAATATGCTGAGTTTAATACTAAAAGTGATTATTGTCATGAATGTGGTTTTGATGGTGAGATTATTATAAATAAGAATTTAGAATGGGAATGTCCAAATTGTGGTAATAAAGATAAGAATAAAATGAATGTAACAAGGAGAACATGTGGTTATCTGGGAGAAAATTTTTGGAATGAAGGGAAAACAAAGGAAATTTCTCAAAGGGTGCTGCATTTATAGGAAGTAATATGAGATATGCAAAGATAAAAAAGTATGATGTAGCTAATGGTCCAGGAGTTAGGGTATCAATCTTTGTAAGTGGATGTAATCATCATTGTAAGGGTTGTTTTAATAAGGAAGCTTGGGACTTTAACTATGGTCAAGAGTTTACTGAAGATACTATAAATGAGATATTAGAAGCTATGAGACCTAATTACATAAGTGGATTAACTCTTTTAGGAGGAGAACCATTTGAACCTATAAACCAAAAAGGACTTTTAAAATTAGTTAGAAAAGTAAAGAAGGAATATCCAGAAAAGGATATCTGGGCTTATTCAGGATATTTATTTGATAAGGATATAATGGAAAGACAAGTAAAACAGTTGAAAGAAACTAAAGAATTATTATCGTATATAGATGTTTTAGTTGATGGAAAATTTATAGAAAATTTAAAAAATCCTAATCTTTACTTTAGAGGCTCATCTAATCAAAGGATAATTGATGTAAAGGAAAGCTTAGAATATGATAAAATAAGTGAAATAAAATTTGAAAAGGAGAAATTAGTATGTTAGTAGAAAAGGTAAATATAAAGAAACTTGATGAAAGGGCAGTTATTCCAACATATGGAACAGAATATTCTGCGGGAGCGGATTTGTATGCAATACTTGATGGTGATTTAACTATAAAGCCTAATCAAACTGAGTTTATAAAAACAGGACTTGCTATGGAGATACCATATGGGTATGTTGGATTAATTTATGCAAGAAGTGGTTTAGCGTGTAAGAAGGGACTTGCTCCAGCAAATAAAGTTGGGGTAATTGATACGGATTATCGTGGGGAAATAATGGTTGCACTACATAATCATTCTGATAAGGAGATAATAATTACTAATAAGGAAAGAATAGCTCAACTTGTGTTAGCACCATATTTAAAAGCAGAATTTAATCAAGTAGAATCTTTAGAAGATACAGTACGTGGTGCTGGTGGATTTGGTTCAACAGGAACAAAGTGATGGATATAAGAAGAGCTAATCAAGCTGATTTAAAGGATATAACTAAAATATATCAGGAATCGTTTGATAAAGAGGTTTTAAATAATATCGAATATACAGATGAGAATATATATGTAGTAGAAGATCAAGGTATTATATTAGGAATGTGTATGATTAATTATATAAATAATATATTTACCAATGAAAAGACGGGATATATAAACTTGGTGTGTGTAAAAAGTGAGTATAGAGGTCAAGGAGTAGGTACTTTTATGTTAAGAGAACTTGAGATAATTGCAAGGAGAGAGTGTGTTACTATGTTGATGTTAACTTCTAATAAAAAAAGATGTTCTGCGAATACTTTATATAAAAACTTAGACTATGTGTTATATGATACGAATGTATATAAAAAGAAAATAAATTAAAAATAAAGCGTGTTGCTTTATTTTTTTTGATTTCCTTTTGTATTTATGTTTTCATCAATATATTTTTTTAGGGCTAAATGATAAATCTTTTTATCGATAGGAATACCATTTAGTTTTAAGAATTCAATTACTGTTTCTTTTTCTTCTAGTGATGGTTTTATAGCACTATCTGGAATGAAATTGCCTTTTTCGTCAAATTTAGCATTAAAGGCAATGTCTTCTTTTAAAAGATTATTTATTTCTCTGTTGTTACAAGGGGTAATATGTATATTTGCGATAAATCTTTCGATTGTTTTGTAATCTTTAGCACTCATTCTTTCTTTACTTTTTAGTTCTAAACAGATATCTTTAAACTCTTCTAAACTGATTGTAGTAATTAAGAAGTAATCTAATACATTGAAAGAATTTTCTTTATCATTTATGTTTTCTATTATTGTAGGAATTTTTTTAATAAGTTTTCTTTTTTCTTTTTTACGTGTATCTTCGATTTTTTCAATTAATTGATCATATAAGCTGTGATCAAAAGTTCTAACAATATTGACATATCCATCAAATGTATCGGAGGTTATTCCATTTAGTTGACAGAATGTTGCTTTGTTAATTTTGCTATTGTTAACGTATGCTCCGATATAAGCTTTAGCATTAGAAAGTGATGCAACATCACCATCATCTTTAGGAACAACTTTTGTTTGTTTTTCTTCGAATGATTCAATTTTGTTTTTTAAATCGTCTAAAATAGATGTTTTTTCGTTTTTTCTGTAAATATTTATGTATTGTTTAATGAATTTTTTAAGTTCTTTTATACTAATATCTTCTCTAGATAGGATATCTTTAATATCGGATTCACTAGAGGCATCACTTAGTTTTTCGAATGCTATAAAGTATTTATCAGACATAGTGATACTACGTGTTCTACAGACTCTAGCACGTGCAATTTTCTTGTAGAATTCATCTTGGCTAAAGTTTAGTACATTAGTAGCATATGTTTTAGCACATTTTCTAATTTGGGAAATGCTAAGTTCTGGGGTAGTTATATTAAGAAGTTTATTATTATCCCAGTCAGCATATTCCCAGTACTCATAGTAATACTTATATAATTCATTATTGTTATTGTTTTTTGTCATATTTTCACCTTTTATATTATATCATATTTTAAAAAATAAGCCAAATTATATGGCTCTATAAACGTCTTCGTACTTATATGGATCATTTTTATCTATTTTATCAATGAATAAAATACCGTTTAAATGATCAAGTTCGTGTTGGAAAGCTACTGCAAGTTCTTCTCTTCCTCTTAGTTTTATTTTATTTCCATCTATATCATAACCTTCTAGGGTAACTCTTGCGTATCTAGGAACTATTCCGTCAATATCTCTGTTTACACTTAGGCATCCTTCGCCTTCTTCGACATAAATCATTTCTTCAGAATTTGAAACAATTTTAGGATTTATAATAATATAGTTTTTAAAAGTTTCTGGTTTTTCTTGTTCATGTACTACAACAAAATATCTTTTATTTATACCAAGTTGAATTGCAGCCATTCCCATACCTGGTCTTAAATCGTATTTACTTGCTAGAGATTCAATTTGACTATTTGTTAGGTATTCAATCATAAGTTTAATCGTTTCTTTATCTTCATCATTAAGAGGAAAGGTAACTTCTTTACTAACTTTTCTAAGTCTTTTATCTCTTTCGTCTAAAATGTCTTTATTTTTTAGCATACTATCACCTCAAAGATAAGTGTATTATAACATATAACGACAAAAAAAGAAATAATAACTTTGAAATATTATCTCTTTTCTCTTTTAATTAGTTTAGCATGAAGAACAACTTTTTCTTTTTTATTCCAGCAAGTGGATAGTGTTAAAATATCATCTTTTGAGGAGACATCTGTATTAAAATCGTGATAGCTTCTTTTAGTTAGTTTGTCTACGAAATCTTTGAATTCTTCGTTGCTTTTAAATTTTATTTTTAGATAATCATTTGTTGTTGGAATATGATAGACACTGAAAACTTGCCATAGTGTATTTTCGTACATGGTGGATAATTTAACTACGTAGTTATTTTTATTATCTAGCCAACCACTGGAAACTATATTTTTTAGTGACCCAAACATGGTTTTATCATACATACCATGAGCATATATAATAGTGTTTCTATTTTCAATAGAGGTGTCGTTTCTGTAATCTAAGAAAACCCATCCTGCTCCATTATAGCTTTTATCGAAGGAATGATTTAGGTAATAGTCGTTGTTATTTCCTTGTACAAATGGGTAATTTATGTTAGTGCCTTTAACTTGTATCCATCCGACTGTGTCGTTATTTTCTTTAATGAGTTTGGAAAAGTCAACGTTGATAAGTTTCATTTTTATATAATCCCAATAGGGATTATTTTTGTCTAATTTTTTTTGTTTTATTATTTCTGTGTTACTATTGTCTGAAACTAAGGTAATATTTTCGTCATAGCCTTGTTTTTTAGTTTTATGAGAATCAATAGTCCATAATAAAACTTTGGTAAAAAGAATGATAAAAACTATTATAAGAATAATTAAAATTATAATCATTATTTTTTTATTATTTTTTTTCATATTGCACCTCTAATATAAATATATCATATCACATAAAGAAAAAAATAAAAAGGATTGCTAACATAAAATGATAACAATCCATAAATTAAATATTTTTTTTAACTAAGCCCAATTTCTTGCGCCAATTATGATTATTAATAAAATAAATAAAACTAAAATAATAGCATATCCGTTTGAATATCCTCCGCCATAGTAACCACCGTAGTTACTGGCTTGTTGACATCCACAACCTTGGCCATAGCCATAGGAATTTCCGTAATAATACATAAGCATCCTCCTTTTTGATATCTAATATAGTTTATTATAATTACTAACTTTTTGACATTATAAAAAACTATTTTATTTAAAAAAACAATAATTTGTGTTATTATAATATAGAGGTAGATTATGTTAAAAATATTGAAGAAGATAGATAAACCGCTTTTAATTATTTCAGTAATACTATTTACACTAGGATTAATAACTATTTATTCGGCTTCGAATGTAACAGCATATATGTTAAATGATGCTGATCCAAGTAGATATTTTCTAAAGGAGTTTATATTTTTATCAGTAGGATTTATAGTCTGTTTGTTTTTCATAATGATTCCTACAAGGAAATACTCTGGACTGTCTTGGATTGCTACTATAGGAATATCTGGAGTAATAGTAGTGTTATCTCTTTTGGGACAAGTAATAAATGGTATGAGTGGTTGGATTAACTATAATGGATTAGGTATTCAGCCTAGTGAATTTGCGAAGATATCAATCATCCCACTTATTGCAACTTATTATGATAAGAATATGAAGTATAGTGATAATTTTTTTAGAATGATGGTTCCTATGATAGTTGCAATGATAGTGGCTGGTACAATAGTTTTTCAAGGAGACTTAGGAACTGCGATTATTTTTGCGGGACTTTGTTTACTTATGTTTTTTGCATCTCCAGCATCTCCGAAAATAAAATTAAAAATTTTTGGTATAGGGATAGTATTTAGTTTGTTACTTGCGATTTTGGTAATAACGTGTGGTGATAAGCTTATTCCTAAAGATAAATTGGAAAGATTTAATTTTCATGATCCTTGTAGTAGATATATAACATCAGGCAATCAGTTGTGTAATGGTTATATAGCTATAAATGGCGGGGGATTAACAGGAAAGGGACTTGGAAATAGTACACAAAAGTATTTATATCTTCCAGAGGCTCATACGGATTTTGTTTTTGCAATATATGTTGAGGAAACAGGAATAATTGGAGCAATTGCTTTATTTACATTATATTTTATTTTGATAGTAAGAATAATTGTAATAGGAAAGAGATCATCTTATATTTCGGGAAGATTAATTTGTTTTGGAGTGGCATTTTATATATTTATGCATATAATGGTAAATTTAACTGGAGTACTTGGAATACTTCCAATGACAGGGGTGCCTCTTCCATTTATGAGTTATGGTGGTAGTGTTTGTTGGTGTACGTTGCTAGCACTTGCTATGGTTCAAAGGGTAAGTTATGAAAATAATACAAAAAAATTAAAAAAAAGTTAAAAAAAATAGGAAAAACACCTCTAGGATGGTAATTATTAAGTAGGAGGTGTTTTTGTATGGAAAAATTATTAGAACTTTATTCTAAGTACAAAGAGTATATTTTGTTTACTTTAGTGTTAGTTTTGTCTATAGGGTTACAGATATTATCATTTTATTATTTTACACAAGAAATAAATAATCTTAAGGATAGGACTAGTGAACAAAAACCAGTATCACAACAAGAAGAAGTAAAAAAGCTAATTGTGGATATAAAGGGTGAAGTAAAAAAACCAGGGGTCTATTATTTAGAAGATGGGCAAAGGGTAATAGATGTTGTAAAAAAGGCTGGTGGATTTACGATAAATGCTGATAATAGAGTAAATAATTTAAGTAAAAAAATAACAGATGAAATGGTTATAATAATCTATAGTAAGGAAGAAGTAAGAGAATTTGAAAAGACAAAAGAGAACGAAGAGGTAGTGCGAAATATATGTACTAAGGATATAACAAATGATGCTTGTATTACAAATGAGAACTTTAAAAATGGGAAAAAAGCAAGTAATAGTAGTGTTAAGAAGGAAGAAAGTCAAGATAAGAAATTGGTTTCAATAAATGAGGGCACTTTAGAGGAGTTAATGACTTTATCTGGGGTTGGTGAATCAAAAGCTAAAGCAATAATAGAATATAGAACAAAAAAGAAGTTTGAAACAATAGAAGAAATAAAACAAGTTTCTGGAATAGGGGAGGCCCTATTTGAAAAGATTAAGGAAAATATTACAATCTAAAATACCTTATATTATACTTTTAGTAATATCTTTAATAGGATATTTTGTACAAAGTAATATAGTACACATTAGTATATATGAATCTATAGATAAGGAAAGGTTTATAATATCGAATAAAGCAGTAAAGGATTATGGTATAAAGTATGAATTAAAAGGAAAAGAAAAAGTTTTAGGATTTATTTATTGTGATAGAGAAGAAATAGGTTCATATAATGCCAAATATAATTTAGGAGATAAGGTAGAGGTAACTGGAGAAATAAAGGAAATAGATAATAATACAGTACCAAATACATTTAATTATAAGAAATATTTAAATAGTAATAAAATATATACAGTAATAGATATAAAAAGTATAACTAAGATAGAAAGTAATAAGAATTTATTTTATAAAGCAAAAAATGTGTTGCTAAAAAGAGGAGAAAGGTTAAAGAAATCGTCTCCATATATAAATAGTTTAATATTTGGAAATAATAGTTATATAGATGAGGATACATTGCTTTCATATAGGGAAAATGGAATAAGTCATTTATTTGCTATATCTGGTCTTCATATATCAATATTTTTAGGAGTTTTATCAAAGATATTAGAAAAGTTAAAATTAAGAGATATAAAACAATATATTATATTGATAGTGTTTTTGCTTTTTTATATGTTTTTGACAAATTTTTCAATGTCTGTTATGAGGGGTGCTATTTTAACAATATTGTTAATGATAAATAAAATGTTAAAGCTTAAAATACCGACGGTGAATCTTCTGGTGCTTGCATTATGTATAATAATGGTAAATAATCCACTTAATATAAATAATATTGGATTAAAATATTCGTTTTTAGTAACTTTATTTTTAATATTGTTTAAGGATTTGATAAATACAAAGAATAAGTTATATTCACTATTTATGGTTTCTTTAATAGCATTTTTAGTGTCGTATCCAATAACAATAAATAATTTTTATAAAATAAATTATCTTTCAGTGATCTATAATCTTTTTTTTGTACCGTATGTATCATCTGTTCTATTACCGTTTACTTTAATAAGTTACTTATTTCCTGGTCTGGATAGTGTACTTTATTTATTGATCAAAATAATTGAGTTTTCATCACATTTTTTAGACCAAGTCCCGATACTTAAAGTGAGTAACTGTAAAATGGGTATGTTAACAGTAGTCATTTATTTTGTCATAATCTGTAAGTTGTTTTTAAATTGGAATACTAAAAGGACAAAATTTATCATAATATTAATAATGTTTTTTATATTACATAGCTTTATGCCTTTTAGTAAGGAAGACTTTGTAATGTATTTAGATGTTGGACAAGGAGATAGTACTTTAATAAATATAAATGGTAATACAACTTTGATAGATACTGGAGGACAAATGCAAATAAAAGATCAGGAATATAAATATAAGATAGCTAAAAATAAATTAGTCCCGTATTTAAATTCAGTTGGAATAAAAAAATTAGATAATTTAGTGTTAACTCATGGAGATGCTGATCATATGAAAGAGGCTTTATATCTAGTAAATCATATGAATATAAAGCAAGTTGTTTTTAATTGTGGAGAGTACAATAATTTAGAATATGAACTTATTGAAGCATTAAGAAAAAATAATATAAATTATAAGTCGTGTGTAAAAGAATTAAAACTAAATAAATATAAATTGGAGTTTTTAAATACCAAAACTTATAATAATGAAAATGATAATTCAAGTGTTATTTATTTAAATTATCAAAATAAAAAGTTTATTTTTATGGGTGATGCTGGTGTGAAAAAAGAAATAGATATTATGGAGAAATATGAGTTAAATGATATAGATTTTATAAAAGTAGGACATCATGGTTCAAATACGTCTTCAAGCAAGGAATTTATAGAGAAAATAAATCCGAAAAACTCAGTAATTTCTGTTGGTAAGAATAATAGATATGGCCATCCTAAAGATGAGGTGTTAGAAACTTTAAAAAATACAAAAATATATAGAACGGATGTTAATGGTTCAATAAAGGTTACTTTTGATGATAAAGGATATAAGGTTAGGACTTATGATCCGTAGAAAGGAATGATGGTTATTAATTATTATAATGAAATAAAAAATAAAATAATTGATAATGAAATATATTCAAAAGTAAAAGACTATTCGAAGGAAAGACATAAAGTTATTACATATTTTGAAATTGGCAAGTTGCTAAATGATGCAGGTGGAAAATATGGAGATAATATTATAGATGAATATTCTAAAAAATTAGTTGTTGAAGTTGGTAAAAAATATAACAGAAGAACATTATTTAGGATGAAACAATTCTATAGTATGTTTAGTGATGAAAAAGTGTCGCAGCTTGCGACACAATTGTCTTGGAGCCATTATGTCGAGTTATTACCTTTAAAAAATATAGATGAAATAAGGTATTATATCAATATCTGTAGAGAACAAAATATTGGGCGTGATTTATTAAGAGAAAAGATTCGTAATAATGAATACAATAGATTACCAATCAAAACTAAAAACAAATTAATACTTGATGATAAGATTGAAGCAAAAGATTTAGTACCAAATCCAATATTAATTAGAAATAAGAATAATATTGAGATATTTAACGAAAAAGCATTACATAATTTAATATTAGAAGATATAGAATCATTTATGAGAGAACTTGGTAATTCATTTAGTTTTATAGGTAGTGAATATAAAATAAAAATAGGTGATAGAAATCATTATATAGATTTGTTATTATTTAATATAAAGTTTAATTGTTATGTAGTAATTGAATTAAAAGTTACCCAATTTAAAGTTGAATATATTTCACAGGTTCAAAAGTATATGAATTACGTAGATAGAAACATAAAAGAAATAAGTAACAATAATACAATGGGAATATTAATATGCAAAAGAGAAAATAAATTTGTAATAGAATACTGTTCAGATGAAAGAATTGCTGTTAGGGAATATGAGTTAGTGTGATATAAAATTTTTATTTTTTAACTTAAGGAAAAATCTTATAATAAGTTTTTTATAAATAGTGTGAATATAAAGTAAGTTATTTTTAATTGTGAATATGTGATATTAATTTATGTTTCTTAATAACAAGGTGTATATAAGTTTTAAAAAAGTACATATTAAAACTACAACTAGAAAATTGTTTATAGATAAGGTCAACTCTAAAAAAAAGTAACTATTTAGCAAAAATACCATAATATATATTAGACGCGACCCGTGAGGTGTTCTCGCGTTTACATAGATGGAGAGTGAAAGCTCTCTTTTTGTTTAATTAATAAAAAATAAACTTTTAAAAAATATCTTTTTGTGGTAAATTAATAATAGGAGAGATGTTTATGTTAAGTTGGTTTAATAAAATAAATAGAACTATATATAAGTTTGATAAAAAGGAGACTATTTGTTTATATATATTGATATTTTTAGCGGGATCAGTGGTTGGTTATATATATGAAGAGATATTTTGTTTATTGTTTGATCATGAGTTGGTGAACAGAGGTTTTTTATATGGACCATATCTTCCAGTATATGGTTTTGGTGCAGCTTTGATGGTATTACTTCTTAAAAAATTTAAAAGGAACCCTTTAGTAGTGTTTTTGCTTGCAATGTTGTCAACAGGAATACTTGAATATCTAACTGGTTATTTGTTATGGGAGATATATCATAAAACTTGGTGGGATTATACGGGGTTATTTTTGAATATAGATGGATATGTGTGTTTAAGATCGGTACTTACGTTTGGGATAGGAGGTTTATTATTAATTTATATAGTGGAACCTTTAATATGTTTGATAATTTCAAAGACTCCGAAGAAGAAAATATATACTATGTCATCTTTGTCATGTATTATTATACTGATTGATTTAGTTTTGACTATGATGTTTAGAAATAAAATATAAAAGATAATTCGTTTATAATTACGAATTATCTTTTTCTTTGTATAGTTTGCTAGTTGTATATAAGTCGAGTTCTCCTGCTTTAGCTTTTTCATAGATTTGTGTCCATATTTGACTTTCGATGTTTCTTGATTTTTTAGGGTGAGATAAATACCTAATTGTTAGAACAATGTAATCTTCGGTTAGTTTAGTGTAAATAAATGGTGATAAGTTATTATAGTAAATTCTATAATCGCTGATAGCGGTATTAAGTTGTTCTTTCATTTTTTTTGGAATTTTAGTAACAATATCATTGCTATTAACTATATCATATAGTACTTTTTTGTTTTGTTCAATATCTCCATCTAGACGAATTTTTATTTCTAGTTCTTCCCATACATATTTAAAAGCTTTTGTATAATTTTTGATTGCATTAGTAAATATTTTAGAATTTGGTATTTGAACAATTATTCCTGTTGACTGTTCTCCATTTTCTTTGTTTTTCACTTCAAGAATTTCAAAGTTAAGAGTATTTATATTAACAACATCTCCGATTATGCCCCCGTTTACATCACTTACTTCTATTCTATCTTCGATTTTAAAGGGTTTTTTTAGGGTAATATATATTCCTGCACAAAAGTTAAGGATAATGTCTCTAACTGCAAAAGTAGTAGCAGCACTTACGAAACTAACTAGGGTAATGAGATTAGGTATTTTCTTTTCCCAAATAATAAGAAGAGCAATCATTAGGATAATAAATTTTGTTATTTTAGTTTTTTTATTGAATAAGTAAAGATTTCTTTCGTTTTTGTTAAATTCAGTATTTAAGAATATAATTCCTTTTGAGATTAGATCAATAATAATAATTACGATAATACTAGATATAATTAAAAAGATGGTGTTGTCATTTATTCCAATCATATCTGAAAGTGTTTTGCTTAGATTTTCTAAAAATTTCATTTATATCCCTCCTTGTATAAATACTATCATATGATATCATTAATATACCCAAAAAAGAAGAAAAACAAGCTTACTTTACAGAAAACTGTCAACTTGTATTTTTTATTAATTTCAATTATAATTTATCACTAAGGAGGAGTCTTATGAATTTTAAGGATATGGTAGTTTTGGTAACTGGCTCAAGTAAAGGAATAGGTAGGCAGATAGCATTAGATTTATCAAAAGAGGGTGCCAATGTTATAATTAATTATAATACTAGTAAAGAAAAGGCTTTATTGTTAGAAAATGAAATAAAAGAAAAATATAATACATCACCACTTTTAATAAAGTGTAATATATCAAATGAAGATGAAGTAAAAGAAATGATTGATGAGGTAAAAGAAAAGTATAACAGAATAGATATTTTGATAAATAATGCTGGAGTATGTAATGATACGTTATTTAATGAGAAGACTTATGATGATTTTAGAAAGGTTTTGGAAGTAAATTTGATAGGAACTTATTTGGTGACAAAATATGTTGGAGAAATGATGTTAGAGAATAAAAAGGGAAAGATAATAAATATAGCTAGTGATAATGGTTTAGATAATGGATATCCTGAAAGTTGTGAATATGATGCTTCAAAAGCAGGAGTAATATCTTTAACACATAATATGGCAAAGTATTATGCACCTTATATAAATGTAAATTGTGTGTGTCCTGGTTGGACAAATACGGACATGAATAAGGAACTAGATGATTTGCAGAGATGTGATATATCACAAGGTATTTTATTAAAAAGATTTGCAGAGACGCAGGAAATATCAAATGTGGTACTTTTTTTAGCGAGTGATAAAGCAAGTTATGTGAATGGTGAAATAATAAAGGTGAATGGAGGGACACTATGAATAAAGAGTTAATAATAAGTGATAAAGTAATAAGAATGACAAATGAAGCAGAAGGTGCTTTAAAGGAAATATTTGATAAATATGATGAAATATGCTTAAAGAATACGACAAAGGTTTTAAATGCTTTTATAAATAATAATATATCTACAAATGATTTATATGGGACAAATGGATATGGTTATAATGATGTAGGAAGAGAAAAGATAGATAAAATTTATAGTGAGGTGCTTGGTGCAGAAGATGCTTTAGTAAGGGGACAATTTGTCTCAGGGACTCATGCTCTTACAGTATGTTTATTTGCTAATTTAAGACCAGGTGATATGATGCTTAGTATTACAGGAACTCCTTATGATACATTGCATGAGGTAATAGGGTTAAGAGATAATCCTAGTAGTTTAAAATCATATGGAGTAAATTATAAACAAGTGGATTTAGTGAATAATGAGTTTGATACTGATAAGATTAAAGAGGTTTTGAAAAAAGAAAAGATAAAGTTAATAGAAATTCAAAGATCAAAGGGGTATTCAAATAGAAAAAGTATAACAGTAGATATGATAAAAAAAGTGATAGAAGAAATAAGAAAAGTATCAAAAGACGTGATAATAATGGTTGATAATTGTTATTGTGAGTTTGTGGAAGAGGTAACTCCTTTAGAAGTTGGTGCAGATATAATGGTAGGGTCTCTTATTAAGAATTTAGGTGCAGGAATAGTTCCTAATGGAGGATATATTGCTGGTAGAAGGGATTTAGTTTATCTAGCTAGTGAAAGGTTAGCTATTCCAGGAGAGGGCAAGGATATAGGAGCTACTTTAGATATGAATAGAAATATCTTACAAGGATTATATATGGCTCCGTCTGTAGTAAATTCTAGTGTAAAGACGGCAACTTTAGCGGCTTATTTATTGGAAAAACTTGGTTATGAAGTGGAACCAAAATATAGTGATAAGAGGGCAGATATAGTTGAAGCAATAATTTTTAATAATCCTGATAAACAAGTAAGATATTGTGGTGGAATTCAAATGGCATCTGCAATAGATTCGTATGTAAAACCAATTCCAGATGAGATGCCTGGATATGGAGATAAAGTAATAATGGCTGCAGGAACATTTATTCAAGGAGCGACAATAGAATTATCGTGTGATGGTCCATATAGAGAACCATATGTAGCCTATCAACAAGGGGCATTAACTTATGAATATGGTAAATTAGGAGTAATGAAAGCAATAACAGAAATACTAGATTAAAAAAATAAGTTTATATACTTTGTAATGTTTGAGATGATTAAGTGTTTTAGATAAATTAATGTTAGTCTTTAACAAAGAAGATAATGAGAAATTATTTAAGGTATATAAGGGTGAGAGTATATAAAGGGTGTAAAAAGAGCAAGCATAGAAGATGTTAAATAAAAAATTAGATATTAATTTAATAGCTGAATGTATAGGTTTATTAACAGAAGAGATGAATAATTTAAGATAAAATATATTTTTGAAATATAGCTTTAGTAGTTATGTTTCTTTTTTTTAATAATAAAATTTAATAGGTGAGATGTATGCGTTTATCTGAGCTTCAATATAAAGATATAGTTAATTTGAATGGAAAGAAAATTGGAAATATCATTGATGTAAAACTGGATGCTAGTGGGAGACTTATTTCTCTTGTATTGGAGGAAAATAAAAAGTTTTTTAAATTTCGTGGTAATGATCAGGAAACTGAAATATCTTGGGATAAAATTGAGAGAATAGGGGAAGATGTCATTTTGGTTAGGATGTAGATTGTTTTATATAATCTATATTTATTATTTGTTTTTATGGTAATTAAAGTATGAGAAATTAAAATTTTAGTGTTTAAAATCTTTATGTTTAATATGATACATGCTATAATATTTTTGGTGATTTTGTGAAAAGAAAGATTTTTTTTATTAGTGTTATCTTTTTTTTAATTGATTTGTTGACAAAAGTTTTTGTTAAGTCTTTTGATAATTATCCTATCACTATTATTGATGGTTTCTTTGATATTGATATGGTTATGAATGATGGTGCTGCGTTTTCTTCTTTTAGAGGTTATCAGTTTATTTTGATAATTATTGCTATTTTTGTTTTATTTTACATAGTAAAAAGTATCATTCCTGCTATTAAAACTAGATTAGGTTTAGTTTCTGTTTCTTTATTAATTGGAGGAATAGTTGGTAATTTATTTGATAGAATTTTTTATGGTAAGGTTGTTGATTTTTTGAGTTTTAATATATTTGGATATATGTTTCCTGTGTTTAACTTTGCAGATGTGTTTATATGTTGCGGAATTGTTTTGTATTTAATTGATTATTTGAGAGGTGAAAAGCATGGAATTAGTAGTAAATAAAGATAATATTAGAATAGATGCATATCTTTCTTTGGAAACTGATTATTCTAGAAGTAAAGTTTCTAAGTTGATAAAAGATAGTGGTGTTTTTGTTAATGGTAAGAAGGTATCTCCTAGTTATAAAGTTAAGATTGATGATGTTATTGTTTTTGAAGATATTATTGAAGAAAATATTGATATAGTTCCTGAAAAAATGGATCTTGATATTGTTTATGAAGATGATTATCTTGCTATAATTAATAAGAAAAGCGGGGTTGTTGTGCATCCTGCAGTTGGTAATTATTCTCATACGTTAGTTAATGGACTGATGTATCATTTTAATAGTATTTCAAAGTCTAAAAGTATAAGACCTGGAATTGTGCATAGACTTGATAAAGATACTAGTGGACTTATGGTAGTTGCTAAGAATGATAGTGTTCATGAGGCTTTATCTAATATGATTAGAGAAAGAAAGCTTGAAAGAAAGTATTTGGCTTTAGTTTGGGGAGTAGTTAGGCATGAAAAGGGAACAATAGATGCTCCGATTGGAAGAGATTTTAATAATAGACAAAAATATACTGTTACGGATATAAACTCAAAGAATTCTATTACTCATTTTAGGGTTATTGAAAGATTAAAAGAGGTTACTTTACTTGAGTGTAAACTGGATACTGGTAGAACTCATCAAATAAGGGTACATATGGAATATATTGGTCATCCTATTGTTAATGATCCTGTTTATGGAAGAAGAAAGATAATTAATGATTTTGGACAAATGTTGCATTCTAAGAGTATTAGGTTTATTCATCCTGTTACTGGTAAGGAACTTTTCTTTGAGGTGCTTCCTCCGAAAGAGTTTGAGTCTATTTTAGAAAGTTTTAAATAAAAAAATGAAACTATGTTGTTTGTAGTTTCATTTTTCTTTGTTTGTTTATTGTTAGTTTTTCTTGAGATAGAAGACTTTTGTCAAGTTGATAGTGATCCATTAAGTCTGTTGTCATTGTTTTATATATTTCTATTGCTGTTTCATATTCGTTATTTTCTATACAATTAATAGCAGGGGTTATGTATTCTGCTAGCATGATGTGTGCGGTTCTTGTTTTATTATCATCTTCTAGCATTTTTTCACAGATTAATGGGCCTACTGTATCGTAATCTTCTAATAAAGGTTGTAATTCTTCTTCATTTTTCATGTATGAGTCTCTAAAGTTTCTTAGACTGTCTAATGTTTTGCAATGGTCTTTGTATCCTAATATGTAACACATACAAGTTGTAAGATAACACCCTGTATCTCTTTGTGTATATATTGGACAATTTCTGTATGCTAATGAATTATCGCAATATCTGTTTCTTGTTGAGCTATCTACATAATCTTTTTTCTTTGAACAGTAATAACCTCCGAATATGCCACCATTCCAATCTAGAAAATCACATTGCATATTTGCACCTCCTTTTTTATTTCTGTATTGTACCATAAAAATTGATATTTTTCAACAAAAGGCTTTTTAAATATTTACTATTTCTTGCTAGTTATGTTAGAATAGTGTTATAAATTATTTAGGAGGGAAGTTTATGAATAAATATGTAAAGACTTTGATAGTTACTGTAATCATTGTAATTGTTTTTGTTCTTGCTTTTGTTGCTTCTGGTAGTAAAAGTGTTGAACTTATATCGAAGAGTGATTATTCTAAGATAGTAGATAAGGGAGGATATGTTTTCTATGGGGATGTATCTTTGAGGAAGGAACTTAAGGAAATTGCTAAGGATTCTGATATTGAGATTGGTCTTGTTGATTCTGATAAGATTAAACTTGATTTAGATGAGAATACTTTTTATGAGTATAAGGATGGTAAAGTAGTTTTTGATAGTGCTTGTGATAAGACTTATGAGTTTAAGAGAGATCTTGCTAGGGAAGGTATTTATAAGAATTATGTTTCTGTTACTTTAGATGAGTATAAGGAAATTATTAAGGAAGATGGATATAATTTTATGTTTATAGGAAGTGAAAATTGTTCTTATTGTCAAAAGTTTAAGACTTCTATTAAGGAATCTTTGAGGGATTATAATTATGTTATTTATTATCTAGATATTGCTAATTTTTCTCAGGATGAGAGTAATGAGTTAATTGCTACAGATGATTATATGTCTAAGAATGAGTGGGGTACTCCTCTTAACTTATTATACAAGGATGGTAAGAGAATTAATGTGCTTAATGGATATGTTGAAACTAGTGAACTTGTTAAGTTTTTAAAGGATAATAAGGTGATATAGTGAGTATTGTTTATGAAGAGGCTAAAAGGTTTAAGAGGAGATATCCTTCCACTGTTGCATGGAGATTAAAAAAACATTGTAAAATTATTGATCAGCACCTTAATCCTGAGGAAGAGGTTAAGTATGTTTTTGTTGGCCAAAGAAATAACGAGTTTTATGATATAATTTCTACAGCGGTATTTGTTATTACTAACAAGAGGCTTTTGATTGCTAATGATAGACTGCTTTTTGGGTATTTTCTTTATTCTATAACTCCGGATATGTTTAATGATTTAACTGTTGTGTCGGGGCTTATATGGGGTAAGGTTATAATAGATACTGTTAAGGAAGAGGTATTTGTTAGTAATCTTAGCAAGAGGAGTCTTGATGAAATTGAGACTAAGGTTACCGAATATATGATGGAAGAAAAGAAGAAATATGCACTTAAGAGTAAACAAGAAGCAGAAAACATGTAAATTAATTAATATTTATGTTGATGTGAAAAAAAAATTGTGATAAACTATATTTATATATAGGATATCTCATTTTTTTGTGTGTTCTAGATTAAGAAGGGTGAGCTATTTATGAAATTTATTGATGGTGTAAAGAATTTTTTTAGTAAGAAACCTGTTATGATTGTTTGTGTTGTAGTTGCAGTTATTGCTGTTGTTGTTGCTATTTATTTTATGTTTTTTAATAGTTATGATAATACTATTGTTTATGAGGATTATACAGTTGCAAATGGTCATTCTGGTAGAATAGAAAAATATGATGGTTCTTATACTGTTGATGGGTATAAAGGTGGCTCTAAGGCTTATTATGTTAATGGTAATATAACTGCAAGTGCAGATAAGAAGTTTACTGTTATAACTTTTAATTTATATGATAAGAAGAATAAGGTTCTTGGCGTTGCTGTTGCAGGTCTTAATGAGGTAAAAAAAGGTAAAACTTATGGATTTAAAGCTTTGTCTTTGATTAGTGAAAATGATATAGATAAAGTTGATCATTATGAGATAAAATCTATTAAACAAGGATAATTAAGGAGGATAAGGAAATGGCATTTGAAAAGATTAAGAAGTTTATAGGAGAAGATGGTTCAGAGGTTGAGCAAGTTTCTTCAGATAATAATGAATATTATAAGGATAATTTTAAACAAACAGGTAGTAATTCTGGAAGTAAAATGATTCTTTTAGAACCACGTGCTTTTTCTGAGGCTCAGACTATAGCTGATTATTTGAAGAGTCGTAATACTGTTGTGGTTAATTTAAAGAGGGTGACTCCTGAAATTGCTAAGAGAGTTGTGGATTTTTTGAGTGGTTCTGTGTATGCTATTGGAGGAGATCTTCAAAAGCTTGGTAATGGTATATTTTTATGTACTCCAAATAATGTTGATGTAGAAGGCAAAATTTCTGGAGATGAGAAACCTGTTGGTAAGAATAAACAGCCTAAAAAAGATGAAGAGGAAGATGAGTTTAACTGGTAATTAAGAGGGTGGTAGTATGAGTAATTTTACAAATGTTTCTGGTGGTTATAATAAGCAAGAGGTTAATGAGTTTGTAGATTATGTTATTAGAAAAACTGAAGAGAATATTTTGACTATTAAGAGGCAACAAGATGAAATTGAGCATTTAAAGCTTGAAAATGAGCGTTTAAAGAAACTTGAAAATTCTTATAAGGGTCTTCAGGAAACTATAGAGAATACTGCTCTTGAAGTAAGGAGTAATGCTAAACATGAGGCTGAACTTATTATTAAAGAGGCGAAAGAAAATGCAAGTGCTATTGTTAATGATGCACTTTTAAAAACTAAAAAAATAAATGATGATAGAGAACGTTTAATGCTTAGTTTAAAGAGTTATAAAAGAAAAGTTAAGAATGCTTTAATTGAACAGATGGAAATTGTTGATGAAATAGAAGTTTTATGAAATGCATGATTGTTTGTTATGTGTTTTTTGTTTGATAATATATTTACAATGTTTAAAAGTTGTGCTATTATAAATAGGAAATCAAATGAGGAAGACGGAAGTATATGAAATCTTAAGCGAGCTAGGTTTGGTGGGAGCTAGTATTGGGATTATATTTTAGATCACTTCTGATGTGTTTTATATTATAAAAACGGTATGCTCGTTATAGCAAATAAGACTAATATAGTAAAATAAGGTGGTACCACGGGTATAACTCGTCCTTTGGTAACATCTTTTTATATTGTAAGGAGGAAATTATGTTTAAGGAATTGAATAAGGATGAAATAAGTAAGGTAGAGGAATCGTTTACTGAGTTTTGGAAAAATGATAATATTTTGCAAAAGAGTATAGATAAGGGTAATGATTATTATGTTTTTTATGATGGGCCTGCTACTGCGAATGGTTTTCCTGGGCTTCATCATATGGTTGCTAAGTTTATTAAGGATTCTATCTGTAAGTATCATACTATGAAGGGTTCTAAGGTTTTAAGGAAGGTTGGTTGGGATACGCATGGTCTTCCTGTTGAACTTGCTGTTGAGAAGGAACTTGGTTTTAAGAATAAAACTGATATAGAGAAGTATGGAATAGAGAAGTTTAATAAGAAATGCAAGGAGAGTGTTTGGAAAAATGAGAAAGCATTTTCTGATTTAACTGTTAAGATGGGTCAATTTATTGATCTTGAACATCCTTATGTAACATATGATAATAATTATATTGAAACTGAGTGGTGGATATTAAAGAAGTTTTTTGATGAGGGTTTGTTTTATGAAGGTCATAAAATAGTTCCATATTGTCCTAGATGTGGTACTGGTCTTGCTTCTCATGAGGTTGCACAGGGCTATAAAGAAGTTAGTGTTGATACTGTTATTGTTACTATGAAGAAAAAAGATGAAGATGCATATTTCTTGGTATGGACTACTACTCCATGGACTTTAATTTCTAATGTTGCACTTTGTGTTAATCCTAATGAGGATTATGTAAAAGTTTTATCTATGGGATATAAGTTTATTTTAGCAGAAAAACTAGTATCAAAGGTACTAGGAGATGATGTTGAGGTGCTTGAAAGATATAAGGGAAAAGACTTAGAGGGTATAGAATATGAACAATTAATACCAAGTTTAAAGGTTTCTAAAAAGGCATTTTATGTAACTTGTGATGATTATGTAACAATGGATGATGGAACTGGGGTTGTACATCTTGCTCCGGCTTTTGGGGAAGATGATTCTAAGGTTGGTAAGAGGTATAATCTTCCATATCTTAATCCTGTTGGGGAAGATGGTTGTTATACTGAGGGTTTATGGAAAGGTATGAATGTTTTTGATGCTGATCTTGAGGTTATCAAATATCTTAAAAAGGAAGATAAGTTATTTAAGAAGCAAAAGATTAAACATAATTATCCTCATTGCTGGAGATGTTCTACACCGCTTATATATTATTCGAAACCAAGTTTTTATTTAGAGGTTACTAAGTTAAAAGATAAGATAATAAATGCTAATAAAACTGTTAATTGGCATCCTTCATATGTTGGTGAAAAACGATTTGGTAACTGGCTTGAAAATTTGAATGACTGGGCAATATCAAGGAATAGATATTGGGGAACACCTTTACCTCTTTGGAGATGTGAATGTGGTCATATGGAAATGGTTGGTTCAAGAGAGGAGTTAAGAGAAAAGGCGATTGAAAGTATTAATGATGATATAGATCTTCATAGACCATATGTTGATGATATTCATTTGAAATGTTCTTGTGGTAAAACTATGAGTAGGGTTAGTGATGTTATTGATTGCTGGTTTGATTCTGGTTCAATGCCATTTGCTCAGTATCATTATCCTTTTGAAAATAAAGAGCTTTGGGAAACTCAATTTCCTGCGGATTTTATAGCAGAGGGTGTTGATCAAACTCGTGGTTGGTTCTATACTTTACTTGTTATTTCTGTTTTTGTTAAGGGGATTTCTCCATATAAAAATGTTATTGTTAATGATTTACTTCTTGATTCTTCTGGTAAAAAAATGAGTAAATCTAGGGGAAATATTGTTGAACCATTTACTACTATGAAAAAGTATGGTGCGGATACTGTTAGATTTTATCTTCCATATACTTCTCCGGTGTGGACTCCTCTTAAATTTGATATGGATGGCCTTAAAGAAGTTCATTCTAAATTCTTTAATCCACTTAGAAATACTTATTCTTTCTTTGCATTATATGCTAATATAGATAAGGTTGATCCTAGGACTTATGATGTTTCTTATGATGATCTTGAGGAAATAGATAAGTGGTTATTTTCTAAATATAATAAGCTTGTTAAGAATGTTACTAGTTATTTTGATGAATATGATTTAAATAAGGTTGTTAAGGAACTTACTTCTTTTGTTTCGCTTGATTTATCTAACTGGTATATTAGAAGAAATAGGAAGAGATTTTGGGGTTCTTCGTTGGATAATTCTAAAAAGTGTGTTTATTATACTACTTATGAAGTTTTGAAGGGTTTATCTAAGTTAATAGCTCCGGTTACACCTTTTATTTCAGAGGAAATATATCAAAATTTAACAGGAGAGGAATCTGTTCATTTAGCTTCTTATCCGGTTTGTGATGAGTCTTTGATTAATGATGATATCGAAAAAAGAATGGATTTAGTAAGGGATCTTATTTCACTTGGTAGAAATGTTCGTGAAGAGGAAAAGATAAAAGTACGTCAACCTATTCTTGAAGTTATACTTGATGGAAAAAATAAGGAGATATTAAATGGACTTGATGATTTAATAAAAGAAGAGTTAAATGTTAAGAATATTGTTTTTGAAGATGATCTTACTAAGTATATGGACTTTAAAATAAAACCAAACTTTAAAGAGGCTGGTAAGGTTCTTGGAAGTAGAATGAAGGACTTTGTTTTGTTCTTAAATAATTTATCTGATTCTGAGGTAAGAAGTATAGTTAATGGTAATTCGATTACTTTTGAGGGAATGACTATTGGAAATGAATTACTTGATGTTAAGATAGCTTCGAAAGATGGAATGAAGGTTTCTATGGAAAATAATAATTTTATTATTTTGAATACTACTTTAAATGATGATCTTATAAGAGAGGGTATTGCTAGAGAAATAGTATCAAAGGTTCAAAATCTTAGAAAGGAAAAGGGCTTTGATATAGAGAATAGAATAATTCTTTATTATAATGGTTCTTTGGATGATGTTTTGGATGAATTTGGAGATTATATAAAGAAGGAAACTTTGGCTCTTGAAATAGTAAAAGATGATGATCTTAAAAATGAATATAAGATAAATGATATTGTTTTATATCTTGATGTAAAGAAGGTAGATTAATTCTCCTTTTTTTTGTGCTTGTCTTGACAAAGAAAATTCTATGGGATACTATTAGGATAGGTAATATAATAGAAGGAGTGGAAAGATGAAGAGGATTTGTTTTTATAAGGCTTTTTTTGTGTTTTTCATCATTTTTCTTCTTTTTTTAAGCATTTCGGTTAGTGCAAGTTATGATAGTTTAGATTCTAGAATAGATAAGAATAGCTCTATGCTTAATTCTTCGAATAGGATGAATAGTGTTGATCGGGCTAGATATAGTAATAAGTATTTAAGTGATTTTAAATGTACGAATTTTAATGGTCTTACGAAAAAGGAACAGGAAAAGATTAGATCTTTTGCAAAGTCTATTTATGGTAATAAGAAAATATCAAATTATAGTAAGGTTCGTAAGTTTTATGAGTTTATTGTTAATAAGTTTTATTATTATGAATCTCCTTTGAAGCTTTCTAATTTGAAAAGGTTTGGTAATGAGTATTGTAATCCTTATAATCTTATTACTTATGAGTATAAAAACTATTCAAAGATTCGTTCTAATAGTGAAGGGGCTGCGGCTTTACTTGTTGCTTTTGTAAGATCTGAGGGGATACCTGCTAGAAGTGTTGGTGGTTTTTATAATAAAGATAGTTCTATAGAAGAGAGCTTTGATGTTGATAGTGATGATTCTAACTGGACATTTGTTGAAATTTATTTAAATGGTAAATGGATGGTTTTTGATCCTATGGCTGATACTGGTAATTATTATGATAGTGACTCTTCTTTATATATTAGTGGTTCTAGGAGAACTAAGTATTTTGCTCCGAATGTTTCTACTTTATCAAAAACTCATATTATGTTTAATCATTATCCTGGTGATCGAAGAGTTTCTTATTTATCTAGTGGTTATGAGAAGAAGAAAATTACTGCTTTTCTTAATAAAACTTATAAGAGAAAATCTAATGGTAAGAGGATTAATTCTTCTTATAAGAGAAATAATCCTTCTAGTTGGTTTTCAAAAAGTACTTCTTCTAGGGGAGATGGATATGGTAAGATAAAAAAACTTTACTGGCCTTCGAAAAGGAATTTATATGGCTCTCTTGATTTAACTGGTTTTACTTCTCTTGAGAGGTTAACTGTTACTAATAATCGTATTACGAAGGCGAGTATTTCAGGTAGTAAGATTATTTCTGTTGATCTTTCTAATAATAAACTTAGTAGTATTAAGGTAACTGGCAGTAAAAATCTTAAATATATTTCTGCTTTAGGTAATTCTCTTTCTTATGCTAAATATAATTATAGTAATGGGAGAAGTGCTGTTTTTAAGAATTCTAAGGGTGGTTATTTTTCTTTAAAATATACTAAGGAGGGTAATTCTAATAGGCATAAAGTTTATGCTAAACCAATAAAGGGTTATAGGTTTAAGGGTTGGTATCAAGGTAATACTAAGATTACTTCTAAGACTAGTTATACTTTTACAAAGGATAGTTCTTTTACGTATGTTGCTAAATTTGAAAAGAAACCAAAACAGACTTATATATTGGTTTCAATTAAGAAACAGAAGTTGTGGTATTATAAGAATGATAAGTTAGTATTTAGTTCTTATGTTGTAACGGGTCAAAAGAATAAGTATGATACTCCTCGGAAGACTTATTATATTTTGGGAAAAGCTAGAAGTGTTTATTTGATTGGTCCTGATTATAAGAGTTTTGTTAATTACTGGATACTTATTGATGGTAAGATGCAAATTGGTCTTCATGATGCTTCTTGGAGGAGTTCTTTTGGGGGAAATATTTATAAGTATAATGGGTCTCATGGTTGTGTTAATATGCCTTATTCTAAAGCTAGATATGTTTATAATAATATAAAGATAGGTACTCGGGTTGTTATAAAATAAAAAAAGTAAGATTTCTTGTTTAAAATGTAACCTATAAAGTGGACTTTCAAAAAAAGAGAGACCTACTTTATAGGTTTTTATTATGTCTTATTGTATAATATAAGAAAGTTGGTGGTAATAATGTCAAAAATATTATTTACAGATGCTCAAGTAAAAAAATTAAGTAAAAACAAATGGATAAAAAATATTACTAATAAAGCCATAACTTATACTGATGAATTTAAATACAAATTAGTAAAAGAATGTGAAGATTATAAAAAATTTCCTCAAGATGTATTTAGAGAATGCGGTATCGATCCTGAAATTGTTGGTCAAGGAAGATATGAACAGGCTGCTTACAAATGGAGAAAACAGTTAAATTCAATTGGTGAAATAAAAGACACTAGAAAAGGTGCTTCTGGAAGGCCTCTAAAACACGAATTAACTGATAAAGAAAAACTTGAACGAGCCGAAGCTAAAATAAAATTACTTGAAGCAGAAAATGAATTATTAAAAAAAAACGAACTGATAGAAATGGGAATTTTAACAGATATCAAATCAATATCAAATTTGAAACAATAAAATATATTATTGATAAATATGAATTAAAAAGAATGACTACATATTTATGTAAATGTATTGGTGTTTCTAAATCAGGATATTATAATTATTTAAAAAATGAAGATAAAAGAATAGAAAGAGATAATAAAGACCAAAAAGATTTTGATTTAATCCTAAAAGCATATAAATTTAAACAACGTAAAAAAGGTGCTAGACAAATAATGATGGTGCTTGATAATGAATTTAATGTTCATTTTAATCTAAAAAAGATAAGAAGATTAATGAAAAAGTATGGATTAAAATGTCCAATTAGACAAGCAAATCCATATAGAAGAATGATGAAGGCTACACAAGAACATACGACTTGTGAAAATGTTGTTAATCGTGTATTTAAGACTGGAATACCCTATAATATACTTTTAACTGACATAACATATTTATTTTATGGTGATAACAAAAAATGTTATTTATCTACTATTAAAGATGCTGAAACTAATGAAATACTTGCTTATTATATAAGTGAAAATATGACTTTAGATATTTCATTAGAAACAGTAAAAAAACTACATCGTAAGAAAAATGTAATATTAAATGAAAATGTAATAATTCATTCAGATCAAGGTGTTCATTATACAAGTCCTAAATTTCATAATTTATTAAAAAAGTATAATATAGGACAATCTATGTCTAGAAGAGGAAATTGTTGGGACAATGCTCCTCAAGAATCTTATTTCGGACATATGAAAGATGAATTAAATTTAGATACTTGCTTTACATTTTCTGATGTGTGTAAGGAAATTAAAGATTATATAGAATATTATAATAATTATAGATATCAATGGAATTTAAAAAAGATGACTCCAGTGATATGAACCCCGTTTCTTGGACAAAATAGAAACGAGGTTTTTGTATGACTAAAATAAGTTATGAAGAAAGAATTA
>CAKOSE010000010.1 GCA_934102055.1 uncultured Bacilli bacterium | reverse complement strand
GAGTTTTATAAAAAATCAGGGCCCCACTAAAAAGTGGAGACCCTCTTATTTTCTACCCCACCAAAAAGTGGAGAGCCAAACATAGAGTAGAGAAATCTACTCTTTTATAATGAAAAGCATACATATTGTATAAATAAAAAAATTGTAAAAAATACTTGACAACAAAAATAATTAAGAATATAATCAAAAACAAGTATCAAAGGAAGGTGTCTTATGAACTGTATATTATTAGAAATCTACTTTTTTTCAATATTTTGCATAACTGTATTATTTTCTTATTTTTACAGTTCTTATTGTGACGTCATTAAATCTACTATTTAGATTTGTTGACATCACTTTTTTTATATTAGGAGGTGAATAAAAATGAATAATATTACATTACAAGATTTGCTGAACAAAGTAAAAGAATATAGTCCAGATCAAGTGACAATAGTAAAAGAAGCATACGAATATGCAAATATTTCGCATTCTGGGCAAACTAGACAGAGTGGAGAACCATATATAAGTCATCCCCTAAATGTAGCCTATATACTAGCAGAAATGCATGCTGATAGCGATACAGTTTGTGCAGGTCTTTTACACGACACAATAGAAGACACAAACATAACAAAAAATGACATATCACATGATTTTAACCAAAATATAGCTAATTTAATAGATGGAGTTACTAAACTTTCAAAAATGAATTTCTCATCGAAAAAAGATCAAAATTATGCTAATACTAGAAAAATAATAACAGGCATAACAGAAGATGTTAGGATAATAATTATAAAATTAGCAGATAGACTTCATAATATGCGGACGTTACAGTTTAAGTCTGAATTTAAACAAAAAGAAAATGCACTTGAAACAATGGAAATTTTTGTCCCACTTGCATATTACATTGGAGCATACAGAATAAAGTCAGAACTTGAAGATTTATCATTACAATATCTTAAACCAGATATGTATAAACAAATAAAAAACAAAAAGCAAAATTTAGAAGCAGTAAGTAAATCATGTTTAGAAGAAATGCTATATAAAATTAAAGAATTACTAAATAATAAAGAAATACCAAATGAGATAAAAGTAAGAACCAAAAATATATATGGAATATATAAAAAATTAAATGAAGGACATAAATTATCTGATATTCATGATTTGTTAGCATTAAAAATAATGGTTGATGAAGTAGACAATTGTTATAAAATACTAGGGTTAATACACAGTAAATATCATCCAATAAATAATAAATTTAAAGATTATATTTGTAATCCAAAAACAAATATGTATAAAAGTTTACACACTACTGTTTTTGGCCCTGAAGATAGATTAGTTCAGACACAAATTAGAACTTTTGATATGGATAAAGTAGCATCATTTGGACTAACATCATTTTGGGAAACACAAAAAAACGAAGCACGAGATACCATGCAACAAGATTTAAAAGCAAAGTTTCAATTTTTCAAATCTCTTACTGAAATAAATTCAATGTTTGGAGACAATATAGAATTTGTTACTCAAGTTAAAAATGAATTGTTTGCAGATAGAATATACGTATATACAACAAAAGGAGATATCATAGAATTACCAAAAGGTTCTACACCAATAGATTTTGCTTATAAAATACATACAGATATTGGAAATACAATGGTAGGAGTTTTTATAAATGGCGAATATGAGCCAATTGATTATATCTTACAGAATAAAGATAGAGTCAGAATCATAACAGATGATTTATCATTTGGACCAAGAGAAGAATGGTTGAATAAAGTAAAAACAACCAGGGCAAAAAGAAAAATAAAAGAGTTTAATAGAAAGTAGGTAAGAAAATGAAAGAAATAAAAAAATTTGATTGTGATTTGGAAAATGTGTTCAATTATCCAGAAATGTATATAGATTCAATTAATAAACAAGAAGGCTTATTGAAATATGATAGGAAAAAATATACAGGTAAATCATTAGTATTAGTTATGTTTACATCAGTATGTGATGTTGGTTGCCCTTTTTGCTGCTTTAAAGCATTATCTTCTGCCAGTAAAAAGAATATTAAAAATCAATTTACTTCAAAGGGCGTTGATAAATTTATTGATTTTGCCAATAATGCCAATGTTGGTTATTTACAAATATCTGGAGGTGGAGAACCATTTCTAGAAAAAGAGGCGTTATTAAAAAGTATTGAAAAAATAAATGCTGATAGAATAATTTTAGTTACTGGAGGTCTATGGGCATATAATAAAGAAAAAGCAGAAAAATATTTAGATGAAATAAATCAAGCAATAAAAAAAAGAAAAAAGAAAGCACGTATCTCTATTAGATTAAGCGTTAGTCAATGTCATAGTATAAAATTAAAACATCGTCCATTAGAAAACTTAATTCAGATATTTGAATCTAAATATAGATACAATAAAAATTTTACTCTACAAATAAAAACCTTTCAAAATGATCCTACGCTAGAAAATAATTTAAAAACAATGGGTAGAAAATATAAAATTGAAAAAGCTCAGCCTAATAAATCTGATGATGAAAATATAATCAAAATAATGCCTTGGAAATCAAAACTAATACTTGATTCAGGTTTTGAGATAGTAATTGGGATATCGAGGATCTTTTACCCATCATTTAGGCCGAATCTACATAATAATGAATCATTCATGAAAATGGTAAAATTATATGATATAGATTTAGATAAATCTCAAAATTATTTTCCATCATGTGTATATAGCTCCAGTGGAGAATTTGGATTAGATTGGATTGTAGAATACAATGGCAATATCAGTACTTGGCAAAATAGTATTCATGATGACCAACTAAATATTTACGAAGATGATTATGAAACGTCGTTAAATCATACATTGACAAATTTAATAACAAGAGCCTGTATTGATAATGGTACCAAATATAGAGAAAGTATTGTGTCAGAAATATCGCCCAAAACAGTTACGCTAATGAAAGCTAATGGTATTAGGGATTATGCAAGTGCAATTCTTTTTGCCGATGCTAAAATAAGACTTTATACTTATATTAGAGTATTACAAGATTACATCAAGCGAGGGCTTGTAAATGAAAATTTAATAGAAAATATGCCAGTAATTGTACAAAATTTGATAAAATCACCTAAAAGTACTATCAAAGAATTGTATTTAAAGTCTACTAATTCAATATTAACTCAAGAATTAAGTGAAACACTAGACAAGGATAAGTATAAAGATTTCTTAGAATTAGTTAAGCTAGGACACTTTGAAATGTCAGAGCAAGATATTCAAACAGCTATTGCATATTATAATATGTTTTTTCCAGATAAAAAAATAGCCAAAATAGAAGATTTTATTAATGATAATAAAAACGTTGATTTTAGATTAAGAGATAGATTATCTCCAATGAAAAAATTAGAAGATTCAAATAAAAACAATAAGAAAGAAATTTATATTTTTAGACATGGGGAGACTAATTGGAATATTGAAAACAAAATTAGAGGAACTTTTGAAGATGAATCTTTGAAGTTTACCAACAAAGGAATAGAACAAGTTAACAAAATTGCCATAGCATTAAAGAAAAATGAGATTGAATATATCTATTCATCAGACCTTATTAGGACAAGAAGAACGGTTGAATTGGCTAATAATGATCTTAAAATACCGGTATCTTTTCATAAAGAATTAAGAGCATGGAATGTAGGAATCTTTCAAGGCAAACCACTTTCTGATTTTTTAAATCATCCCGAAGGGAAAGAAGCAATTATAAATTATAATAAAGTTGTAACTGGCGGGGAAAGTATTAATCAAGTTAGAAGAAGAATAATATATTTTCTAGAAAAGTATTTAATAAATACCCCTTATAAAAAAATTGCAATAATTACTCATGGAGCAACAATGAGTAATTTAAAATCAGTGATTGATGGCAAAAAATACGTTGATATAGATTATTGCAAAATAATATATGATAAAAAAAAGTTTAAAATAGTTGAGAGCAAAATCAGTGAAACTGATTTTAAAAAATAATATATAGGAGATATGAATGGTGAAGAAAGAAGAATTATTATTGAAAGCAAAAAAAATAAATACCTATAACATCAATGAACAAAAAGATATTTATGATGAAATTATAAAAAAATTTGATGAATTTAGTGAACCTGAAAAAATTGATTTACTTCTTATTTTGCGCACATATTTTTTAAAACAAGCAAACCTAACACAAAAAACAGAATATATTAAAAAGATTGTTAGTTGTATTAAAAACCAATCAAATTTCACAGCACAAATCATTGAATTATCGTCTATAATTTATAAATATACTGAAAAAGCCTTACAAAATGAAATGTTTGAAGCTGTCTTTTCGATAAATGATATGAAGCCTAGAAAACTTATTGCTATATTGTATTTCATAAAAAACACGTATCGTGTATATAGTCCAAAACAGCTTGATATAAGTAAAAAAAAGATTGAAGAAATTACCAAAAAAGCACCAAAATATTTAAATGATGCAATTACAAGTTTAAACAATGACATGAGTAAAAATTTTCATAAAAAAGGAAAATATTTATTTTTAATACCAGAATTTTTAAATGGTACAACTTTTGTTCAACCCCCTTTAGCTTTAATGAATTGTGCAACTTATTTGAAAAATAAATTTTCCATAGATGTTGATATCCTTGATAACAGAATTTATAATTATTCACTAAATGATTTGATTGATATTATTAGCGATTACAAAAAAGGAATAGTCATTTGTTCTTCTACTGTTGATCAAGTACATAATTATTTCGTTGACTATCGTTATGTTATATTTACAAAATATGTGAAAACTATTAAAAATAAATTAAATAATAGAACTATTATTATATGTGGAGGCCACGGAACTGTAAGACCAGATATAGTTTTTAATGATTGTAATCCTGATTACATATTAAAAGGTGAATTTGACATCCAACTTGCTAACATAGTTAGAAATATGGAACAAAATTCCCCGATTGAAAATCTTCCCAATATTATTTATAAAAATAATGAAAAATTAGTTAAAACAAGAGAAGTTTTGAGTGAACAACATCCGAATGAATGGTGTAAATACATACCTAATTATGATTTGATTCATTTGGATTGTTACTTTGGTTATAGGTATCATAATAATATGCCAGTAAGAAAATTGAACTGGAGCGTCGTTCAAGCAAGCAGAGGATGCCCATTTAATTGTGCTTTTTGTTATAATTTTTTTGGCAAAAGTGTCAGATTTAGAAGAATAGAATCAGTAATTGCCGAATTAAAAGAAATACAAAAACGTGGAATAACAGAAATTTTCTTTTTAGATCAGAATTTTATACTTGATAAAAATTATGCACAAAATTTATGTAAAGAAATGATAAAGTCTGACATTAAAATAAAATGGCAATGTCAGATTTGTGTAAACTCAATAGATTATGATACTCTTGCTATTATGAAAGAAGCAGGTTGTCAATTGATTTGGTTAGGAATTGAAAGCTTTGATGAAAATGTTCGTAAAATTAATAACAAAAATTATTCCAATGAGCAATTACTGAAAGCGATAGATGCAATTAAAAAAAATTCCCTTAATTATAATGGCTTTTTTATGCTTGGTATGATGGGAGATACTAAAGATTCAATGGATAAAACAGTTAAGTTAATAAAGAAATATAAAATAAATCTTACAAAAAGCATATTGATATGTATCCCTAGATTTGATACACAAATGTATCGAGAAGCTGTTAAACAACTAGGAACAGAAATTGACAGTTTTTTGAAACTTGATTCGTATAAAGGGAGTATTAATAATAACGTAACCGAATCTGATATTAGCCATTACTTAGGAGAACTATTAAAAATGTCTAACGATAAAAAAAGGAATGACAATGTAAATGGAAAATAAAAATCTTAGCAAAAGTGAATATTTAGATTTTGTTGAAAAAAAATTTAAAGACTGTTTTAGTAATAAGGGATACATTGAAGAACCAGCAGTTAATGTTACTTCAAAAATTGATCCAACAGTTGATTTTATTGGTTCAAACATTTCACCACTAAAAAAATACTTAGAGTCTGAAAATTATGGTGAAGTGGGAAGGTATATTGTTCAAGAATGTATGAAATTTAAATCGTTTAAGTATTTGCAAACAAATATACCACAAAAATTTGGTTGTTATTATAGAGGAATGGGAATAATAGCAAAACCAGATCTAGAAAAAACTGTTAAAGATACTTTCGATTATTTAACTGATGAGAAATATTTAGATATTTCTCCTGAAAATCTTTGTGTTAAGATAAGTGCTACAGATGAGGATTTAATAAAAGTAATTGAAAGTATAAATAAAAAAATAATTCGTTTAGTAGATCAGTCAAATATTGAGCATTATAGACATAAGTATGGTATGGATGAAAAAAATATTTTTGGAAGAGATTTTAATATAGGTATAAAAAAGAAGGATACAGATGAGTTTTTAAATTTTGCTGCTTTTGTTGTAATGGAGAAAAATGAAAAAAAGTTGGCCGTAGATATGGGAATTAGTAATCTAGCTTTGTCAATGTGCGAATTTGGTACAAATTCAACAATATCGAGTTCAAGAATAGCAGATTTTATTGATATAGATTCTATCATGAAAGAAAAGTTTTCAGATTCATTAGTAGCTGTAGCAACTTTATTAAAAGAAGATATTACTAATAACAAATCTAAACATCTAAGAATTAAGTTTAGACAGTATTTGCGTGTATTAGATTATTGGAATGAAAGATTACAATATACAGATGAAGATGTAATTAACTTAATTGTAGATTATTTAAACGCCGAATACCATTCTAATTTTGAACAAAAAAAAGATGAATATCATAAAGTCTTAGCTTTACAAAGAAAATATAGAGTTAGAAAATAAATCATTGTATAACAAAAAATAAAAAGGAGGATAAAATGGAATTATTTTTAACTAGCAATATTGGTGGAATAAAAAAAGAAAATGGGAAAAATGTGTCAGTAAATTTTTTTGAAAATAATAATTTTTTAAAAAATATGAAAAAAAGCATAAAAAATTACAATAAATTTGTTATTATTGCAAGTGATCCTAATAATTATAAAAAGAATGATGAGTATCTCAATTTAGATATAAAAGCTTTGGCTCTATCTAAAATTTACTTCAAGGAAAATGTTGTTCTTGATAATCGTAACAAAGATGATGTTAGTGAAGTTCTTAAAAACAGCTCACTTATTTTTCTTAGTGGTGGTAATACACTCCAACAAAATATATTTTTTAAGAAAATAAATCTTAAAAAGTATATAAAAAAAACAGATGCATGTATTGTTGGTATAAGTGCCGGTTCAATAAATAGTGCCAAGAAGGTATTTAATAGTCCAGAAAAAAGAGAAAATTTAACTAATCCTACTATATTAGACGGACTTGATTTGACTACAATTAATGTTGAACCACATTTTGATTTTAATAATTCTAATAAAATCCAGATGAATGCAATAGTAAAAGAATCAAATAATAGAATTATTTACGGACTTCCTGATAAATCATATATATTTAATAATAAAATTTATGGGAAATGTTATAGAATCCATAAAGAAAAAATTGACCTTATTTCACAAGATAATGAAATAGTAGAGTTATATTAATTAAACAATTTATTTTGAGGAGGCTGATTTAATTGATAATATCAAATAATTTATTTTATTTAAGTGGTAGCTGCTTTTCGGCAGTAAATAATAAGAGTACATTAGGGGAAGTATATGGTATAAATACGGATCAAGGATTAATATTAATAGATTGTGGAGAGGCTGTAAGTGGTCCGGCTATGATAAGAAAAACACTAAAAAAATTCAATATTAACTCACGAATAACCCATGTTATTCTTTCACATGGGCATCATGATCATTGTGGCGGAGCTAAAGAATTGCAAGAGGCTGGTGCAAAGATAATAGTAGGAACAGGTGATGCAAATTATTGTAAACAAGGTGGTCCAAAGGGAACATTAGATGATAGAGAACAATCGTTCCCACCATTTATTCCTGATATAGAAATATCTGTTGATCAAGAAATGGTTATTAATGGTATTAAATTTGAACTTATTATGATACCAGGGCATACTAGCGGAGGAATGGCCATTAGAACAAAAATCGATGATAAGTTTGTTTTATTTACAGGAGATACCCTAGAACCAGACGGTACTTTTTTAAATAAATTTTTATTTGGATGGGAAGGAGATCCGACATTTAATAAAAAAGCAATTGTTAATAGTATAATAAAGTTAACAAAATATAAAACAGATATGGTTTTATCTGGGCATGGCAAAATATGTTTAGCGAATGGTACAGAGTTAATTTATCAAGCAGCAAAAGAAGTGAAAAATACTTTAAACGTATAATATGTATTTTATATTTCTAATATTCTATAATAGAGCAAAGGAGAATTTCATGTCAGAAAAAAGAGATTTATATGATAAAAACAAAAATAAAACTGGAAAAACATTTTAAAAGGGCCCTTGTTATATACGATGAATGTGCAAAGTTTCTAATATCAAAATAAATTAGTAAAAAGGAGTGAATCAAAAATGAAAATATTCCTAAATGGTGGAGGCAGTGGAACCAAAACACAAGAAACATATAAAGAAATAAATAAAATAATAAATCATACCAAACCAGTATTATATGTTCCACTTGCAATGGACGAAACAAAACATCCATATGATGAATGCTATAAATGGATTAAAAATGAAATTTCTATTATAGATATACCAAATATTGAAATGGTAAAGACATTTAAAGAATTATCAGAAAAAGATTACAATAATTATTCAATGATATTTATCGGTGGAGGTAACACATTTAAATTACTAAAAGGATTAAAAAACAGTAAAGCTTTCGAAAAACTAAAAAAATATATTAATAGTGATGGAATTATCTTCGGTAGTTCAGCAGGAACAGTTATCTTTAGTAAAGACATAAATGTCATAGAAATAATGGATGAAAATAATGTAATGTTAAAGGACGCAGCAGGCTTTAATATTTTAAAAGACAAATCAATATTTGTTCATTATACCAATTATAAAACTAAATTAAGTAAAGAAGAAAACAAACAATTAACCGAAAGATATACCAAATTTTTATTAAATTATTCCAAAAACAATGAAGAAGTTATAGCCATACCAGAAGAAGATACCATTTTTATAGATGATAATAATATAAAAGTACTAGGGAATTCCCCATATTACATATTTAAAAATGGAGTAAAAAATAAAATAGAGGTTAATTAAAAACTATTGTAGAGTAGAGAAATCTGCTCTTTTATAATAAAAAAATAAATTGAAAATTCAAATAATATAGTGTATTCTTAATATAAAAGATTGGAGTGTGAAATAAATATGAAACCAAACTACAACAAATCTATTCTATCAGTTAGTTCCTCAATATTAAAACATTATGGTATAAAGTCCAACTATAAATCGCTTAATGAACTAGACATTATTCTAAAAAAGAACTATAAAAATGTTGTTTTCCTAATTTTAGACTGCCTAGGAGAAAATATAATAAACAAAAACTTAACAGATAAAGATATTTTAAAAAATAATGTAATAACCACAGTAACATCTGTATTTCCACCGACTACAGCAGCAGCCACTACTGCCTTTCACTCCGGATTATCTCCATATGAAAGTGGCTGGATTGGATGGATGCCATATTATAAAGAATATGACAGAATGATTGAGTTATTTCTAGGAACAGATTTTTATACTGGAGAAAAAATATCAGGTTTTCTAGAAAATAATGATTTAAATTACAAAACAATTTATGAAAAAATATGTGAAAAAAATACAAACATAAAGTACACAAAACTATTTCCAAGTTTTGAAAAAAATGGTTCAAAAACTTTTGAAGAATTATGTAATAAAATAAAAATAGTATGTGAAAACAATAACAAAAATCTTATATCTGCCTACTGGGATGAACCAGATCATACAATTCATCACAACGGAACATCCTCAAAAACAACAAAAGATGTAGTAAAGAACATAAATAAAACAATAGAAAAACTATCAAAAGAACTAAAAGACACATTAATAATAATATCGGCAGATCATGGTGCTATAGATGTAAAAGAAATATTTCTAAATGAAATAAAAGAAATAGATGAGTATTTAAGCAAGCCACCATCTATAGAATCAAGATTTGTATCATTTTTCATAAAAGAAGGAAAACAAAAAGAATTTTATAAAAGTTTTACAACAAAATTTAAAGATAAATACAAACTATATACAAAGCAAGAGTTCATAGATAAACATTTGCTAGGAAAAGGTAAAAAACATAACAGAATTGATAGTTATCTCGGAGATTACATATTTATTAGCAATTCCCCACTAGCAATAAGATATACCACAACAGGAACAAAACAAGCACCACATCTTGCTGATCACGCTGGAATAACAAAAGATGAAATGATAGTGCCAGTTATAGCAATTGAATGCAAATAAAAAACTCAAAAAGGAGAAAATGAAAAATGACAAAAGACTTAACAATCAACATTGATAATTCCATATTAAATATAAGAGCAGGCTGCATCTTAAACTACAAAGATAACTTTCTTCTAGAATATGGAGATAACACAAATCACCAAACAATTCCAGGAGGAAGAATAAAACTCCTAGAATCCTCAAAAGAAACAATAATAAGAGAACTAAAAGAAGAATTGGATTTTAACATAAATAAAACCAAAATAACCAAAAATACAGTATTAGAAAACTTCTTTAAAATAGGCAATAAATCTGTTCATGAAATATATTTCATTCATGAATATAAATTAACCAAACAAGAATATGAAAAATTAAAACAAGTAAAAAGAAACCAAGATAGTAATAATTCATCTTATAAATTCATAAAAAAAGAAGAAATTCAAAACACAAATATTCTTCCCATAGAACTAAAAGAAATAATTAAAAATTAATCAAGCTTAATAACTCCGTCAGAATCATTTATCTTCAAAATATTATCAGGTAAAAAATTCAAAATATCTTCAGATAAACAATCAAAATGAGGAACTATAACCCTATCACAAAAATCAAAACCATTATCAATAATTCTAATTTTATGAGTTGAAGTATCAATATATTGTTTATTAAAAATCATAGCACCCGCAGATTGTCCAATTATTATACCACCATTAATAATAAAATTATTTATTAAATCAAACAAATTATTGTTATATACAGAATTCATTAAATACTTAGGCTCACCACCAGTAAAATATATAGCGTCAAAATAACTTAAATTTAAATCATTACTATCTATATCAACTATCTCACAATAAATATTATTCTTCTTAAGCTCTTTATAAACATTATAAGAAGAATCCCTATTCTCACCAATAAGCCTAGCATTGGGAATAATAATAACTCTCTTATTTCTAAGAACATCAATAATTTCATCATAGGAATTAATACTTTCTTTATGTCTAGTATCAACTCCATAACAAGTTAAAAAAATATTCATAACAATACCTCACTAAAAAAATTATAACACCAAACCAAAAAACTAACAAAAAAACATATCTAAAAACAAACTAATAACCAATATAAAAAAATAAAAAAAGGAATGATAACATGGAATTACCAATAAAAGTACAAGGAGTAGTATATACAAAAACTAATCAAAAAATAGAATACTTACTAATAAAAAGAAATGAAAAAGATGGTGGTTTTTGGCAATCAGTAACCGGCACCCTAGAAGAGGGAGAAACACTTAAAAATTGCTTAATTAGAGAAATAAAAGAAGAATTAGGTATCACAAACATAAAAAATATCTCTAACATAAAACAAATAATACAATGGCCAAAAGAAAATAAATTCATAATAACAGAATATGTCTTCATTGTAGAAATAACCAAAAACCAAAAAATCACTCTATCACAAGAACATACTAACTACAAATGGTGTAATTTCAAAGAAGCCTACCAAACACTAGAAAAAGAAAATAACAAAAACACTCTAAAACTAATAAACAAAGAACTAATAAATTAATACAAAAAAATTACAAAAAAAAACTTACGAAAAAAATTTTTTTGTGCTATTCTTAAAAAGAACCAAAAAATGTGTGATGAACATTATCATCGCATTATTTTTATGCAAAAAAGGAGGAAAACATGGAAAAAAGATTACCAAAAAATAACAAAGAAGGACTAATATATGGTCTTACAATAAGTATAGTAACTGTAACTTTAATGGTTCTTTTAAACATAGGAACAGAAAAAGGAATAAATAAAGATTCTTTAATAATTATGTTAAAAAGTATCCCAATATTTGTAGTGCTAGCAATGTTAATAGAAACATTTCTAATAGGAAGACTATCCTAAAAACTAGTAGATATATTTACTGAACCATCCGATGGATTTAATACAAAAATACTATTTAACATACTCTTCTGTGTAACAGGAATGTCAATAACATTTACCTTAATAGGAACAATAATAAACACAGGAATTTCCCAAGAATTAATAGAAAACTTCCTAAAACATTGGCCAAGAAACTTCTGTATTGCCTTATGGATAGAAATGCTTCTAGCACAACCCCTAGCAAGAAATATAATGAAACAAATTCATAAAGAAAGGAAAAATTAATATGGAAAATTTAATAATAACAATAAATAGAGAAAACGGTTCAGGAGGAAGATATATCGGAGAACTCCTAGCAGAAAAACTAAATATAAAATGTTACAATAATGAACTTTTAACAGAACTATCAAAACAAACAAAAGAAAAATTAGAAGAAAATGATGATGAAATAAAAGAAAAAGGAAGAATGTACTTTGCAGGAATAGAAACAAATACAAAAAGGTTTGAAACCCAAAGCAAAATAATAAAAGATATAGCAAAAAAAGAATCCTGTGTAATAATAGGAAGATGCGCAGATTTCGTCCTAAAAGATCATCAAAATAAAATAAGCATATTCATTCACGCTCCACTAGGGTCAAGAATAGAAAGAATAACAAGAAGAAAAGAGCATTCCATAGTAAATGCTGAAAAAGAAATAACCAAAGAAGACAAAGCAAGAGGTAACTACTACAACTATTACACAGGACAAAACTGGATAGATGCAAGAAACTATGACATAACAATAGATACAAGTAAAACAGGCCTAGATGGTGCAGTATCAATCCTAGAAAAATACATAAAAACAAGACAAGAAAACAATCAAAAAAACATTATAAAATAAAAAAATAACCCAAAACAAAATCCTTATATAACAACGCAAAATCTCCAAAAACACCTGCAACACCCCAACTCAAATTTGACAAATTCCAACAATTTTGCTAAAATATTTAATTGTCACGTGAAAAAGAGGTGTATATAAATGTTTTACGATGAAAAACAAGCAATAGAAAAAGTCGAAGAAGAACCGTCCCAGATATTTAATTTAATAGATGAAGGACACTTAGAATTAGTAGATAAAATCTTAAGAAAAAAATCTACAGATATTAACCTAATAAACGATAACGAAGAAGATGTACTAAGCTATTTATTAAAGAAAAATCATTACGATTTAGTCTTAAAACACATGAAAAAGAAAGAATGGGATGTAAACCATCAAGATAAAAATGGTAACACATTTGCTCATATTCTAGTAACAAAAAAATATCTAGAAGTAATAGACATAATAAAACAACTACACAAAAACAAAAACTTCTTACCAAACATAAGAAATAAACAAGGAGAAACAATCCTAGACAGATCAATAAATAACAGTTATATCTATACAACAGTAAAAATACTAGAAGATGAAAGATTCAACAACATAGACCTAATCTCATTTAAAAATCTTTATGAAAAATATATAAAAAATGATAACTACGGAACATACTCAAAAATGAACAACCTAGAAGTAATAGTAGATAACTTAAAAGAAAAAGAACTACTTCCAAAATTAACAAAAATAATTAACTCATTAACAAACAATTTTGAAGAAGTAAAAAAACTAGTAAAAACCGGAGATATAAAATCTTTAGACAACATGATATATGGAGTATTAAAAGAAAATAAATAGTCAAAAACGAGAAAAAACTCGTTTTTTTATATAACATAATAATAAAATTGACTAACCATAACTTATATTATATAATTACCATAAGGAAGTGAAAAAATGCCAAATCATAAACTAAAAGAAGTTCAAAAATCAAAAAAAGTAAAAATAATAACAATCACAATACTAATTGTTTTGATTATAGTAATAGCAACAATAACAATAATAAAAAAGGAAAATGAAAAAACAAACCAAGAAATTTTACAAAACATACAAGAAGTGATTCCAGATAAATTACTACCAGAAAACTATTCTATAAATGCAGATAAGGAATACAAAATATCAAAAGATCAAGTAAAATATAGTCTCCTAAAAGATACATTAAAAAAAGAAAACAACTCAACATATCAAGTAAAAGTACAATATCCAAAAGAAGTGAAAAAACTCCCAAAAGAGAATAATTCAACTCAAAGCGAAATATCAATAGGAGAAGATATCTTTACCATAGAAATATCAACAAAAACAAAACAAATTCAAAAAATAACTTTAGAAAATAAAGAAATAATATATAAAAAATAATAACCCAAGATAAATTATTGATTAATTTGTCTTTTTAATTTATAATCTATATCTAGGAAGTGATACACATGAATATGCCAAACTTAAAAGAAGCAAGAAAAAGAACAACAAAAGAAGTACAAACAAAAAACTATAAAGCAAATGATGAAAACAAAAAAGTCCTAAAAGATAAAACCTTTTTCCTGAAAACATACGGTTGTCAAATGAACGAACATGATAGTGAAAACATGAAAGGACTCCTAAAAGAACTAGGTATGAAAGAAGTAAAAGACTTTGAAGATGCTGATTTAATCATGTTAAACACCTGTTCAATAAGAGAAAATGCTCATAACAAAGTATTTGGAATGTTAGGAAGAATAAAACATCTAAAACAAACAAAAAAAGATATAGTCGTAGGGATAACAGGATGCATGACTCAAGAAGAAGTCGTAGCAAACGAAATAAAAGACAAATATAAATGGATGGACTTTGTCCTAGGAACACACAATATCCATAAACTAGGAGACATAGTAGCCAGTTCCTTCAAAGAAAGACACTTAACAATCGAAGCCCCAAGTATCGAAGGAGACATCATAGAAAGCATGCCAGTAGAAAGAGAAAACAAATACAAAGCCTATGTCAATATAATGTATGGTTGCGATAAATTCTGTACTTACTGCATAGTTCCATATACCAGAGGAAAACAAAGAAGCAGAAACAAAGACGACATTATAAAAGAAGTACAAGAACTAAAAAAACAAGGATACAAAGAAGTAACCTTGCTAGGACAAAACGTAAACGCTTACGGAAAAGATCTAAACACAAACTATAACATGGCAAACCTTCTAGAAGACATAGCAAAAACAAACATAGAAAGAGTAAGATTCATGACATCTCATCCATGGGACTTTACTGACGAAATGATAGACATAATAGCAAAATATCCAAACATAATGCCAAGTATTCACTTACCCGTGCAATCTGGAAACACAGATATATTAAAACTAATGGGACGAAGATACACAAAAGAAGAATACCTAACCCTGTTTAACAAATTAAAAAACAAAATAAAAAACGTTTCAATTTCAACAGACATAATAGTAGGCTTCCCAAACGAAACAAAAGAACAATTCGAAGACACAATAGACCTAGTAAATAAATGTAAGTTTGATCTAGCTTATACATTCATCTTCTCAAAAAGAGTAGGAACCCCAGCAGAAAAAATGAAAGATGAAATAACCCTAGAAGAAAAAGAACAAAGACTATACAAACTAAATGATCTAATCAACAAATATGCTCTAGAAAATAACAAAAAATTAGAAAACCAAACAGTAAAAGTCCTAGTCGAAGCACCAAGTGATAAAGAAGGATACCTAATGGGATACACAGACACCAATAAACTAGTAAACCTAAAAGGTCCAGAAACAATACTAGGACAAATAGTAAACGTCAAAATAAACGAAGCAAAAACTTGGAGCTTAAATGGAGAATATGTAAAATAAAAACATATTCCTTTTATTTGCACTAAAAAAGATTTAAAAGCATAAATTAAACTAAAGGGGTGTGAAATATGTCTAACTATAGAGAAATCGTAACAAAAACAGTCTTAGGTAAAGGCAAAAAACAATTTACAAACCATTATAGCCTAACACCAGAAGAAAAACCATCAACAATATTAGGATGCTGGGTAATAAATCACAAATTCCAAGGCTATAAAGAAAACAATAAAATAAGAATAAAAGGAACAAGTGATGTCAATATCTGGTACTCATATGATAACGATACAAAAACACTAGTATCAAAACAATCAATATCATATGACGAACTACTAAACGTAACAAAAAGAAGAGAAAGTAACATAGGAAACAATAGCGAAGTAATAGTAGAAAGTCTGAAAGATCCAACATGTATAAAAGCAGAAATAAAAGATGGAAAAATAGAATACGACATAGAAAAAGAACTAGGAATAGAAATAGTAGGAGACGCAAAAGTAAGAATAGCAGTAGACGAAAGTGAAGAAAAATGGGAAGAAATAATAGATGATCAAGAAGAAAAAGATATAATGAAAGACATAGATAACGAAGTAAAAGAAGACTTCATCGAAGAAAACAAATAAGCTTATAAAAACTATATATTTATAGGCTTTTTTTATGCTATAATAAAACAAAGTAGGGAGGCAAAATATGACCAAAAAACAAAAGAAAAAATTAAATAAATTAATAATATCGCTAATAGTTATAGTAATAGCAATCATAATAGGAATATCACAAGGAACAACAAACGAAGTATTACAAGATATAAAAACATCACTATTAGGTATAACAGAAACAAAAACATATGACATAGGAAATATACCAGAATATAATGGAAAGCCATACATAACAATAAATGATAACAAACCAAACTTTAAAGAAGAAGACAAAACAACAAAATCATTCGAAAAGTATAGCCACCTAGATAGTCTAAACAGATGCGGTGTAGCATATGCAAACGTAAGTAAAGAAACAATGCCAACAGAAAAAAGAGGAAGAATAGGAATGATAAAACCATCAGGTTGGCATACAATAAAATACGATAATGTAGATGGAAAATATCTTTACAACAGATGTCATCTAATTGGTTATCAATTAACCGGAGAAAATGCAAATGAACAAAATCTAATAACATGTACAAGATACATGAACACAGTGGGAATGTTAGAATTCGAAAACAAAGTAGCAGATTACGTAAAAGAAACAAACAACCACGTATTATACAGAGTAACCCCAATCTTCAAAGAAAATAATCTCCTAGCAAGTGGAGCACAAATGGAAGCCTACTCAGTCGAAGACAACGGAAAAGGAATAAGATTCAACGTATATGTATATAACGTCCAAGAAGGAATAACTATAGATTACAAAACCGGAGATAGCAAACTAAAATAAATGTCAACTTTTTAGGTTGACAAGCAAAAAAAAGTAGTATATAATACATATCAGATTGAAAGGAGTGAAAAAAATGGCAGTAAAAATAAGATTAACAAGAATGGGTTCAAAGAAAAGACCCAGTTATCGTATAGTAGCAACAGATTCAAGAAGCCCAAGAGATGGAAAATATCTTGAATTAATAGGATTCTATAACCCAATAACAGAACCAGCAGAAATAAAAATTAATGAAGAAGTAGCTTTAAAATGGTTAAGAAATGGAGCAATTTTAACAGATACAGCAAAAGATTTATTAAGCAAAGCTGGAATAATGAAAAAATTTCACGAAGAAAGACAAAGTAAATAATGGATTTATTAAACTTAACACAAGAAATAATTCTATCACTAGTAAAAGATAAAGACATAGTCGCAGTGAAAGAATTCCCATCAGAAAATGAAAATGAAGTACAACTAGAAGTACTAATATCAGAATCTGATATGCCTAGAGTAATAGGAAAAAGTGGAAAAGTAATTCATTCAATAAGAACAATAGTCCAAGCTAGTAGCTACTTAAAAGACAATAAAAAAGTAAAAATTAACATTGATAGTATTTAAACTATTGACAAACATAGAAAAATAAGTATAATTATAAGTGTCCTTAACAAAAGGAACGCTTATCTGGGGAATTAGCTCAGCTGGCTAGAGCGCCTGCCTTGCACGCAGGAGGCCAAGGGTTCGAATCCCTTATTCTCCACCAATATTGATTATTACCCTTGTTTATCAAGGGTTTTATTATACCTAAATGTTTTGAAACACACTTTTATAAAAAAACAAATATGTTAAAATAAACAAAAAGGAGTAACATATGAAAGTAATAAGTATAAAAGAACCATTCGCAACCCTAATAAAAGAAAATATAAAAAATATAGAAACAAGAAGTTGGAAAACCAATTATCGTGGAGAAATCTATATCCATGCCAGTAAAGTAAGTGATAAAAGAAGAACACAAGAATTATTAGAATTAACAAAAGATCTAAAAATGAATAATGGCAACATAATAGCAAAAGCAACCCTAGTAGATTGTAAATACATGGATCAAGAATTTATAAAAGAAATAAAACAAAATGAAACAGAATATCTATGTGGATACTATGAAGAAGGAAGATATGCCTGGATACTAAAAGATATCAAAAAAATAAAACCAATCCCAGCCAAAGGAAAACTAAATATATGGAATTACGAAATAGAGACCAATTAAAAGTCTTTATTTTTTTATATAAATATAGTTATAAGAACAAGCCCTAATAAGCCTATTCATAATAGCAACACCAAGTCCCTTTTTCTTAACACCTTCAACTATAACTAAATCATAATTAGTCTTATCAAGTTCTCTTAAAATATGAAATATATTATGTGATACTTCCTCTAAAGAAGACCCCATAGAAATAGCATTTTTAAACTTATCAAAATTATTTTCCATACAAACAACAAGAATATTATAATCAGACTCAAACTCATGAACCTTAGATACAAACTTATCATTATTTTCAGAATATATAAGCAAACACTTAACATTCGGAGCATAATGTTTATATTTCATTCCTGGAGACATAACTTTATCATTAAGTTTAACATCATTGAAAACATTTTTATCATACATAGCATCAAATCCAGCATCAATAAAATCTTCCAAAGCAATCTTACCAGGTCTTAAAATATTAACAACTCCTGAAACTACTCTAACAACAGTAGATTCAAGCCCAACTAAAGTACTGCCGCCATCAATTACAAAAGAAACACTCTCTTTTAAAGAATCATCAATATCCAAAACACATGTGCCAGAAGGTTTACCAGATATATTAGCAGAAGGCGCAGCAACCGGAACTCCAGAAAAATTAATTAAATTTCTAGCAATCTCATTATTAGGCATCCTAACCCCAACAGTAGAAAGCCCACCCGATACAGCATCAGGTACTAAATCAGACTTTTCAAGAACAACAGTAAGAGGACCAGGAAAAAAAGTATCAATAAGTCTCTTTTCAGTACTGTTAATATTCTTACAAACCATATCAATCATTTCAAAATTACCAACATGTAGTATTAAAGGATTATCACTGGCTCTACCTTTTACGCGAAAAATATTTTTAACAGCTTCCTCATCAAGACCATTCGCCCCAATTCCATATACAGTCTCAGTAGGAAAAATAACAAGCTTTCCTTCTCTAATAGCATTTCCAGCTTTCTTAATCATTTCTAAATCTAAACCATTAATCATAGTGCTCATACTTATCACCAACAACATTATAATTAAAAAAACAAAAGATATCAAATAAGAATTTATAAAAATATGTTATACTATAATAAACATAAAAATAGATTAACTAGAAATAATCAAAAGTAGGGTTGTGAGTATAATGGATCAAAAAACAAAAGAAAACATACAAGAAACTTTAGCACTTCAATTAGAAAACTACGTTAAAATTATACTTAAAGAATATGGAGATGTTATTAACATAGAAGATATTATCAGACTAAAACAAATAAAAGATTTTAAAAACGAAATTATAATTTGGGAAACAGGCACCATTTCTTGTTTTGTTTCAACTCCCGATTACAAAATCAATTTTCCAGAACAAGTATATAACCTATTAAACAAAATAAAAAAAATCCCAGGAAATGGACTACTAAAAAAACATTTACCATATAACAAAGATAACTTAATAATAAATGACAACACATTTGTTACTTATATGAAACATATATTTATAAAAGGTATAGATGCAAAGGAATTTTATGAAGAAAATTTACTTCATGAAAGTTTACATTTTTGTGGTTCAGGAGGTAGTAATCCTATACTTGAAGGATTAACAGAACATAGAACAAGAGAGCTTGCTAAAAAATATAATTTAAAAACAACAGGATGCGGATATCCAAAAGAAGTAAAAATAGTTGATGAACTACAAAACATTCTAGGAGAAAAATTTATGAATCTATACTTATTTGATATTATTAAAGCTTGGGAATATTTAGAGCAAGAACAAGGCCAAGAAGCAAAAGAATTCTTTAAACAAGTTCTACATTCAATGAATTATGAGTTTAAACATAAATACTATGATAAAACTCCAAAATTTAATGGACTACTAGCACCATTTAAAAAAACTTTAGCATATCAACAAATAGATTATAATGAAACACATAGATTAATAAAAGAATATAAAGAAAAATTGTCAAAACAACAAAAAGAACCAACAACCACAAGCACATTAATATCAAGTAACTCGAAAAAAAACGAAAAAATTATAAACAGCCAAAAAGAAATCCACCATGAAACACCAAACAATTATCAAAAAATCAAAGAATATGACAAAGAACTCCATAAATATGAAGAAGAACCAAATAACATAGGACACAAAAGGCGTTAAAAAACAAATATGAAATTAAAACAAAAAAACTATGATATACTATAATAAACAAACTAAAAGGAGAAAGCAATGAAAGAACAAATAAATGAAATAATAGAAAAAAGATTTACCAATATTTCAAAAGTACTAATTCAAGAACAATTAAAAAACTTTTATCAAGCTAAAGAAAACTACGTACCAAAAAACAATAAATATAAAATAGGAGAACAAGTATATCTAAAAAAAGGAACTTTACTGCATGGAACATATCTTAATTATGAAGGATTAAAAGAAATAATAAAAAATGATCTTTTAGCCAGTTATTTTATAGATGGAAGACTATCAAAATATCCAGGTTGTGTAGGAGTATGGAATTTAAAACAAGATTACTATTTAAAAGATTATATAGATTTTTATAGTGGAGGAACAATCAGATACAACAATATGGGAGATGCTAAAACAGAAACCCAAGTAATACCCTATAGTAAAATGAAGGATATAATGAAAATAATAACAGAAAAGCATTATCAAAGATGGTACATGGAACAAACAAAAGAAGCAAGATTTATGCCCAGTTTAGTTCAAGATAAAGTTCAAGTAGGAATTATTATAAATGCAGATAACGAATATATTAAAAAACTAAAAGAAAAAGATATATTGAATGAAAAAATGACAGACGAAGAATGCCAAGATTTCGTAGATAAAAATTATTATGAAAATTTTATAGCAAAAAGAAAAAATAAAGATGATTTCTTTACAGATAGAGAAAGTGCAATAATACTAGGAATTCCAAAATGCTTAATCGAAGGGCTCCTAGTAGGGAGAATTTACGAAAATGATAAAAAAATATTAGAACAAATAAAAAAATTAATGCCAAATTGTTATATATGCAACTTAGATGGTAAAGTAATTTATTAATTAAGGAGAGATAACATGAACTATTTAGAAGAAGCTACTCAAGAAGCAAAACAAGGAATGAAAAACGAAGAAGGAGGACCATTCGGAGCAATAATCCTAAAAGATAACAAAATAGTAGGAAGAGGGCACAATAAAGTCCTAAAAGATCACGATCCAACAGCACACGCTGAAATAAATGCCATAAGAGATGCAGCAAAAAGACTAAAAACACACGACTTAACAGGATGCATAATCTATACAACAAGTGAACCATGTCCAATGTGTTTATCCGCAATAATCTGGTCAAACATCAAAGAAATATACTTTGGAACAGACAGAAAAGAAGTAGCAAGCATTGGCTTTAGAGATGATTTCATATATGAATACATAAAACACCCAAATAATACACTAAAAGTAATGAAAATGGAAAACGAAAACTGCAAAAACATCTTAAAAGAATACAAAAATACTATATATTAGTATATAGGTATTTTTTTTAAATAAAATTAGCACTCAAACTTGACAAGTGCTAAAAAATATAATATACTTATAATGAGGGGTGATAAATATGTTTAATCAAAATAATGAAGAAGAAAACGTTTTAGAAAAATATGGTAGAAATATCACAAATGATATAAATGCAAGAAAAGTAGATCCCGTAATAGGACGTGATGAAGAAATAAGAAGCATCACAAGAATATTATCAAGAAAAACAAAAAACAATCCCGTCCTAATCGGAGAACCAGGAGTAGGTAAAACCGCAATAGTCGAAGGACTAGCCCAAAGAATAGTAAAAGGCGATGTCCCAGAATCATTGAAAGACAAAACAATTTGGGAACTTGACATGGCAGCCTTAATAGCAGGAGCCAAATATCGTGGAGAATTCGAAGAAAGACTAAAAAAAGTCCTAGAAGAAATTAAAAAATCCGAAGGGAATATAATAATGTTCATTGACGAAATCCACACAATCGTAGGAACTGGTGCACAAGAAGGAGCAATGGACACAGGTAACATCTTAAAACCAATGTTAGCCAGAGGAGAAATCCATGTAATCGGTGCAACTACTCTAAATGAATATAGAAAATACATAGAAAAAGATGGAGCACTAGAAAGAAGATTCCAAAAAATAATCGTAAGTGAACCAACTGTCGAAGACACAATAGCAATCCTAAGAGGATTAAAAGAAAGATTCGAAATACACCACGGAGTAACAATTCAAGATAAAGCACTAGTATCTGCAAGCACCTTATCAAATAGATACATAACAGACAGATACTTACCAGACAAAGCAATAGATTTAGTAGATGAAGCCTGTGCGACAATAAGAGTACAAATGGATAGTGTCCCAACAAACTTAGACAAACTAACAAGAAAAATAATGAAACTAGAAATAGAAAAAGAAGCCATCAAAAAAGAAAAAGACGAACTATCTAAAAAAAGAAAAGAACAAATAACAAACGAATTAAAAGATTTAAAAGAAGAAGAAAAAATTTTAACAGATAGTTGGAACAAAGAAAAAGAACTAAACAAACAAATAAAAGATAAAAAAGAAGAACTAGACAAAGCAAGATTTAGTCTAGAACAAGCAGAAAATATATACGATTTAGAAACCGCCGCACGTCTAAGACATGGAACAATTCCGAGACTAGAAAAAGAACTTGAAGAACTAAAAAACAAAAACACAAATAATCTTCTAAGTGATACAGTAACAAGCGATAATATAGCAGACGTAATAAGCAAATGGACCAATATCCCAATCACAAAACTAATGAGTAGTGAAAAAGATAAAATATTACACCTAGAAAACAACCTAAACAAAAGAGTCAAAGGTCAAAAAGAAGCACTAGAACTAATAAGTGATGCCATAATAAGATCAAGAAGCGGAATAAAAGATCCAGAAAAACCAATAGGATCATTCATATTCCTAGGACCAACCGGAGTAGGTAAAACCGAAGTAGCAAAAAGTCTAGCATACGAACTATTCGATGACGAACATCACTTAATAAGAATAGATATGTCTGAATACATGGAAAAATACTCAGTATCAAGACTAATCGGAGCAGCACCAGGATACATAGGATACGAAGAAGGAGGACAACTAACCGAAGCAGTACGTAGAAATCCATATAGTATAGTCCTATTCGATGAAATAGAAAAAGCCCATCCAGACGTATTAAACCTATTACTACAAATACTAGATGATGGTAGATTAACAGATTCAAATGGTCGAACAGTAGATTTCAAAAACACAATAATCATCATGACTTCAAACGTAGGAAGCGAACACATCCTAGAAGGCCATGACGAAAAAGTTCTAGAAGAACTAAACAAATACTTTAAACCAGAATTCATAAACAGAATAGACGAAATAGTAATATTCAAAAAACTAACAAAAGACGTTCTATACGAAGTATTAGACAAAATAATAAACGAAATAGATCAAAGACTAATAGAGCTAAACATAAAAATAAATCTAACCCAAAAAGCAAAAGATTACTTCATAGAAAACGGATACAACGAATACTTCGGAGCAAGACCACTAAAAAGACTATTAAACAGAAAACTAGAAACAAAACTAGCAAAACTCCTAATAGAAAACAAAATAAAAGCAAACAAAGACATAACAGTAGATATTCCAAAAGATGAGTTAATCATAAAACAAGATTAACTCTTTTTACTTGAAAAAAACAAAAAAACTGTTATAATATAAAACCACAAAAGGGGGACTAATCATGAAAAACTTAGTAGTACACCAAGAAGCATGTAAAAGAATCAAAATAAAAGATAGTAAAACACTAATAAAATACTCACCAGTCTCAAAACAAGGCTGGGAAATACTAAAAACAAAAAATATCGAATTTCTAAACACCCCAACTAAAGTAGAACAACTCTCAAAAGAAGAAAAAAGAATTTATAAATATCAACAAACAAAAATAGAATTGCCATACTTAAAAGATTATAAAACTCTAGGACACAGTAAAGAACTAGAAAACCTAACAACAAAAGAATTACTAATTTTTATAAAAGAACTAACAAAAAGAATAAAACAAATGCATAAACAAAACATCTACCATACAGATATCCATTCAGAAAACATAATGATAAAAAACAATGACATACAAATAATAGATCTAGATGCAGTCCTAGTCGAAGATTATATCTCAAATGAAAACATATACGAAGAAGAAAACATATCGTTTAAAGTAAAACAATTACTAAGCCAAAACGAAGATAAACTAAGCATAATAAGATTATTACTCTACTATTTACAAAAAGGAACATTCAAAGGTCAAATGCACGATTACATAGATCTAGATACCCTAAGCCTTCCAAAAAACATAAAAAAAGAAATATCAGCACATCAACTATCACAAATCATTCCAAATAAAAACTACTATTATGAAGATATAATAGAAGAATTACTAAAAATAGGATATGAATCACCAAAACTAATCACAAAAAAATGAATAAAACAAAACAAAAAGTTTCACTATACTACTGGAGGAACAATATGAAAAAATTAACTTTATCCCCAAATGATCTAATAAACCTAAAAGAAATATTTAACGAAAACTATCTAATCCTAAAACAAACAAAAGAATACGAAAGAAAAACATATGATAAAGACATAAAAACAATACTAAAACAAATAAGAGACACTCATGAACAGAACTTATTAACAATAATGAAACTACTAGATGATAAAGAAAGGATAATCTAATGAAAGAAAAAGAAAACCTACTAACACTTTATCTTTATGAACAAAACTTGTTAAAAACCCTAACAACAAAACTACTAGAATCATCAAATGAAATAATTCATGACAATATACTAAGCATATTCGACAACATAGACGAATTAAACAGATTATTACACAACTACTTACTAAAACATGAATTAATCAAAAAAGAAAAAGCAACTCCAAAGAAAAAAGAATCACTCTATGAAGAACTAGATACCTTACTACTAAGAATAAATGAATAAAAAACATTTACAAGTAGCAAAAAAGGTAAAAACATAGTATAATTAAATAGGTGATGAAAATGGATAAAATTTTAAAAGAAGCTTTAGAAAAAGAAAGTAAAAGACAAGAAGAAAACATAGAACTAATCGCATCAGAAAACTATGTCTCAAAAGATATATTAACCTTACAAGGAAGTATTCTAACAAACAAATATGCCGAAGGATACCCAGAAAAAAGATATTATGGAGGATGCGAGTACATCGATATATTTGAAAAACAAGCAATAAAATACTTACAAGAACTATTCGGTTGTAAATATGCAAACGTACAACCACACTCAGGAAGTAGTGCCAATCTAGCCGTATATAGAGCACTCCTAAACCACGGAGATAAAGTAATGGGAATGGACCTATCAAATGGAGGACACCTAACACACGGACACCCAATAAACTTTAGTGGAAGAGATTACAAAATAGTATCATATACACTTGATAAAGAAACAGAAAGCCTAAACTATGACGAAATAGAAAAATTAGCCCTAAAAGAAAAACCAAAAATGATCATAGCAGGAGCATCAGCATATGCACTAAAAATAGATTTCAAAAGATTTAAAGAAATAGCAGACAAAGTAGGAGCATATCTAATGGTCGATATGGCTCATATCGCAGGATTAGTCGCAGCAAATCTTCATCAAAACCCATGCGATTATGCAGACGTTGTAACATCAACAACACACAAAACCTTAAGAGGACCCCGTGGAGGAATAATCCTAACAAATAATGAAGAAATAGCAAAAAAAATAAATAGAACAATATTCCCAGGTATTCAAGGCGGCCCACTTATGCACGTAATTGCAGCAAAAGCACAATGTTTCTATGAAGCACTTCAACCAGAATTTAAAGAATATCAAAAACAAATAATAAAAAATAGCAAAGCCATGGCAGATAGATTTAAAGAAAAAAACGTAAAAATAATATCAAATAAAACAGAAAACCACTTAATGCTAGTAGATGTAAAAACATCATTCAAAGTAACAGGAAAAGAAGCAGAAAAAATACTAGATCAAATAAACATAACATGTAACAAAAACTCAATACCAAACGAAACAGAATCATTCACAACAACAAGTGGAATAAGAATAGGAACCCCTGCCATGACAACAAGAGGTTTCAAAGAACAAGAATTTATACAAGTCGCAGACATAATAATAGACACTTTACAACATCATGACAACAAAGACAAACTAAAAGAAAACAAAGAAAAAGTCCTAGAACTAACAAAAAAATTTCCAATCTACAAATAAAAAAATGAAAATTGTATAATACACCTTACAATTTTTTTTATTTTATAGTATACTTATTAGAGTAGAAACATATACATAAAAATAAAATTAAAAACGGAGGTAATCATGAATATAGAAATGATCTTATCAACCATATGGGATATGGTAAAAATAATACTAGACATCTTAATAGTATGGGTACTAATCTATACTATATTAAAAAACTTAAAAAACAACGTAAAACTATCACTACTATTTAAAGGAATACTATTCATAGCAATAATAAAAATACTAGCAGATCTCCTAGGACTAGCAACAGTAAACTTATTACTAGAATATGTAATAGAATGGGGACCACTAGCACTGATCATAATATTCCAACCAGAAATTAGAAATATCCTAGAACAAATAGGAAAAACCCAATTACTAGGAAGACACAAAGTTCTAACAGTAGATGAAAGAGAAAAACTAGTCTATGAAGTTATTTCAGCAGTAGATACAATGAGAAAATCAAAAATAGGAGCACTAATAGTAATAGAAAGAGATGTAAGTCTAATAGAATACATTAACAAAGCAACAAATCTATATGCAGAAATATCAAGTGAATTACTAGTATCAATCTTCTTCCCAAATAATCCACTTCATGATGGAGGAGTAATAATTCAAGGAGATAAAATAAGTTGTGCCGGAGCAGTCTTTCCAACAAGCAATAGTCTAAAAATAAACAAAAGATTAGGAACAAGACATAGAGCAGCACTAGGTATAACAGAAGAAACAGATGCTCTAGCAATAATAGTATCCGAAGAAACAGGAAGAGTATCAATAGCAATAAAAGGAGAACTATTCTATAACCTAACAATAGACGATGCAAGAATCTTACTAATAGACGAACTAAGACCAAAACAAAATGAATTAGAAGACGAATATAGTGAGGAGGAAGATTTATAATGGCAACAAAAAAACCTCAAAAAAAGAAAAAACAAAAAAAACCAAATCCACTTGCAAAAATAGGACATGGTCTTTACTCAATATTTAGCAAAATATATAGCATAATAGATAAAATAATAATAACCCCAGTTGCAAAATTTATACTTTGGTTATCAGGACTATTCAAAAATACAAATACAGTATTCGATAGAATACTAAACATAAAATCTGTACTAATAGTACTTTCATTAGTAATAGCAATAGTAATATTCCTAAACTATGACAACGCAGCCAATAGATTAAGAAACGATGCTGCAGACATACTATATAATCAAAAAGTAACAGCATTATACAACGAAGAAGCATATGTAATTGAAGGATTGCCAAAAACAGTAGATATAACAATAATAGGACGAAGAGCAGATCTATACCTAGCAAAACAATATGCAGATGAAGATGTAGAAATAGATCTAAGAGACCTAAAACCAGGAACACACAAAGTAAAACTAAAACATACAGGATCAGTAAACTCAGTAGACTACAAACTAGATCCTTCAACAGCAACAGTTATAGTATATGAAAAAATATCAGAATCAAAGAAAATATCAAAAGAAATCCTATACGAAGACAAATTAGACTCAAAGTACACAATTCAAGACATAAAGTTTAGTAGAGATGAAGTCTATGTAAAAGGACCACAATATAAATTAGATCAAATAGCAACAGTAAAAGCACTAGTAGACGTAAGAAAAATAAATAACCCATCCGTAGGAACAACAACACTAAAAGAAATTCCACTAGTAGCATACGACGAAAAAGGTAAAAAACTAGACGTAGAAATAGTTCCAGGCACAATAGATGCACTAGTAGAAATAGCATCACCAAGTAAAGAAGTTCCATTAAAAGTAATTCCAACCGGAGAAGTCGTATTTGGAAAAGCAATAGACGAAATAAAACTAAACAAAACAAAAGCAACCATCTATAGTGATGAAGCAACACTAGAAAAAATATCATATATCCCAGTAAATATAAACGTAAGCGGTATAACAAAAGAAACAGAATACACAGTAAACTTATCACTTCCAAGTGGAGTAAGAGACATATCAACAAAAACAGTAATAGCAAAAGTAACATTAGATGACGTCAAAGAAAAAACAATTAAAAACGTAAACATAGCAACCAAAAACCTAGAAAACGGTTTAACAGCACAAGCAGCATCAAAAGATGATTCAGTTGCATCAGTAATAGTAAAAGGTTCAGCAAATAACATAAAAGAAGCAAGCATAGAAAATATATCAGCATACGTTAATTTACAAGGGCTTGGAAAAGGAACACATAAAGTAAAAGTCGAAGTAACAGGAGAAGACTCAAAACTATCTTATACTCCAAAAACAAAGACAATTACTATAATAATAAAATAGGCTAAAAATTAGTCTATTTTTTTGTGAAACGCAAATTTTAAAAAAACATACAAATCCAAATATAAATATTGTATAATAACAAAAAAGGAGTGAAAAAATGAAAAAAACAAAAATAATAATAATTCTATTAATAAGTCTAATAACAATAACCCCACAAATAGTAACAGCAACCCCAGGAAAATTAAAAAAAGCAAGTATAATATATTGCAATAATACAAGATATGGTTATCACGGAAAAAACAATCATTGGCATACCGCAACATCTAAAGGCTATGCAACAGGGTCTCCCCTAAGAGTACCATGTGGTCTAGACAATGAAAAAATAATAAGCACAAAGCAAACAAAAAAAACAATAACAATCTCATACAAAAAAATAAAAAATATATCAGGATACAAAATATATAGAAAAACAAACAAAAAATATACCAAAATAGCAACAACAACAAAAATAAAATATATAGATAAAAACGTCAAAAAAGGAAAAACCTATACATATAAAATAAAACCATATAAAAAAATAGGAAATAAAATCTATTATGGAAAAGCAATAACAACAAATAAAATAAAAAAAATGTAGGCAAAGCCCACAAAATTAACATCAACAAGATGTTTTTTTTATTTCAATTCAATCTTTTGTACTAATAATCCAATATTAATTAGACCGCATATACCAACAATAGTATAAACTATTCTAGAAAGAATACTATCATCACCAAAAATGAAATCAACAAGATTAAAATCAAATAGTCCAATTAATCCCCAAACTAAAGCACCAATTATAGTAAAAACAAGTGCAACCTTTTGAAGTGTTTCCATAACTTTCCTCCTTTGTTACATAGTATATCTAGTTTTAAACAAAATATTCACAAAAAAAAGAATATAAAAATATAAAAAAAATATAATTAATTGAAAGCAAGAAGAGGTGAATAATGAAAAAAATATTTTTACTAGTTGCAATAATAGCAACACTATGTTTAACAGGATGTGGAACCCTTGGAGACAAAGAAATAAGAGATAACTTCATAAAATCATCTAAAGAACTAAAATCATATCATATGGAAGGAAATCTAAAACTAACCAATAATGATGACAATTACGAATACAATGTCGAAGTAAACTATCAAAAAGACAATAACTATAAAGTATCATTAACAAACAAATCCAATAATTACGAACAAATAATCCTAAAAAACAATGATGGAGTATATGTAATAACACCATCACTAAACAAAAGCTTCAAATTCCAAAGCGATTGGCCAGATAACAACTCCCAAAGCTATCTAATAAATTCTGTAGCAAAAGATTTAGAAAATGACGAAAACTATAAATATACCCAAAAAGACAACGACTATATCTTTACAACAAAAACAAATTATCCAAACAATCCAAAATATACAAAACAAAACATAACACTAGACAAAAACTACGATCTAAAGAAAGTTGAAGTCCAAGATAATGATAATGTAAGTTATATAGAATTTAGTGTAAAAACAATAGACAAAAAAGCAACATTTAACGAAAGCGAATTCAGTCTAGAAGAAATAACCAAAAATTTTGAAAACAAAGACGAAACAACAACCGAAAAACAAAACCAATCAAATAATAATACAGAACCAAACCAAAATAGAGAAACAGAAAAAGAAGAAAAAAATCAACAACAATATTCAACAGATCAAAATAGAGAAACCCAACAAGAAGAAAAAAGCACTCAAGATAGAGAAAATACAGATACACAAACAGACCAACAAAACCAAACAACAAATGAAAGAACAAATGAAGAAGAAACAACAAATGAAACATCAAAAGTAGATGAAAACATCTTTCCATTATATCTTCCAGCAAACACAACACTATCAGATAAAGAAGTAATAGAAACAACATCTGGAGAAAGAATGATAATGACATTCTCTGGAGAAAATCCATTCATCCTAGTACAAGAAACAGTAAAACCATCAAAAGACTTAGAAATAATCCCAACCTACGGAGAACCATTCATGTTAATAGATACAGTAGGTTCATTAACAGATACATCTTATACTTGGACAAGTAATGGAGTGGAATACTATATAGTATCTGATCAAATGGACAAAAAAGAATTATTAGAAGTAGCAAAATCCATAAACGTAGTTTCAACACTAAATCAAAAATAAAATATATCTATGCAAAAAAGCATAGATTTTTCTTTTCTAAACAAAAAAGTTAAAAAACTCTCAAAAATATGTTATATTATTATAGTAGAAGGTGAATATATGAAAAAAATAAATAAAATAAAAAACAAAAAACCTATCAAAACAATAAAAAACTATCTAAAAAAAATAAACCTAAAAACAAACAAATTTAATACAATAGAAATGATACTAATACTTATAATGGGACTAGTCTTTGGAATTTTAATCGGAGAAATGCTTTTTGGAAGCGGAAAAACCCTTCTTTCGATAAAAAACAAGAACACAGTAAACATAACAGAAATTGAAAACGTTTATAACACATTAAAAGAAGAATATATAAATAAAATAAGTGAAGAAGACTTAAAAGAAGCAGCGATCCAAGGAATGGTTTCAACATTAGGGGACCAACACTCATCATATTATAATGAAAAAGCCTCAGAAGAGTTCAAAGAAGAACTAAATGGATATTTTTATGGAATAGGAGCAGGAATATCTGGAGAAAAAGGAAAACTAGTAACAGTAAGCGAAATATATAAAAATTCTCCAGCAGCAAAAGCAGGACTAAAAAAAGGAGATAAATATCTAAAAATAAACGGACAAGATGTAACAAATCTCTCAGCCGAAGAAATATCAAACAAAATTAAAGGAAAGAAAGATCAAAAATTTAAACTAACAGTAAAAAGAAATAATGAAGAAAAAGAAATAACCATAACAACAGATAAAATAGAAATACCATCAATAAACAAAGAAATAATTACAAAAAAAGGACAAAAAATAGGATATATAACAATAAAAGTATTTGCAAGCAACACAGATGAACAATTCGAAAAAGCCTTAAAAGAATTAGATAAAGAAAACATAAACAATCTAATCATAGACCTAAGAAACAATCAAGGCGGAGAGCTAAATACCGTAATAAATATAGCAAGCAGCTTCCTAAACAAAAAACAACCAATAATTCAAATAGAAACAAAAAACAATAAAGAAATAAAATACTCAACAAAAAATCCAGAAAAAACATACAAAATAACAGTTCTAATCAACGAAAATAGTGCATCTGCATCAGAAGTCTTAGCAGCAGCGCTCAATGAACAAATAAATGCAACTTTAATAGGAAAAACATCATATGGAAAAGGAACAGTCCAAAAAACAAAAACATTACCAAGCGGAGGATTAATAAAATACACAATAGAAACCTGGAAAACATCAAAAGGTAAAAATATAGATGGAAAAGGAATTACACCAACAATAGAAATAACACAAAATGAAAACTACTACAAAGATTATAATAAAAAATATGATACACAATTAAACAAAGCAATAGAAACAGCCTTAAAATAAAGGTTGTTTTCTTTTTTATATTAAAAAGAACAAACAAAAAAACACATAACCTTCCCATAAAGTTTGTAATTTTCATCAAAACACTATATAATGAATACAAGTGGGAGTGATTAAAATGCAAAAATATAAACTAGGAGATCACTTAAATATTCATAGTTATAAACATGACAGCAAAATTCATCGCAGTTGGGACGAAGCAACATACTTAAACGAAGATGAAGAATATATGATATTTGGTAACTATAAAACACTAGTAATAGAATCAGATGGAAGAACATGGCATACTAAAGAACCTGCAATAATGTTTTTTTCTAAAAAACACTGGTTTAATATAATAGGACAGCTAAAAAAAACCGGAATCTATTACTACTGTAATATAGCATCACCATTTATAATAGAAGAAAACACAATAAAATATATAGATTATGATTTAGATTTAAGAGTTTTTCCAGATGGTTCTTTTAAAGTTTTAGATAGAGGAGAATACAATTATCATAAAAAAATAATGAATTATTCAGATGATATCGATAAAATTTTAAAACAAGAATTAACAATATTGATTAATAAAGTAAGAGAAAAAGAATATCCATTCAACAAAGAAACAATTGAAACTTATTACAAACTTTACAAAACAGCAACAACAAAAAGTATTAAAACATAAGAACTTTTTCCAAAAAAAGGCATAAAATATATAGAAAATGCCCCTAAAACAGCACTATTCAAAAAAAATACAAAAAAAACAAAAAAATTCAAAAAATGTATTGACAATCATCGAAATTCATATTAATATAGAATACGTTTTCAACAAAGAAAACCAAGCGAAAAACGCAAATAAAAAAAATTAAAAAAAGTTTGCAAAAACGCTTGACATCAAAAATAACTTTTGATACAATGAATAAGCAGTCAAGAAAAAAAGACAGCGAAAATCAAAAAAAGATTTGATCTTTGAAAACTGAGCAAAACGTCAATTTGAGATAGCTAGGAAATTATTAAAATGAATTCAAACTAAAAATAAATTTTTTATTGGAGAGTTTGATCCTGGCTCAGGATGAACGCTGGCGGCATGCCTAAGACATGCAAGTCGAACGAGGTGGCCCATTGATAGTTATTGAAAGTGGAGTGCTTGCACAAAGCCGGATTTAATTTGATTTGGATTCTCCACCTAGTGGCGAAAGGGTGAGTAACACGTGGGAATCTGCCTTTAAGACTGGGATAACAATTGGAAACGATTGCTAATACCGGATGACACATTAAATGATACGTTATTTAATGTTAAAAGGAGCCTTTAAAGCTTCACTTAAAGATGAGCCTGCGGCGTATTAGCTAGTTGGTAAGGTAACGGCTTACCAAGGCGACGATGCGTAGCCGACCTGAGAGGGTGATCGGCCACATTGGGACTGAGACACGGCCCAAACTCCTATGGGAGACAGCAGTTAGGAATATTCGACAATGGAGGAAACTCTGATCGAGCAATGCCGCGTGAGTGATGACGGTCCTTTGGATTGTAAAACTCTTTTATTAGGGAAGAACGACTAGTATAGGAAATGATACTAGAGTGACGGTACCTTTTGAATAAGCCCCGGCTAACTACGTGCCAGCAGCC
>CAKOSE010000009.1 GCA_934102055.1 uncultured Bacilli bacterium | reverse complement strand
ATAAAGATATAAATTGCATTATACCTTTAAATATCCATTATTTAATACAAATTGCATTTAACTATTTAACTAACTTTGTGGTATCTTCAAAACCTGTCCTATCTGAAGAAGATCTGTAGCTAAATTATTTAATTTTTTTATTGCATCAACACTTGTTTTATAAGTATTGGCAATCTTCCAAAGACTATCTCCCTTTTTAACTGTATATGTTATAGTCTTCTTAGCAGTTGGTATTTCTAAAACCTGTCCTATCTGAAGAACATTAGTTTTCAAATTATTAAGTTCCTTTAACTCATTTAACGTAGTATTATACTCATTTGCAATCTTCCAAAGACTATCTCCTTTTTTCACTACATAAGTTGTAGTTTCCTTAGTTTTTGGTATTATCAAAATTTGTCCTATATTAAGAATATTAGACTTTAAATTATTAAGTTCCTTTAACTCATTTACCGTAGTATCATATTCATTTGCAATCTTCCAAAGACTATCCCTTTTTTTAACTACATAATAATTAGTTCCCTCTTTAGGCACATACTTTACCCCAATATATGAAGCTATTGCCTTTAAAATCGCCTCAGCATAATCCTGATAATCATTTCTTAATCTTTCTGCATCCTTTTGATTACTAGGGTTTCCATATGAAATTATTATAGTTTCATAATTCGGAGTATCTTTTATTATCTCATAATAATCATCTTGAGTATTTTTCGGATCTCTTAACTGATAATACTTACTTACTATTCCTCCAGCTTCTGTCACCTCATCAGCTATTTTTCCTGCTAACTTATCATTATTTCTAAGAGCATATATTACCTCTAACCCCTCACCATCATTACTTAAAGCATTAGATATAACTATTACCTTCTTATCATTACCAAAGGAACTCGTTATAATATTTACCCTTTCATCATCAGATATTGTCCTATCTGTATTTCTTGTTACAATATTTTCTATCTTTAAATCATCCAATCTTTCTTTCAAATAATTAGACATTTGAAGATTAAAATCCTTTTCTGTAATACCATTACCTTGCTGTCCAACATCTTGTCCCCCTTTGCTAGCATCTATTGCTATTTTATAATTCATCTTTCATCACCAATAAATTTTATGCTAATATAAGTTTTATAATTTCTTATTACTAAAAAAACACAAAGAAAAAAAGCACTTAATGCTTTATGATATTATTATTTCCTCTAATGTCTTTCTAGGTCTTGGCTTTGGATTTTGATCCTTATACCCAACTGCTAAACATGAAATACATTCATACCCAACAGAAGTTATATAATTTATATCCTCTTTTATAGAACTTGTATTAGCTATCCAAAGGGAACCATATCCTAATTCTGTTGCCTTTAAATGCATATTCTCAATAAAAGCACCAAGAGACAACATATCATCATCCCTATTTCCATCTTTATCATCATAATATATTGCTATTAAAATTGGAGCTTCCTTCATTATCCTAGCAGTGTTCTTCTTACTCTCATCAAAACCAGCTTTATCTTCCAAAGTATATGCTATCTCATCTTTTTCAGAAGTTTCTAAAATCGCAACCTTCCATGGTTGTCTATTATGAGCAGACGGAGCAAGTATTCCCGCTTTTATTATTTTTTCAACATCCTTTATATCAATTTCTTTATCTTGATACTTTCTTATACTTCGTCTTGCCTCTAAAACATCTTCAAAACTCATCTTCCTAAACCAATCCTTTCTTTCATTAATTCATACTTTTTCATTGCTTGTTTTCTAGTTTTCTCAATTCCAGCATCCAAAATCATTTCTAATTCTTCACCATTTATTATTTCATTATATCTATCTTGAATTTTCTTTACCTCATCACACACAACATTTGCAACTTCTTTTTTAAAAGCACCATAGTTTTGATTTTCAAACTCTTTTTCTATTTTATCAATACTCTTACCAGTTAAAACACTATATATATTAATTAAATTAGATATACCAGGCTTATTTACAACATCATATCTTATACTTGTCTCACTATCTGTAGTAGCACTCATTATTTTCTTTCTTACTGAATCTATATCATCAAGCAATCTTATCACACCTTTTGGATTATCACTTGACTTACTCATCTTTTTAGTAGGATTAACTAAATCCATTATCTTTGTCCCAGAAGACTTTATTAATGGTTCTGGTATTTTAAAAGTTTCCCCATACTTTTTATTAAAACGTATAGCTATATCTCTTGTTAATTCAACATGCTGTTTTTGATCAATTCCAACCGGAACATAATCTATATCATATGCTAAAATATCACTCGCCATAAGTACAGGATACGTAAATAATCCCGCAGAAAAATTCTTATTCTTACTACTCTTATCCTTAAACTGAGTCATACGTGATAACTCTCCAAAATACGTATTACATTCTAGAAGCCAAGATATGTTAGTATGGTATTCATTCTCTGATTGAATAAATATTATATTTTTATCCTTATCTATACCACATGCCAAATATAAAGCAAGTAAACTCTTTATATTCTTTCTCAAAGTTTCTCTTTCCTGTGGAACTGTTATAGAATGAAGATCTGCTATAAAAATATAGCTCTCATACTCCTCTTGCAGTTCTACCATCTGTTTTATAGCACCAATATAATTACCAAGTGTAATAACACCCGTTGGTTGAAGCCCAGTTAAAATTCTTTTCATATTCTTGCCTCCCTATATAATTATATCACAAAAGTTTATTCTTCCTAAAAAAAAGTTAAAATACATAAAAATTAATTATTGATAAGATTAATCACCAAAAATATTATATTTTACTATTATAAACTTTTTATTTTCAAATAAACTTATAAAAGTAATAACAATTTTTCACCATTTGCATTACCATATCTTTATATATATACTTTACTTATGGAAGAAAAAATAGATAAATTACTAGACAATATCAACGGTTATCCTTTAGATGATAACCAAAGAAAAGTTGTAACATCCCCAAAAAAACATCTACTAGTATCAGCAGGAGCAGGTTCAGGTAAATCACTAACTATAATTGGAAAAATAAGATATTTAATCGAAATCAAAGGATTTAGTACCTCAGATATTTTATGTATCTCCTTTACTAACGATGCCACTAATAGTCTAAAAGATAAACTTATCAACAACTACGGTTACAATATCACCTGCTATACCTTCCATAAACTTGGACTTGAAATACTAAAAGACGATCATAAAAAAATCTGCTCAGCAGACCTCTTATCATATGTTATTACAGAATACCTAAATGCCATTATAAGTCAAGAAAACAAAAAAAGAGTCCTAACTGTACTAGGTATTAAACATAATTCATTTAACTTCGAAAAAAAATACTCATCCATTAGCAAAAAAGATTTAGAAGATCTTGCAAAACTAATACAAAAATTTATCAATCTCTTTAAAGCCGGAGACTATCCTCCCGAAGCATTTACAAACTTCATTACCTCCTCAAAATCAAAAAGAGACAAGGAATTTCTAATACTAACCTATTATATTTATTACACATATCAAAAAGAACTAGATTCAAAAAACGAAATTGATTTCTCCGACATGATTTCAAAAGCAACAAAAAAAGTAAAAGAATGTGGCTACTCTAAAAAACTAAAATTTATTATTATAGATGAATTTCAAGACTCATCAAAAGTACGTTTTAACCTAATAAAAGAAATCCTAACCAAAACAGGAGCATCACTTCTTGTCGTCGGAGATGACTTTCAATCCATATATAGATTCACCGGATGTGACTTAGATCTATTCCTCGGATTCAAAAATCTCTTCCCAGATAGTGAAATATTAAAAATAGAAAACACCTACAGAAACAGTCTTGAACTAATAAATATAGCAGGTGACTTTATCATGAAAAATAAAAACCAATTAAAAAAACAACTAAAATCAAACAAAAGATGCAAATATCCCTTACAAATCATCTATTATAATGATATTATCAAAACATTTATTAAACTCATCAATCACATATATAACAAATCTCATAAACCAGTTCTAGTACTAGGAAGAAACAACTTTGACATAAAACTACTTACTAATAGTGATAAATTTAACTTTAACAACGATATCCTAATCTATAAAGAAAACCCTAATATTAAAATGAAATATTTAACCATTCACCGATCAAAAGGCCTAGAAGAAGAAAATGTCATTATAATCAATCTAACAAACAAAAAAACAGGCTTTCCTAATAAAATAAGCGATGATAGAGTCTTAAAATACGTTTCATGTCATAAAGATAATTACCCCCATTCAGAAGAAAGAAGACTCTTTTATGTCGCAATTACTAGAACAAAAAACACAACTTATCTCTTAACACCCAAAGTTAATGAATCTTTGTTCATAACAGAAATTAGAAAAAATTACAAAAACAAAATAAAAATAGTCAGAAAAGACAAATTCTAACTATTTAAACTTATTCCTTATTCTTAAAGTATTTAATATCGTTATAAGAGTAACACCAGTATCAGCAAATACTGCAAACCACATAGAAGCAAGTCCAAACATACTTAAGACAAGTATTATTACTTTTACACTTATCGCAAATATTAAATTCTGCTTTATTATATGATTAGTATATCTTGATATTTCTATACTTTGTGGTATTTTTAATAAATCATCAGTCATTATAACTATATCCGATGCCTCTATCGCAGAACTAGAACCTACTCCCCCCATAGATATCCCTATATCTGCTCTTTTTATAACCGGAGCATCATTAATACCATCACCAGTAAATGCCGTTAATCCTTGTTTTGACAATTTCTCATACTCACTAAATTTATCCTCAGGAAGCATTTCATACTTAATTTCCTTAATACCAAGTCTCTTAGCTACCTCTTTTGCAGTCTCCTCCTTATCCCCAGTAAACATCACTACACTTATTCCTTGCTTTTTCAAATCCTTTATCGCCTGTTTAGTATTCTCCTTAATACCATCATCAAGCAATATTGAACAAACATGTTTACCATCAATGTTTACATGAATATTTGTATCAAGTTCACAAGCCTTACAAATATTTTTTGTCCCAACTTTTACTAATTTATCATCATATTTATAAGATAAACCTTGTCCCGGAATCTCCTTAAAATCCTTTACCAAACTATCATTTATCTTTCCATCATAAAGCTTCATTATACTCTTTGCAATAGGATGATTTGATAAATACTCTCCATGTGCTAATATTTTTATTATTTCCTCTTTTGTATATTCCTTTGTTAAAACCTCAAGCTCTATTATTTTAAAAGCACCTGTTGTTAAAGTACCAGTCTTATCAAAAATTATCCTCTTTAAATGCATTAAGTTATCCAAATAATTACTACCTTTTATTAATATTCCATTCCTAGAAGCAATTCCTAGTCCTGTAAAATATGATAATGGCACAGATATTGCTATAGCACAAGGACAAGATATTACTAAAAACGTTAAACCTCTATAAATACTATCCTCTATACTTACCCCAAATATCGGTAAAATAAGTGAAACCAAAACCGCTAAAGATAAAACTATTGGAGTATATATTTTACTAAACTTTGTAACCACTGTCTCAGTTTTAGCCTTCTTATCTCCAGCACTCATAGTAAGTTCCAAAATTCGTGCAACTGTTGAATTTTCATATTTATCTAAAGCCCTTATCTCAAATACATCACCCATATTTATAGCACCAGAAAACACCTTATCATCTAAAGCCTTTGATACTTGTTCAGATTCCCCAGTAAGCATAGACATATCAAGAACCGCTTCACCCTTTGTCACTACTCCATCAACAGGAATCTTCTCACCTTGTTTTACCACTAAAATATCATCCTGTTTTATTTCATTAACATCAACTCTTTTTATAGACTTACCTATCTTCAAATTAGCATAATCTTGCTTTATTTCCATCAAACTCTTAATAGAATTCCTAGTATTATTAATAGCCTTTTCCTCTAAAATTTTACCCAAAGTATAAAGTGCAACTACCATAATACCTTCCATTGTTTCTTGCACCAGTAATGCTCCTATACAAGATATACTTATAAGTGCATTTTCATTTATAGTATGACTTCTTATTAACATCTTACAAGCATTTAAAAATGGTCTGTAAAGTAAAACTACATACGATGCAAAAACTAATATATATCTTAACACATCAGGCATATTCAATTTACATCCAAGTATCCCCAATAACGTTCCAATTATTAATAATGATAAATGATATTCTCTTTTACTTTCTACATTCTCACCATCCACAACATACGCATCTGGTTCCACCTTTTTAATTAACTTATTTATCTCATCAACCATTATTTGTTTATCAGTATAAAAACTTATTCTAGAAGCACTAAAATTTACAACTACATCCTTAAAATCCTTATTCTTATTTAGACTTTCCTCTATTTCCCTTGCACAATTAGCACAATCAAGTCCTATTATATTATAACTATATTTCATCACATCATCCTCTTACATAATTCCATTATTTCATCAATAGTTTCATACTTCTTACTTTCAATATCCTCAACCATACACGTTTTCATATGATGAAGAAGAATTTCCTGACCTAAACTCTTTAAAGCATTTGTAACAGCAGATATCTGAATCATTATATCATCACAATGCCTATCATCCTCAATCATTTTATTTATTCCCCTTATTTGACCTTCTATTCTATTTAATCTCTTCGTATATGCCTTTTTAGTATCATCACTACGATGAGTTATTTTCTTACATCTTTCACATTCCTTCGCCATAGTTTACTCCTCTCATTCACGAAACAATTATATACCCCCCACAGGTATTTGTCAAGAGCATTTTTCTTATTGACACATCCATTTTACAATGCTAAAATTAATAGTGATAAAGTTAAGTTTAAAGGAGGAAATTATTATGGAATTAAAAGGAAGTCGAACAGAAACTAACCTAATGACAGCTTTCGCAGGAGAATCTCAAGCTAGAAACAAATACACTTACTACGCTAGCAAAGCAAGAAAAGACGGTTTCGAACAAATCGCAGCAATCTTTGAAGAAACTGCTAACAACGAAAAAGAACACGCTAAATTATGGTTCAAAGAACTACACGGAGGAAACGTTCCATCCACATTAGAAAACCTAGAAGACGCTGCAAACGGAGAAAACTTCGAATGGACCCATATGTACAAAGAATTTGCAGAAATCGCAAAAGAAGAAGGATTCGAAAGAATAGCATACCTATTCGAAGAAGTAGCAAAAATAGAAAAAGAACATGAAGAAAGATATTTAACACTTCTAAACAACATGAAAGAAGATAAAATTTTCCACAAAGACGGAGACAAAATGTGGATATGTAGAAACTGTGGACACGTTTACATTGGAGAAGACGCTTTAGACGTATGTCCTGTATGTAACCATCCTCAAAGTTATATGGAAGTTAAAGCAGACAATTATATGTAAGAATAAGACAAAAAGATATTAACAAAAATCGTTAATATCTTTTTAATTAAAATACATATTATATTGCCCCAAGAAAAAATCATCAGTCATACCAGCTATATAATCAATAACCTTTCTTGATACAGTTTCTTTTTGATAATCAGCATCCATATCATTTAAAAACAAAAGAAAAATATCTTCCTCTACCATATTATTCTCTATCTGAAAACAGTACAAATCAAACAACTTATTAAACATCATTTTATAATTATCTATATCCTCTTGATCATTTGCCTTCTCATAAATATTTTTATAATTAAATTCCATTAAACTATTCATAGCATCAAAAATATTATCAGATATCTTAATATAATTTTTATCTATACTATTTTTTATAATATCATTTACTATATTATTTATTATATCACTATTAGTATCACCAAGCACTTTTGTTATATCCTTTGGAATATCATCCTTTGTAACTATTCCAAGTCTTATTGCATCATCTATATCCTTTCCTATATAAGCTATTATATCACTAACTCTTAAAACACATCCCTCAAGAGTCATTGGTCTTATATGCTTTAAAATAGTCTCATCCTTATAACTATCATAATACTCTCTCAAAAACTGTTCCTTAGTTTTCTTAACAGGTTCATACATGCCCTTTAACATTTCCCCATTATGACACAAAATCGCATCCAAAACCTGAACTGTAATATTATTACCCTTTCCATTATTTTCTATATTCATAAGTATCCTTACACTTTGCACATTATGATTATAATAACCCTCACCATGTTTCATACTTATATCACTTAAAATCTTTTCTCCAACATGCCCAAATGGTACATGTCCTAAATCATGTCCTAAACATGCAGCCTCAATCAAATCCTCATTCAAAGATAAAGCCCTTCCTATTGTCCTAGCTATTTTACTAACCAATTGTACATGTGTCATTCTCTTACTTATCATATCATTCTTTTGCTTCGTAAATACCTGAGTCTTATCTATATATCTGATATAAGAAAGAGAATATATCACCTTATCTATATCTCTAAAAAAAGGCGTTCTTATATCATCAGAAACATCAAAAAGTCTTATACTATCACTATCCCGACAAGCGTACTTAGACAAATACAAATTATGTCTATTCATATTTTCAATTATCTCTTTTTGCAACTTTAACTCCTCCATACTAACATTATATCACAGAGTAAGAAAAATGAATTAAACAAGAAACACTTCTATATAATAAAATACTTATAGAGGAGGTTATTTATGTATAACAATTGCAAAAAAGAAAAAAACAATCCAAACTGTTTTAATATTTTCACGGGACAAATTGGACCAAAAGGAGAAAAGGGCCCAAAAGGAGATGCTGACCTAATCACAATAAGAAACACTATCACTGCTGAATCATATGAAGAAGCAAAAGTTATTGACGACTACAAAAACAACATTCATAATCTTGACTTCGTTATCCCAAAAGGAAAAGACGGAACAGGATTCAATATTCTAGGATACTACAATACCCTAGATGAACTTTTAAAAGAACATAATAAAGGTTCTATCGGAGATAGTTATATTATAGATAAAGACTTATATATTTGGGATAACAATAACAACACTTGGAAAAATGTCGGAGAAATAAAAGGCCCAAAAGGAGATCAAGGAGAACCAGGACCACTAAAACTCAAATCATCTTACTTAGTCCTATTCAATAACGGTACACAATCAGATGGAATCCCAGTTTTACCAAAAGGAAGATTACCACTTTCAAGAGTAGAAATAGATAACGCAAAAATCATTTCATTTGATAAAAATAACAACACCATAAAATTTAATTTACCAGGTCATTATAAAATCACATTTAACGTATCAGCATATCCAAATGTCACACAAATTGACTTTGATCCATCTAGAGACTTCGTTTCCATAGGATTTAAAGAAACAGATACCGACAATACCTATATTGGCACCTCAGAATGGGTATTTAACGGTGAACCCATATTACTTAATGGTCAAGGCATCATATCCGTACCAGACACTAATAAAAACTATGAACTTTGTAACCTAAGCAAAGAAACAATATTTTTAAATAGTCCCGATATAAGAGATATTTCATCTTCATCATACTTCATCAATCCACTTATCACAATAATTATAGACTATCTTGGAAGCTAAAGCACTTAAAAAAATCACTACACGGTGATTTTTTAGTTTATCTCAAAAAAAGTGTACTACAACCAAATGAACTACCAAAATTTCTCTCTAGTCTAATTAAAACCCATTCAACATTACTCTTTCTTATAGGCTTTTGACTATTATATATGTATACTATATTTTTCAAAATCAAATTTTATTATATTTTTAAACTTAATAAGGTTATACAAATTATTTATATTATTCATAAATTCATAAAATATATCAAGGAGGGATAAATATGAACTGTGGTCAAAAAAGAAAACCATGTCCACCAATAAATTATGTAGGAGTTATTGGACCAACCGGACCAACCGGACCTACTGGACCAACTGGACCAACCGGACCAACTGGACCAACCGGACCAACTGGCCCAGCAATCACATCTGTATACGGTAGCAAATATAACACTTCCGCAGATACAATCACTCTAACCCAAGACGTATTATCAAATGTAAATCTTGGAACATCTGGCCCAAATGCCGGTATTACTAACACCAACACAAATACCTTAACCATCAACGAAGACGGAATCTACCAAATTAGTTACTTCTTCCAAGGAGCATCAAGTGCAACCGGAGAACTTACCAGTGAATTAACCAAAAACACAAATCCAATTACCAGTACTTCTATTATTAAAGACGTTACAGCAAACGAAGACGAAAGCTTCAATGGAAACACAATTATCAGCCTTTCAACCGGAGATGAAATTGGTCTTGGAATAAGTTCCAGCGTCGCAGCAACCATAACACCAGCTTCCGGAACCAATGCTTATCTAAACATAACAAAAATTGCATAAAAAAAACAAATAAGACATCTCTTACTTGTTTAGACTATTAACAACCACATTGCTAATAGTCTTTTTAATACCCCTTATGAAATAAATCAAAAATCATCTTTAACAATAGCCATGCTGAAATAATAATTATAAAAATTAAGAAAAAGCACTTCATACCACTTGATGAACATAAACTATAACCAAGAATTAAACACCCATCAATAAAGCCTAAAATAAGTTCATGAACCAAATTTTCAATCTTATCAACATGCTTGCTAGAATCACTAAGTTCAAATTTAAACTTAAACTCACCATCTGAAACATTTCTCATTAACTTATCAACTCTATTAGGTAAATTAACCAAACTATTCCCACTTCTAACTAAATTTCTACTAATTTTCTTTATGTTATCCTTAGAAACAAAAGCCCTAAGCTCATCTTCTTTAACCCTATTTTCTAAAACCTCAAACAAACTAGTCGAAGGATCTAACCTTTTCATAACACTTTCAATAACACAAATGCCACGAATCAAAATAGTAACATCATAATCAAGTATCAAATTATTACTCCTAAGCATATTAAACATATCAGACATAAACTTTTTAACATCAATATTTCTAAGTTCCTCAAAACTAAATACACTCAAAATATCATTAACATCTTTAACCAACTTGTCATAACTAAATTCACCACTTTTTACAGACATACTAAGTAAATCATCAGAAACCCTATCATAATCCTCATAAATGATTCCCTTCATACAATCAGAAAGCAAATTCTTATTCTTCTTACTAATATTTCCAACCATACCCCAATCCAAAAAGACAATCTTACCCTTACTTAAACAAATATTATCCGGATGAGGATCAGCATGAAACAAACCATCATCTAATGCCTGTTTTATATAACTTTTACCAAGTTCTCTAACAATTAACTTCTTGTCGTATTGAGCCCTTTCTATAGCATCAAAATCAGAAACCATTATCCCATTAATATACTCCATAACCAAAACATTCTTTAAACAAAGCTCAGAATACACTCTAGGACAAGTTATATATTTCTCAGTTTTATTACTATCTAAAAAACTAATCATATTCTTTTTCTCTTCTTCAAAATCAAGTTCCTTCAAAGTACACTTATATATCTCATCAAGAACCATCTCTAAATCCATAATCTTAATAAAATGATTAAGATGAAGAACCTTTACCGCTTCCTTTAAAAGCTCTATATCAGTCTTAATATCATCATCTATACCAGGCCTTTTAATTTTCAAAACAACCTTACCAAATCCCTTTACTCTAGCAGTATGCACCTGAGCAATAGAAGCACACCCTATAGGACTCTCTGAAATATCCTCAAATTTCGAAAAATCATCACCATAACTTTCCCTTAATAAATCTGTAATCTCATCATAAGGAATCGGAGTAACCTCACTACGAAGTTTAGCAAACTCAAGAGCATAATCCGAAGGAATTAAATCAACCCTAGTAGAAAGAATTTGTCCAATCTTTATAAAAGTTGGCCCCAAATCCTCAAGTGTTTTCCTTATATTTCTAGGACTTCTATCCTTAACAATATCATCACTAACAATAATACTAATTATTTCCTTAAGTCTATCCTTATTTTTCATATCAATCACCTATTCTATTCTCAAAACTATTATATCACGTATCATTTTAAACATAAAGATTATAAATATAATTTTTAATGTCTTTACAACCTATCTAAAAAGCTTAATAAACTCTTCAAGAGCAAAACTAGAACAATAATCATTCTTCAAAACATAACCAAGTCTTCTTTTAGGAATATCAACCAAAACATTAACAGGAAACAAAGTCTTATTAATTTCCTTATCAACAAATTCTTTAGTCAAAAGTCCCACACCAAAACCATTTTGTACTAAACTAACTAACAATCCATGACTAACAATTTCCATCTTTGGAACATAGCTTATCTCTTTGCTCTTCATAAAAAAATCAAAATTAACTCTTGTAATCGAAGGTTTCTTATTAAGCAGCAAACCATCCTTAACAATATCCTCTAAACTATTGAAATCATTCCTATAATTCTCTCCTACAAAAAACATATCATTCAAATCACATATATAATTAATTAAAACATCCTTATACTTAAAATCACTATAAGATGTAAAAACAATATCAACACTACCATTTCTAAGCAAAGAAATAAGATTATCAGATAAATCATTAACTATACTAATAACAATATTAGGATATAAATCACGAAACTTCTTAAGATATGAAAGTAAAAAACATTCAGAAATAGTTGTAGTAGCGCCAATATTAATAACACCATTATCAAGCTTTCTCAAAGAATTAAACTTATTAAAACCATTCACAAAATACTTAATTCCCTCACTAACATACAAAAAAAGCTCCCTACCATCACTAGTAAGAACAACACCCTTCGGAGTCCTAATAAAAAGTTTACCACCAAGCTCACTCTCCAAATTATGAATAGCCTGAGTAACTGCAGGTTGACTAATCATTAAATTTCTAGCACCACCAGAAATACTACCAGAGTTAGCAACCTCATAAAAAATCTTATAAAGTTCAAAATTAATATTCATATAATCTCTCCTTATATCAAACATAAAATATATATATTTCAATTATACACAAAAACAATATATAATACAAATGAAAGGAGTTTGATTATAAAGACATGGATAAAGAATTATATATAAAAAGAAGAAATATGATAAAAGAAATCACAAAAACAAACATAACTATCAAAAATCTAAAACTCTTTCTAAAAGAAAATGAAGAATTCTTCAAAAACAAAGAAAGTCTAGAAGCACTAAAAAATATAAAAACCTACTTAGAAAACATCAAACAAAAAGAAGAAAAATTAAGAGAAGAATACACACAAACACAAATAAATATGAGAGCTAATTGTAACCACGAAATAATATTAATAGATGACTATAAAAATTTAGAATGTCCCATATGTGACCTCCCTGTTTTAAAAAACGAAACTCACAACACAGAACTAATAATTAAAGCAAATATAACTCCCCAATACTACAAAGAAAAAATAAGCCAAGAACTAGAACAAACACCAATAAGTCTTCTAGAACAAAAACTAAAACAAGAAATAAATGAAAATAAAATAAAAATATTAAAAAGAAAATATAAATAGAAAGGAGTTACTAATCATAGAAATTAAATAATATTTCTATAAGATTAACAAATAAAAATATGAATAAAGATAAACTGTTAAAACTGTTAACAACACATATAACAATAATAGAAAATCAAAAAGCAGAAGACCTAATAAAACAATCCGAAAGAAAAAACAAGCAAATCCTAGAAATAACAGAACTAAAACAAGAATTCATGATATTAAAAAAAGAAATATTAGAAAGAAAAGAAAAACTAAATAAAGCAAAGGAAGCAATTAAAAACTATGACTGTAATCATGAAATAAGACTAAAATATACAGGAGAAATATCCCCTATCACTACTTATAAATGTGCACTTTGTGGTAAATCCATAAATAAAGTAGATACACCTTTCATTAGTCTAATAAAGCAAGATGAATATATAAAAAACGGTTACACAGAAAAAATCATCTATGAAATAATAAATTTTATAATAGACCATTCAAACACAGATGAAATAGATTTAATAAAAGAATTTAAATATCTAAATCTTGAGAATTGTGAAATAATCTATCCTAAAAACAAAATTAAAGAAAGAAAATAATAAACAAAGTATTATACACAATAAAAGAAAAAAAGACACTTATCCAAAAATTAAAAATATTAAAACAAAATAAAAACCCTGTAAAACAAGGTTTACTAACATAATGGCAGGGGTAGCAGGAGTTGAACCCACATCAGCGGTTTTGGAGACCGTTATTCTACCATTGAACTATACCCCTAAGACAAATTAATTATACATAAAAAACGTCTTACTTGTCAATAATTTTTAATATAAACATATTATTAAACAGGTGATATTATGGCAATTGTTAATTATAATAAAAAAGAAAAAGACTTACTTGCTAGAATAATGAGAGCAGAAGCACTAGGAGATGGAAATCTCGCTATGTTAATGGTTGGTAATGTAATAATAAATAGAACCATCGCAGATTGTTTAACTTTTAAAAATCTAAGAAGTATTACTGATGTTATTTATCAAAAAAATCAATTTTCTGGTATTAATAATTCATTATTCTTCGGTAACCCAACATCCAAAGAACTTGAACTCGCTAGTAGAATTCTAAGAGGAGAATACTATCATCCAGCAACCAATTCCTTATGGTTTTATAATCCAGGTTCCAATAACCCCTGTCCCTCACTATGGTATGATCAAAGAAATTCAGGCAAATATAAAAATCATTGTTTCTATATACCATATCAAGGTGTATGCAGACAAATTCATTAAAAAAAGACTTCTTTTGAAGATGGTTTTCAAGAGAAGTTTTTTTATTTTACTTTGGTATTATTATAGTTTGACCTATTGAAAGAACATTACTACTCAAATTATTTGCTTTTATTAGATCATTTACATTAACATCATAGTTTTGCGCTATTTTCCAAAGACTATCTCCACTTTTAACTATATAAGTTTCATAATTGCTTGTTTCTGGAATTATTAGTTGTTGCCCTATAGAAAGCATATTATTTTTTAAATTGTTTGCTTGTTTTAAATCATTTACACTTATATTATATTTTTTTGATATACTCCATAAGCTATCACCATTTTTGACTATATAAATGATTTGAGAATCACTTGAAGGAGTTTTAGAATCATCTTTAGTAGGTATTAAAAGCTGTTGCCCTATTTGAAGTATCGTTGTTCCTAAATTATTGTACTCTACTATGTCATTCACACTTATTCCATATGTATTAGCTATATCCCATAAAGAATCATTTCTTTTCACAGTATATATAACATAGTCACCTGGAGAAGTTCCATTCTTACTTGGAATAGTTAATTGTTGACCAACATTTATTAAATTTCCACTTATACCATTAGCATTTTTTAAATCTTCAACACTTATGCCATACTTACTAGCAATACTATAAAGACTATCCCCTCTTTTTACTATATAAGTATTATCTTTAACACCCGGAGCCTTATAAGGTACTCCTATATACTCTGCTATAGATTTTACAACAGCCTCTACGTAATCTTCCAAGTTGTTTTGAAGTTGAGATATATCATCCTTAGGACTATCAATAAAACCATATTCTACTAAAAGTGGTTGAGTTTTCCCCGTTTCTCTATGAATAAAGTAATAATCTTTTGTAGGATCACTCGGAAGCCTTCTTTGATAATAATTACGTATATTTTGACCTTCTTTCGCTATATTGTTTAATATAGATTTTGCTAGAGCATCATTATTTCTAAGGGCATAAACGACTTCAGCACCATCGCCACCTCCGGCATTTATGTGATTCGACACAACAATCACATCTTCCCTATTACCAAATGCATCAAGTATTCTACTAACCCTTTCTTTTTTAGGAAGTGTCTCATCCTCACTACGAGTAAGTTTAACAGGAACTCCTAAATCATTAAATCTATCATACATATATTTAGCAGCCCTCAAAGTTAAATCCTTTTCTTGTAAACCACCATATACTGCTCCCGGATCAACTCCTCCATGTCCAGCATCCACAACTATTTTATAATTCATAAACTATCACCTAAAATATACTATGTAAAAATAAACTAGATGTGATGAAAAAAATAATCATTTTTTAATTTCAAAAACAACCCTATACCCATCATTTAAAAACATTTTACTTAATCTCAATTCTATCTATTACATTATCCTCTATATCATAAATTGTAAATATCTTATTTTCATATATCATATATGTTGACATACCATCATTTCTAGGAAAAGAAATTGACCCTACATTTATATATATTTTCCCATCAAATTGTTTCATATAAGGAACATGTTCATGACCATAAACCAATATTTCACCATCATTCAATTTATTACTTGAAATATTATATTTATTTCCATGAGTAATATAAATACTAAGATTATCTATAAATATATACGAAATCCCCTCACTTATATAGGAAAATCCGAAGCTTTTATATCAACATCCGAATCACAATTTCCTTTCATACATATTAAATGTTCCTTATGTTTATGTAAAAAACTCTTAACCATATTACTTTGTATTTCCTTAACATTATTATAACTAGGTCCTTGATAATACAAATCTCCTAAAACTATTAACTTATCTATATTTCTCCTTACAATTTGCTCATCAATTATTTTTAAGTTATCATAATACCCATGTATATCAGATATAAATAATAATTTCACTCTTAAACACATCCCTACATTAAACCCATATTTTTATATATTTTTAAAACTAATCAAATTGCCAATCACATTTTCTAATAAGACTCTTTTAAATATCATCTTTCTTATCAATTATCCTCAATTTTGCATTCACAACTTCAAAAAACTTTCTAAAAGTATCTTCGTACGTCATACCATCTGGCAAACAATCCAAAAACATGATCTTAGACATTTCAAAGCCTTCAGGAATGTCACCAAGTTTCAATATTTCACAATAACACAAAATTCCAAAAGAATTTATCTTATATACCGCAACTGGTATAATTTTAACCTCAGTAGCGCCAGTCTCTTCATACAGCTCCCTTCTAGCAGCATCTAACCAAGACTCATCTTTCTCTATATGTCCCCCTGGAATCTCCCACCCCTTTCTTTTCTCGTTATAACAAAACACATACTTATCCTTATATCTTGATAAACAAACAACTCTAGTATATTCACCTTCACTCAAGTATCCTAAATCAAAAAACTTTACATCAATCACCTTTCTCAACCCATCCCATCTCACTATAAACATCTAAAAAATAATCCAAAGTTTGCATTATTTCTCCACTTTGTAACATTTCTTTAAATTCGCATATTGATACATATTTCACATTTGTCACTTCATCAATCTTCATCACTATCTCATCAAATTTTATATTCTTATTAAGTATCCAAATATCTATTATTTTATTATCTACTATTATATATTTCTTATAAACTAAATCTTCCAGCCTAACAACCACTCCAAGTTCCTCTTTTAACTCTCTCAAAGCACCAGAAACATCACTCTCTTTAGTTTTAACATGTCCCGTCGTAGGCTCCCAAAAACCACCATAAGACTTATTCTCATTCCTTTGTGTTAACAATATCTCATTATCCTTGTTCACTATCCATACCTGTTCAAGCAAATAATACTCACCAGCACTTAACCTATCCTTACCCCTTATAAATGTTTTATTTAATTTCCTTTTATTTCTATCATATAAATCTATTACTTCCATAACCAACTTCTACTCCTTCAGTTTCATTATACCATTAAAAAAACAAAAAAACATATAATCAAAACAAAAAAAGAAAAAGCATCCACTCCCAAAAATGTACACCTTTTCCTAAAAAACTAATATCTCAATCCTTTATTATCCTTTTACTTATCTTATATGTAGCAACAAAATACCCACCATAAATAACAACTATAAACACACTAGTCCAAAACAAACTTTTCCCTACCTGTATATCTGCCATCATCTTTAACAAACTGTTTATCTCAGTTAATCCAAAAAATGCATGAAAAAGTGCAACAACAAGAGGTAGTATAAATATTATAGATATCTGAGTAAATAAAGCCCTATTAATCATCTTATCACTAGCACCCAGTTCCCTTAAAATTTTATATCTTTCTTTATTATCACTAGAAGTAGATAGCTCTGTTATAGCCAAAATTGTCACACTAGATATAGCAAAGATTATTCCCAAATACAAACCAACATATATAAGCATCACCTTTAATCCAAGACTTTGTGTCACCATATCTATCCTAGTAACCATATATAAATCAGAATTAATCAAACGCATTGAACGAACAAAAGCATCTTCTCTATCTTCCTTATTACCATCTTTATAATTACCTAACAACACTGACTGAATAGGAATCATATTTTTCAAATACTTATCACTAACAACCACTACACCAGTATTACTATTACTAGAAGAATTTTCAAGAGCTAAATTAACTACCTTATCACTCGCAGGTTTTAAATAATTATTATTAATATTTATCCTATTACCATTTTTATAAAATGGAGTCAAATACTGAGTCAAAACATCAATATTACTTATTTCCAAATATTCATCTTCCAAAACATTGACTTTTTTCTCTTTAAGTATATCCATTATATTATCATAATCACTTTTCTTTATAACCATAAGAGGCACATCAAACTCTATCAAATCTCCATATTTTTTCTTTAAAACTTCCCTGTCAGCACCTTCCATTAAAGCGGTTGCAGTTAACCCATCAACATTATATATATCATATTTAACATATTCATTAACATCATCTTTAAAACCACGACTATTTATTATCATATTTAAATCAGTCTTTTCATTATCTAAAAACCTATTATTTGAATAAATAGTAAAATCCTGTCTATTATTTTCATAAAGCCCCTGATTAAATGCATTAGTCATAGTAACAGAACATGCTAAAATTCCAATCGTAAGCAAAAGCATTAAAGATATTATCGTCGTAGATATAACACTTGTATTTATTTGATTATTAACTTGTTTTAAATTAAACATATTTAAATTTTTATAATATATCTTCTTTATCCTCTTAGTTACAGTTAAAATAAAACCAGATAACGAATAAAAGAAAAGTAAAGTTCCCAAAGCCCCACACACTATCATAATCAAAGTTTTCTTATCCATCATAAACAATGTACCAGAAAATAACAAACGATAAGCATAAACTATCAAAAAAACAGATAAAATAAAACTAATCGTAACAGTATACTTATTCCTAAACTTCACCTTTTCACTTTGCCTATTAGCATTAAGTAAATCTATTAACTTATACTTAGAAAGTGTTATTATATTAAATATCATCACCAAAACAAATATTAATCCAAAATATATAATTGTTTTATATAAAGCCTGTTTCGAAAAAATAAACGTATAGTTAGATAAATCAACTTCAAACAACTTAACAGTTAAAAGAGATAAACCTTGAGAAACAAGTATCCCAATTACTAATCCTACCACTAAAGAAAAGAGCCCTATTATCATAGTTTCCACTACTAACATAGTAGAAACCTTTCTCTTACTCATTCCAAGTGTTAAATATAAACCTATTTCTTTTTTTCTTCTTTTTATTATAAAATTATTAGAATACACTATCAAAAAACAAAGAATCACAGAAACAAACACAGATAAATAATTCATTATAGTAACTATACTTTGTACAAACTCCTGCTTAGAACTAGACATTACAAGCATTGATTTCTGAGCTTCCAAAGAATTAAATATATAAAAGATAGAGACCGCTACTACAAGAGTAAAAAAATATATACTATAGTTCTTTAAACTTTTAGTTATGTTCTTAAAAGATAACTTAAATATCATTATTAAGATCCCCTCCAAGTAAAGTAACTACCTCTATTATATTATCAAAAAACTCTTTCCTAGTCTTATCTCCTTTTTCTATCTCATTAAATATCTTTCCATCCTTTATAAAAATAACCCTATTTGAATAAGAAGCACTATAAGCATCATGAGTAACCATCAAAATCGTTGCATTTAGTTGAACATTCAAAGTACAAAACTTCTCAAGTAACTTTCTAGCAGATTTAGAATCAAGGGCCCCTGTAGGCTCATCTGCAAGAATCAATGCCGGTTTAGTCACCAAAGCCCTAGCAGAGGCCACTCTCTGCTTCTCACCACCAGATAATTGATACGGATACCTATTAAGTATCTTAGTTATTTCAAGCTCTTCCGCAGCAAGCTTTACCTTTTCATCTATCTTACTAGGCTTTTCCTTATTAATAGTAAGTGAAAGAGCTATATTCTCATATGCAGTTAAAGTATCAAGTAAATTAAAATCCTGAAAAATAAAACCAAGTTCTTCTCTCCTAAACTTATTTAATTCATTTCCTTTCAATTTAGTTATATCCTTACCCCTAACAAAAATATGTCCACTACTTACCTTATCAATTGTAGATATACAATTTAAAAGAGTAGTTTTTCCAGATCCAGAAGACCCCATTATAGAAATAAACTCCCCTTCATAAGCACAAAAAGATATATTATTTATTGCCTTTGTTAAACTACCTTTATTTCCATAGTACTTCTCTATATTCTCTACCTTAAGTATTTCCACTTTATCACCTCAAAACAATTGTATAATTTATCACCATTCTTAACAATCGATTTACATAACAAAACCTTACAACTGTGTAAGGTTATTCACAAAAGAACTAACAGGAAACACTAACAATAACTCAGTATAAACACCATCTTGAGATCTAATCTCAACACCATGACCAAGTTTTTTAACCAATTTATCAACCAAATATAAACCAATTCCTGTAGAATTTCTATCCAATCTTCCATTCGTACCAGTAAACCCCTTATCAAATACCTTATTAAGTTCGTCACTCTTAATACCTATACCATTATCCTTAATAGATAAAACAATACTTTCTTTAGTCTTAAAAGACTTAATATCTATAACAGGACTATCACCTATATACTTTATACTATTTAATACAATCTGATTTATAATAAACTCAAGCCACTTACTATCACTATAAACATAACCCCTAACATCTACATCTAACTTAATCTTTTTATTTATAAAAGATTTTTTATTCTTTGTTATAACATTATCTATAACCATCTTTAAACTAGTCCTTTTAATTATATAATCCTTTTCAACATTATTACTTCTTACATAATACATTATCTGATCAATATAATTCTCTTGTTTTTGAAGTTCCTCTTCTATACTTCTTGTCACATCATTTCTATTATTCTCAATTATCAAATTAGTAGTCTGAATCGGAGTCTTAATCTCATGACACCAAGCTTCTACATACTCAACAAAATCATCACTTTTTATCTTATACTTATTTATATTCTCAAGCATAGACTTATCAATCATATACAAATAATCACATAACAATTCTCCCTCTAAAAAACTAGGCTTTTTTATTATTTCAGTTATTAAATACTTTTGATCTAGTCTATCCAAAACAGCATCTAACTCCTTATAAAACAAATACTTCTTCACATACTTTACCACAAGTGGAATAATAGATACAATTAACAATACTATTACTAACAACTTAGCAACTTTATTTACATTAAATATATTTAATATAATTATTATTAATACACTACTTAGTACATAATTAAATATATAAACAAAATTATCTATTATATAGTTTTTAATACTCATAAGATTATATACCCTTGTCCTCTTCTTGTTAATATAATATCTTTTAATCCCAGTTTCTCTAGTTTATTTCTAACTCTATTAATATTAACAGTTAAAGTATTATCATCAACATACTCATTATTATCCCACAAATAAGACATTATATCATCCCTAGTTACAATAGATCCCTTATTATCAAGTAAATAGATTAATATTTTAAGTTCATTCTTAGATAAATCCACTATTTTAGTACCCCTCCTAGCAACACTTCTAGAAGCACTAATAACCATATCTCTATATAAGATCTCTTTTCTTATCTTATTATTTCTTTCAAGTAATCTAATTATCCTAGCAAGAAGTATCCTAGGATTATAAGGCTTAGTTATAAAATCATCTGCACCATAATTAATACAAAGTAACTCATCAATATCAGTATTCTTACTAGTTAACATTATTATAGGAGTATCCACTTCCTTTCTTAAATCCTTCAAAAGATATTCCCCATCAATATTAGGTAAACCTATATCAAGCAAAATCAAATCCTTGCTATCTATCTTAAGAATCTGCTCCTTTACATCAATAAAATCTTCTATAATAACAGTATCAAAACCACACTTTTCTAAATAAATAGACAATTCTTCACGCATTTTCTTAGAATCTTCCACTATAACAATACTCATCAACATCACCGTCCTACTTTACATATATAGTTGTCATATCTTTACAACAAGCAACAACAAATAAAAATTTCATCAACTAAAACGAATCACAAAAACACTTTTCTGAAGTTATTAATGAATCAAACCATTAAAATATTTGTCGTTTCTTATTCCTAATCCTTGCACTCATCATCACACAATAAAAGCTCAACCATCATATCCTCATACATAGTAAATAACTCATCTCTCTCATCTTTAGTCAAATCCTTTTCATAATCCTTATGCGATGAAATAGTACCAAGATGAACACTAGATATCTTTCCCTTATTAACAAGAACAACCATCGGGGCAGTAATCCTCTTCTTACCTTTGTTTTTACCATCTTCAAAAGTTACACTTATATACTTATCCAAAATCTTAATTATCTCTTCATAAACCCTAGAACCATTATTATCCTTTCCTAAATAATAATCATTTCTAACATTCTTAAAATTATAATAATAAATATCCTTTATACCATTTAAAGACGCCGCATCAAGAAGCACAGGAACAGCCATCCTACACCAATTACAATCAGGAAACCCAAAATATATTATCTTACTACCATGACTAAGCTCCTCAACAATATTATCATCATTCAAATACTTAATACCATTATCCTTAGAAATATCAAGTTTTAAATAAGTTCCCTCTCCCAAAGAAACACCATTATAAGCCTCATATTCCCTTTTAAACTTACTAGCATCACTCACACCAAACATAAAAAATATCACCAATAAACCAAGTAAAACAACCAAAACAAGTCCTAAAACTATCTTAATCTTACCATTTAACATCTTAACTACCTCCGAATAAATAAACTATCTATATTATAACAAAAATTAAAACAAAGAAAAACCTAAACTAACAGTTTAAGCTCTTATCACAATATAAATCATAAAAACAACATAAGTAAGTATCATAACAATTCCCTTAATCATACCAATACGCTTATTATAACAAGTGAAAACATAACACATAACAGAAACAAATAAAAGAATTGAAAGATCAATCAAGTTTTGACCATTAACCATAATCGGAGATATAACACTAGAAATACCAAGAACAAATAAAATATTAAATATATTAGAACCGATCACATTACCAATAGCAATATCAACCTCACCCTTCTTAACCGCTACTATCGAAGTAACAAGCTCTGGAAGAGAAGTTCCTATAGACACTATAGTTAACCCCACTAAAGTCTCAGAAATACCCAAACTAAGAGCTATAGACTTAGAACAATCAACAACAAGTTCTCCTCCTACTATAACTAAAATAAGACCAAAAATAAGAAAGAAAATATCCTTAAAAGTTAACTTATGTCTCTCCGTAACAAGTTTTTTCTCCTTACTAGCAGTAAGTACCAAAGAATAAACATAAAGAATCAAAACACTAAGTAAAACAAAACCCTCTCCCCTAGAAATTTCATTCAAAGAAAATCCACTTATTACCTTATCAAACATAACAATACCAAGCATTATAGTAGCAAGTATAGAAAACAAAAAATCCTTTGTAATAACCTGTTTATTAGCTTTTAAACTTCCAAAAAGAGAACTTATACCAAGTACAACAAGTAAATTAAATATATTAGAACCTATTATATTAGAAACAGCTATCTCATTAGAGCCATTAGAAGAAGCAATAATACTAACAACAGCTTCAGGAGCACTAGTCCCAAAAGCAACCACAGTAAGACCAATTATCAAAGTAGGAACCTTTAAATACTTAGCTAAATTAGAACTACCATCAACAAAATAATCAGCACCCTTAATAAGAAAAATAAAACCAATTATTAACAATATATATGTCATATTATCACCCTATATCTTAAGCCTAGTATAAATCCTAGTAACCTTATCCATTAAATCATCAAAATCTACATCAAAACAAAAATCACCATGAGAGTATACTACCTTACCATTAATAATAGTAGTATCAATATTACTAGCCTCAACATTATGAACTATCTGAGGAATAAGTTCAGGTGTTGGAAAAGTAAAAACCTTATTTAAATCAAGAATAACTAAATCAGCTTGCTTACCAACCTCAATAGAACCAATCTTATCCCCAAGACCAAGAGCCTTAGCACCATTAATAGTAGCCATCTTTAAAACCTCATATGAACTCATAACAGTAGGATCCTTATACATAGCCTTCTGAAGATCAGCAACATACGCCATATGTTTAAACAAATTAAGATTATTGCCACTACCTTGACCATCCGTACCTAAACAAACATTAATACCATTTTTTAAATAACTAGTAATATCCGCTATACCACACCCCAAATTCAAATTACTAATAGGATTAGTAACAATAGAAACATCATTCATACTAAGTAATTTCTGATCATCATCATCAATAAAAGTACCATGTGCCAAAATAAGCTTACTATCAAGAAAACCAAGCTTATCAAGCACCTTAACAGGACTAATACCATAATCCTTTCTTATACCAAAAACCTCATCCTCATTCTCACAAAAATGAATATGAACAGGAAAACCATACTCCTTAGCAAGAGAAGAACACCTCTTCAAATAATCAGAACTACAAGTATATATAGCATGAGGAGAAACAGTAAAAGAAACCAAATCATTATCCTTATACTCATTAACTAAAGATCTAAAATCATTAATCTTATCTATACCATCACTATCAGAATCTCCAATCAAACACCTAGACATAGAAATCCTAAAACTAGTCTCCTCAATAGCCTTCATAGTACCCTTCCATCCAAAATACATATCATTACAACAAGTAGTACCAGTCATAATCATTTCCATACAAGAAAGCAAAACAGCATAATAAATATCAGAATCAACCATCTTATCCTCAATAGGCCATATCTTCTTAGTAAGCCAGTCCTGTAAAGTCAAATCATCATTAGTAGCCCTAAAAATACTCATCCCAAGATGAGTATGAGCATTAATAAGCCCAGGAAGAACTACCTTTCCACTAGCATCAATAACCTCATCATAAAAACCAGAATAATTAGAAGTAATATCACAAATAATATCATCCTTTAAAACAATATCAAGCTTCTCTATCTTAGAACCCCTCTTCTCATCCATAGTAACAACTAATCCATTCTTAATTACCCTTATCATATAAAATCACCCATATCCTATTTTAACATAAAATATCATTTATTTTTGCAATTATTAAACTTTTAATATATAATTTTAAATTAAGAGGGATGCATATGATCAATTATTATGAACTATTAAACATAAACAAAAACGCAACAGAAGAAGAAATAAAAAAAGCCTATAGAACAATGGCAAAAAAATATCACCCAGACATAAACAAAAGCAAAGAAGCAAGTAAAATAATTATTAGTATAAACGAAGCAAAAGAAACTCTACTAAACGAAGAAAAAAGAAAAGAATATGACAGATTACTAGAAAACATAGAAACATCAAAACAATACTCAAAAAACAAACAAGAAACCTATACAACAAGAAAAAACGAATATAACAAAACATATTCAGAAAACTACATCACAAGAACAGAATTCTTCAAAAACTATATAAAATATAGCAAAGACAACATAATAACAAAAACAATAAAAATACTAATAATAACAATAAGCACAGTTCTATTCACATTACTAAAATGGATAAGTATCCTAGTAGCATATCTAATAGAAATATCAGGAAACCTAATAGAATACCTATCAATAATACTAGTATTCATAGGAACAATATCACTATTCACAATGAAAAATATAAAAACACCAGACTACTTCTCATTTATACCAAATAACATAGAAATATTCATAATATGCTTACTCATGTCCCTATTAATAGCACTACTAAAAATAATAATAGTAAAAAGTTCAATAAACCTATATATAAAATTTCAAAATATCCAAGACAAAATTCTAATAAAAACACTATCATAAAAAAAGTTAGTACCTAAACTGTCCAACTTTTAAGGTTCAGTTCAAACACTAACTTTTTACTATCTAAAACGAAAAATACTTAATTTATCAAATTTCTTATCTTCTTTTTGGACTTGTATCATCTAATGATTCACTAGCAGACAATTCATTTAAAACAGGAAGAATTGCTTCTCTAAACTCTTTATTATTTATGTACTCTTTCAAATATTTTAATGCTTCAATATTTTGTCTAATCCCTTGAGCTGCTATATTTCCATTCATTACCTCACTTGGAACAAATTTCAAAGCTAAAATATTTTGTTTTACTGCTTCAAGTGCTATTTCTTCATCAATTATTTCACTTGGAACAAATTCCAAAGCCAAACCATTTTGCTTTACTGCTTCAAGTGCTATTTCTTTATCTATCATTTCGCTCGAAACAAATTTTAAAGCCAAACCATTTTGTCTTACTGCTTCTAGAACTATTTCTTTATCCATTATTTCACTCGAAACAAATTCCAAAGCTAAACTATTTTGTTTTACTGCTTCAAGTGCTATTTCGTTATCTATCATTTCACTTGGAACAAACTTTAAAGCTAAACCATTTTGTCTTACTGCTTCTAGAACTATCTCTTTATCCATTATTTCACCTGAAACAAATTCCAAAGCCAAACCATTTTGTCTTACCGTTTCAAGAACTATATATTTTATATTTTTATTTGCTTCCTCTTCAGAAACATCAAAGGCATATTCATAATCATTAGATACACCACTCAATACTTCTGCATTTAACTTGATCATTTTCATAAACAAATCATTTTTAGCTGGTAAATCTAAATCTGATAAATGTTCAACTATGAATACCATGTCATCTACTTCACAACCATTTTTTATTGCTTCAAGTAATATTTCTTCATTTATCATTTCATATGGGATATATTTTAATGTTTTTCCATCTTTCTTTACCATCTCTAAAGCTATCTTTCTATCTATTAAGCCATATATTAATTGATCTTTATTAAAAATCATATCCTCAAACATTTCTTCTACATCATTGCTATTTTTTATCGCTTCAAGAAGTATTTCGCTATCTAATAGTTTTTCAGGAACTGCCCTTAAGATACATCCAACAACATCAGCGACTTTTTTGCACTTTACTGCTTCTAAAGCTATTTCTTTATCTATTTTATTTTTTGGAACCATTTCTACTAAAACCAAACTATATTCTTTTACCGCTTCAAGAATTATATCTCTATCTAACATATCATCTGGAACAAGACTAAGGGCCATACCATTTATTTTTACCATTTTAAGAGCTAAACTCTTATCAATTGCTAGATGAAAACAATCAAAATCCTCTGGAAAGACTAGACCACTAAATGCTTCAACAATTATTTTTTCATCAATTAACTCATAAGGAACATTATTTAATTCTGTACGCATTTTTTTTACTGCATAAAAAGCTAAGTCATAATCTATTAGTTCTCTTGAGAGTCCATATAATGTACCTCCGTTTTTTTCAAACATTTCACGTTTACTATTACTTTCCATACTTAAATTTTTTTCATTTTTTCCATTAAATAACTTCATAATATACCTCTTTTCTTTTATTACACCCTTATTATACTTAAAAAAAAAGTATTTACAGCAAAAAAAGCATAACCTAAATTATACTTTTACTATAAATCCACTTAAATCTTACTTTTCTCTTAAAGTAATAATAACATCCTTAAGCTTTCCTTTTCTCTCAACAGTTAAAGTGATCTTATCTCCAACTTCATGTTTAAATAACTCATACCTAAAATAAGCCATATCATCAGTACTTTTATTATCAAGTTTAATAACTATATCTCCTCTTTCAAGTTTACCATCCGAAGAAGATCTCTTTTCAACACTTTCAACTACAACACCCTTTTCTAGTTTAGTATTAATCACCTTATCAAGATTATAATGCTTAACCGCCGCAGTATTACTTAAATTAATCATAGAAATACCGAGATAAGGTCTTTTCAAAGACTTATCCTTTTCAAAAGCCTTAACATGAGACATAATATCCTCAATAGGAATAGCAAACCCCATTCCTTCAACCTCATTTTTAACAAGTTTAAGAGAATTCATACCAATAACCTCACCACTAGCATTACAAAGAGGTCCACCACTATTACCAGGATTCATCGCAGCATCAGTTTGTAAAAGTCTCATAACATAATCATCAGCACCACCACTTACAGAAACCGTAACCAATCTATCCTTACCAGATAAAATACCACGAGTAACAGTGCCACGATACTCATCTCCAACCGGAGAACCAACAGTAAAAACAGTATCCCCTAAAATAGCCTTAGTACTAGAACCAATCTTAGCAACCTGCTTTACAGAAGAAGACGAAACACTAATAACAGCAATATCTAAATACTCATCCCCACCAACAAAAGTCGCATCCAAACTCTTATCATCAGATAAAACAACCTTAAGATAAGAATTATTCGCAACAACATGATAATTAGTAAGAATATAAGCCTTTCCAGAATCTTTTTTATAAACAAAACCCGTACCAGTCACATGAACCTTTTTATCTTTATAATTCTCAATATATACAGTAGCATCATATATATTACTAATTCCCTGTCCTATTGCACTATCAGAAATATTAGAAGAAACACTCTTACTAGAAAAACCACCAAGACAAGAAACAACAAATATAGTAAGTAAAACCCCAAAAACAAACACAATTATATACTTATAATTTTTTCTAAAGAACCCAGGAGAATCATCAAGCTTAACCTCCTCATACGTAGAAGCAGGAATCTCCTTAACCTCAGTCACTTTAGCATCAACAGAATCTTTCATCAAAACAACTCCTTCTTAGTAATATTTTTAATTTGATCCCAATCATCTGGAAATCCCATCTTATCAAGAACCTTATTTATAGGAATAGTCCTCAAATTAAACTCCAAATTCTTAAGAGCATCATCAATCTCAATAACTAAATCATTAATCTCATTATCTTTAAGCATAGTCTTCAAAATAATGAGAAGAGCAAACAAATCATTCTTTCCATATATATACTCATTATCCATCATAGGTATCTTAAGTTTCCTATGATAAACAGAATCCTCAATAAACTTCTGAGTCCTATTTTCAAAAACAATATCCTCATGAGCACATAAATTACGATAATTAGACAAAATACTTAAATTAGTCAAAAAAGAACGCAAATCCATATCATACAAATCAATAATATCATACTGATCTTCCTTCTTAAGAACAGAAAAAAGTTCCACAACAATACCAAAAGATAAAACCTTAACAAGTACCCATAAAGGAATATAACCATAATTAAGAACATAATGACGAGTCGCAGAATGTTGAGTAGCATTAGTTTTAATTTGCCTCTTCATCTTACCAATAACATCACTAACTTGTCTCTTATACTCAAAAGAAGTATTAAAATTAGAATGCTTCAAATACTCATGTTCACGATACCCATACTTCTTAGAAAGCTGATAAGAAATAATAGACTTAATATTATTCTCAATAATCAAAATATTCTTAAACAAAATATTTCTAAGACGCCTATCAAATAAAAATAAACTATACACCTCTTCAAACTTAGTACCACTAATATACCTAGAATGATCACTAGACTTCATAAATAAATGACGATAACCATTCAAAAAGAAATAATTTTCCCTAAGAAGAACCTCCTCAGCATACTTCTCATCATCTATAACCAAGCCCTTTTCCCTTAAAATCTTAATTTGTTCATCTAAAGACTTAAATATTTTATTTCCCATAAGATCACCTACTATAAAAGTATATCATAAAACAAAAGAAAAAAGGAAGAAAAGAGTCAAAACAATGAAATATAAAGGTTAAATGTGTAAAATTAAAAATGAAAGGAGTAAATATGTGGAAAATAGTAAAATTGCAATTTATAAAATAATTTCAATATTTCTAGCCACAGCAAAATTTATTCTAGGACTAGTCACTGGAATACGTTTAGAAAATATAGCAGTATTCTTTTAAATTATTCTATCAACAATAATACTAGTAGCATTCGTAATGTGAATATATTCAATATGTACAAGATTTCATACAAACTAAACTCAGACTTAAATATTGAAAATAAATCAAAAGAAAATTCAAATAAAGAAGTAAAAAAAGAACCTGACAATAATCAAAATGATAAAAACCAATTAAAATAAGGAAAAAATCAAAAGAAAAAGAAAAACAAGAAGAAGACAAATTTCCATGGAAATAAGAGTTTAAACTCTTGTTTTTTTAAATGTAAATCAAATTAGTTAATATCATCTCTTTTGAGATGTTATCTTTCTATAATAATTAAATCCTTCGTTTATTCTAGTATCTATATCAAGATCACTCAAATAAATATCAGTAAGTTCATTCATCAAATTATCATAATTTTCATAAAAGCTATCATAAGAAAATGTATTATTACTATTAAAAATTTCTTTAATTCCACTTGCTTTTAATATAGGATCTACTACAGCCTCACTATATTGCCAAACTACATATGGACTTTCATATTCTTCTCTAGAACACTCTGGATATAACATTTTCCATTTTTCAAACCACAAGAAATGACATAATTCATGAGCACAAGTTTCAATTAATTGTTCATCAGTAAGACCATCATGCACAGAAAAACTAAACTCATCTAAATATCTTGGACAAACAGGAATAATTCCAACAGTTGCTTCCACAACCTCATGTTCCTTAGGCCATTCTAAATTCAAAAATTTCGTTAGTTTATTAAAAAATTCATCATTATATCTATTCCAAACATTATTATATCTTTCTACATCATTATCAATATTTAAAGAATTATTATCATAATATTTAGTAACCACACTTTCTATTAATATATATATATCTTCCAAAGACATGCTATCAAATACATTTTTAAGTTCAGGAAATAAATTAATAGTAAAAGTATGAACACTTAATAATTTATCATCTGCTTCATTAAAAATATCTTTAATAAATTCAATATTATTTTCCAAACTCATTTTTTTAAATATCACTTTTGTCATACAATCACTTCCTATAAAAATTATATCATACAGTCATAAATTTGTAACTCCCACAAAACATACTAATTTAACACACAAAAAAGCCCGTAAATACGGACTTTGCAAACATATATAATAGTTCTTTCCTATCTCTTACTAAATTGTGGTGCTCTTCTTGCCTTTTTAAGACCTGGTTTCTTACGTTCTTTAACTCTAGAATCACGAGTAACAAGACCAGCTCTCTTCAAAATTTTTCTAAAACTTGTTTCACTATCAGGATCACTAGCACTATCATATTCTAAAAGTGCTCTAACAATACCTAATCTAATAGCACCTGCTTGTCCAGAAAAACCTCCACCTTTAACAGTAGCATCAACATCAAACTTTTCATCAGTATTAGTAAGTTCAAGAGGTTGTACCAAATCCATAACTAAAGTCTTAAATGGAAAATATTCATAAACATCTTGACCATTTACAAGAATTTTTCCAGTACCCTTAACTAATTTAACCTTAGCAATACTAGACTTTCTCTTACCAGTTCCATAATAACTTGTATTTTCTTTTTTTGCCATAATTAACCTCCTTATTTAACATCAAGCACTTCAGGCTTTTGAGCCATATGTGGATGATTTTCTCCTTCATAAACAAATAATTTCTTAAACATAGATCTACCTAATCTATTATGAGGAAGCATTCCCTTAACAGCTCTTTCTACCATTTCAACAGGATATCTTTCCACCATTTCTCTAGCAGTACGAACTCTAAGTCCTCCAGCATAACCAGAGTGATTATAATAAAGCTTCTTATCTAACTTATTACCAGTCAAATTAACCTTTTCAGCATTTATTATAATAACATAATCACCACAATCAATATGTGGAGTATAAGTTGCCTTATTCTTTCCTCTTAAAATATGAGCAACCTTACTAGCCAAACGTCCTAAAGTAACATCAGTAGCATCAATTACATACCAATTACGTTCAACAGTTTCCTTTTTTTGCATATAACTTTTCATAAAAATCTTCCTTTCTTATCTTTATAGGATTTCCCAAGTCCTATAAAATGGGCTATATAAGAAAAATGTACCGACTAAAATTATACTAAAAACTATATCAAAAGTCAATAAATTAGAAGTACTTTTTATACATTCCTCACAAAAAACATGAATATATCGCCTTTTAACAAAATTACCATCAAAAAACCTATCACTAAAAGATAACAAAGAATACTTATCATCATAAAAACTATTCACAAAAACACCTCATTTTCTAACCTTACCCTTATCTCCAGAATAATGAGAATAAAAAACATCTAAACAAGAACCAAGCCCATTTTCACCAAACAAATCATCAAACATAAAAATAACACTATCATAATCAAAATCATCCAAAAAAACACCCTCTTCCTTCTTAGAAGCAATATAATTAGAATTCCTATCAAACATATCCTTAATATAAGAAATATCAGTATTACCAGTCAAACTAACATAATCAGCATACGATACATTAAAAAGATTTAAAATATCAGTTAACATCTCCTCAGTAAAATCAAAACTACTAGAAATGTCCTCCTTAGAAAAAGACATATTATCATACTGTGTATTATTATCAAGTTGAAAGAAACGATATCCAACATACGTAGCAATAGTAGTGAGAAAAACCTTTTGCATAATAGGAACAGAAACATCAAAAATAAGTTCAGAAAATTTCATAAAAACAACACTTGAAACAGCAGACTTAAAAAGATTCTTAAATGTATTACCTCTATAATACTTATCAACACTAAGCTGATATGCATAATTATCAAAAGATTCCTTAGCATAAGGATAAAAACATAACATCTCATTGAAATAATCAAGAATCTCCCTCTGGGCCTTTAAACACTCAACACTACTAATAAATCTATTCACACAAACATCTCTATTATCTAAACTATTCATAAAACTTACCCCCAATAAAAGCTAAACACTATTATAACACCAAAAAAAGAAAAAGCAATCAATAAATTACTTTTTCCAAATACAAACCACATCCAGACACACACTTCAAATTACCAGTCCTAGCCTTATTATTAAGAACCTCTTCCAAAAAAGAAATATCCTTCTTACCTAAACCAATATCTATCAAAATAGCAACAATATTCCTAATCATTTTTCTAAGAAAACCATCTCCACAAAAAGTAATCTTTAAAACACCATGTGAAACATCAAAATCAATACTATATATAGTCCTAACACAATTATCTTTACTCTTTTCATCCGTACAAAAAGATCTAAAATCATGTTTTCCTAAAAGACACAAAGAAGCACTTTTCATCAAAGAAACATCAAGCTCCTCACAAAGCTGATAAACATAATTACGAGAAACTGAAGAAAACTCCCCCATATTTATATAATAACTATATATCTTACTCTTAACATCATATCTTGCATGAAACCTATCAGAAACCTTTTCCAAAGAAAAAACATGAATTTCCCCTTCAAAACAATTATTCAAATACTTCTTAAGATTATATTCTTTGACATCAATATCTAAATCAAAATGAGCACATTGTTCTATTGCATGAACACCCTTATCAGTACGTCCAGAAGCACATAAATTAACAACATTGCCATTCAAAGACATTAAAGCTTCCTCTATAACCCCCTGAACAGTCTTTAAACCAATCTGCCTCTGAAAACCATAAAAACAAGAACCATCATAAGAAAACTTAATAAAATATCTCATTTCTTTCTCCTTTGAAGCTTATAAGTAACCCTCAGAAGACTCTTAATAGATAAAAACCTACTAAAAAATAAACCCATCCTAACACTAAAACCAGGTACAATAACAGTCTTACCAGATCTCAAAAACTTATCAATAGCATACTTTGCAACATAACCAGATGATAAAGAAGAAACAGTAAAATTAACACCAGCTACATTATTAAAATTAGTCTTAACAGGCCCAGGACACAAAACTCCAATCTTAACATTAGATTTATTACGACGAAGTTCCTCAGAAATAGCAAGAGTAAAAGAAGTAACATAACTCTTAGTAGCATAATAAGTACTCATAAGAGGACCACCCCGAAGTAAACCAGCACTACTAGCAACATTCAATATATACCCCTTATTTCTCTTAACCATATCCTTAAGAAACATACGCGTTAAAATATGAACAGCCTTTACATTAACATCAATCATTTCAAGTTCAGTAAGCAAATCACAAGAATTATAATCCCCAAAAAGACCAAAACCAGCATTATTAATAAGAACATCAACATTCTCATTTCTAGTAACCATATAAAGATCTTTAACCTTCTTTTCATCAGCAAGATCAATAATAATAACCTTAACCTTAGTCTTCAAAGAAGATTGTAACTGTTCAAGAGATTCCTTATTCCTACCACACAAAATAAGATCAAAACCACATTCACTAAGATATATAGCCATATCTTTTCCTATACCAGATGAAGCTCCAGTAATAAGTGCCTTCATAATCACCAACTCCACTTCTATTATAACAAAAATACATAGTAAATCAAGAAACAAGATAATATTCTTCAAAAGAAGAAAAATCTTTGTTATAATAAACTTATAGAATAAGGAAGTGATACAAATGAACAATAACT
>CAKOSE010000008.1 GCA_934102055.1 uncultured Bacilli bacterium | reverse complement strand
CACAAAAATAGATGAGACATTAAATACTTACTCTCACCTATTTAAGAATCAATTAAATGAAATAATTAATATTATAGACAAACTAAATTAAAATGGGTACCTATTTGGGTACCTAATACATATATCAAATGGCATAAAGCCCTTATAAACAAAGTATCCCGCCATTTCTGACGGGATTTCAGGGGGTTTTGGTTGAATACCACTTTTTACACATTTTTCGTAAAAAGCAGACAAGGTAATCTACCTTGCAATTTAATAGTAATATATTTTTCTCTCAAAGTCAATTATAATTTTTAAATTTTACACTATTTTTTATGCATCATGAATACTACTAATTATTTCCAATTTCAATTTTATATCTTTTTCATCTTTACTTTCCAAAAATTTCATAGAATCCTTTTTCGCATGCAACAGTATTTTATAATCCTCTTTTACATTCGCTATTTTAAATGACATATCTCCACTTTGCTTTGTTCCAAATAAATCTCCATGCCCTCTCAATTTAAAATCCTCTTCACTTATCACAAAACCATCATTAGTCTTTGTCATTACTTTTAATCTCTCAGTATCACTATCACTTATTAAAATACATTTTGATTCCAAACTACCTCTTCCTACTCTTCCTCTTAATTGATGAAGTGTTGAAAGACCAAACCTATTAGCATCAAATATTACTATCATTGTTGTATTAGGAATATTCACCCCAACCTCTATTACAGTTGTACTTATCAATATTTGAATTTTGTTATTTATAAATTCCTTCATTATTTTTTCTTTATCTTTATTAGATAATTTTCCATGAACTACTCCAATATTATAATTCATTCCAAAAGCTGACTCCATTTTATTCTTTAAGTCCTCAACTGTAGTAAGATCTAAACTTTCGCTTTCCTCTATAAGCGGTGCTATCACATATATTTGATGATTATTCTTCAACTCTTCATGCATCATATATAAAACATCTTTTATTTCTTTATTACTTTTTAAATACGTCTTTATTGGCTTTCTTCCGCTTGGTAATTCTTCTATTACAGAAATATCCATATCTCCATATATTGTCATTGCATATGTTCTAGGTATTGGAGTAGCAGACATATACAAAACATCAGGCATATCACCCTTTTCTTTTAAAATTGTTCTTTGCATTACCCCAAAACGATGTTGTTCATCTGTAATTACCAATCCTAAGTTTTTATAAACAGCATCCGCTTGAATCAAAGTATGAGTCCCTATTATTAAATCTATATCTCCATCCTCTAATTTTTTATGTATTTGATCCTTTTCCTTCTTTGAAAGAGAACCCACCAAAAGTTCTGTTCGAACACCAAATTTATCTAACAATTCTTTTGTCGTTTCATAATGTTGACTAGCTAATATTTCAGTCGGAACCATTAAAGCCCCTTGATACCCACTCAAATAATTAGCATAAAGCACTATAATAGATATAACAGTCTTTCCACTACCAACATCACCTTGTAATAATCTATTCATCCTATTCTTAGATTTCAAATCATCCAAAATTTCTTTTAAAACCTTATTCTGTTCCTTTGTCAAGGAAAAAGGAAGACTATTAATTAACTTATCTAAATCCCCTTCTTTATACTTTCTATTAATACCATTATTTATATTCTTATTCTTAATTTTCAAATAATTTATCTTGGTCATAAAAAGAAATAACTCTTCATACTTAAGCCTAATAGTTGCTTCTTTTAACTTCTCTACTGAAGGAGGATTGTGTGCTATATTAAGTGCAGTCTTTTTATTTAAAAATTTATATTTATCAATTAAATTACTTGGAATATAATCCGTTACATCATTTCCAAATTGCATAATTGCATTATTTATAAAACCAGCAATAGACTTAGAATTTAACCCCGCTGTTCCATGATAAATACTTTCAATCTTCTCACCCCTAGGTAGCAACCCTAGTCTTATTTCAGATGCCAAAATTATATTTTTTGATTTTTCAAACTTTCCAAATACCGTTATATTAGTCCCTACTGTTAAAGAGTTTTTCAAAAAAGCCCTATTAAAAATAGAAACTCCCACTACTTTACCATCACTTGTTACTACCCTTACATTCATCTTATTTAAATTACCCTTTAACCTAATTAGTATAGGAGCATTATCTACCTTACCATCTATTATTATCTTATCTAATTCCTGTGCTTCATCCAAATTGCTTCTTTTTATTTTTTCATATCTATATGGATAATGAGAAACTAATTCCTCTACATTTTCTATATTTAACTTTTTAAACAACATTTTAGTTCTTGGCCCAACACCTTTTACTTTATCTAAAGTTATCAATGTCACCACTTCCTTTTTTCTTTCAAATTATATCATATTTTTTAGTTTTTTGAAAGAAGAATTATAATTGTTATTTCAAGTTAAATAAATATCTATTTATAAAGAAAACATTTTTTCAACTTTTTCAACTTTTTTCGTCAAAACAATTGACAAATCGTCATTTTATGATTAATATATATATCACCAATTCGACTTAGGCGAATTGGATGCTAGTATCACACTAGCCAACCCCTTTTTATTCTTTTTATTGAAGTCGTCCTCAGGGGGTACGACTTCTTTTTTATGTTTTTAAAGTTTTTATTTTATAAATTCTTTATAAAATATTAATTTAATGATATACTATATTTTGATACTAGAGGTGATTTAATTGAGTAAAAGAATGAATAACTTTATGCTTTTTATAGGATTGTTTTTTATGGATCTCTTATATTCACCAATTTTTGTTTTTATATTACAACTTATCGGTATAGACATTTTAAAAATGGGAGATATTTCAAAATACTTAACACTTATCCTTATAAATATTAGTTTTATGTTTATCATTTATCTAATATACAAAAAAGAATTAAATAATGAATTCAAAAATTTTACACATAATTTTAGTAAATATTTTTGGTTTGGATTTAAACTATGGTTAGTTGGACTTGTTTTAATGATTAGTTCTAATCTTGCCATCCAACACTTTTATCCAGCACCTGCTTCCAATGAAGAAGCTGTCCAAAACGCTCTTCAAATGATTCCCATCTATACAGCATTTTCTTCTTGTTTATTTGCACCATTTGTAGAAGAACTAATATTTAGAAAATGTTTAGGCAAAGTTTTTAAAAGCGACATCCTATTTATCATTGTCTCAGGTTTCCTATTTGGATTTGCACATACACTTGCATCGTCAAGTTCTGATCAATTAATTTATATCATTCCTTATGGACTTTTCGGATGTATTTTTGCCTATATGTATAGAAAAACTAATAATATTTTTACTTCAATGACTTTTCATTTTATTCACAATAGTATTTTAGTATTCTTTTCTCTTTTATCTATGGGGGTAATATAATATGAAATCTAGATATGAAATTAATGAAAATAAGAGAAAAAAAGAAAAATCCATAAAAAAGAAAAGCTTTTTAAAAAAACTATTATTCATCCTCATTGGTATTCTCTTAATTCTAGGAATATGGGGTAAATTTGTTGAACCCAACTTACTAACTGTCAAAGAATACAATATAAAAAATGATAATATTCCAAATAGCTTTAATGGTGTTAAAATTATCCAGTTTTCCGATCTTCATTATGGTATAGGAAACGGAGAAAAAAAACTTACTAATATAGTCAATAAAATAAATAACTTAAATCCAGATGTTGTTGTTTTTACTGGAGATTTAATCGATAAAAATTATGAAATTTCTGATAATGATCTAAAAACAATTACTAAACTCTTAAGTAAAATAGAATCGAAACTCGGTAAATATGCCTGTTTTGGAAACCATGATTCAAAAAATGAAAGCTTTGAAAATATAATGTATGATTCTGGTTTTAAACTACTTAAAAATAATTTTGACACTATTTATAATAAAGTAAATACTCCAATTGTTATATATGGTTTAGATGACAGTTTAGAAGGAAATCCTAACATTAGTGCACTAGGAGGCAAAGAAATAAATGATATACCATATAAAATAGTTATCATGCATGAACCAGACTACATAGATGAATTTATCGACAATTATGACGTAAACCTTGTACTCGCAGGTCATTCCCATAATGGACAAGTTAAACTCCCAGGTATTAGACCAATTTACCTACCTAAAGGTGCTAAAACTTATTATGGTAACTCTTATAATATTAATGAAACCATGTTCTATATTTCAAACGGTGTAGGGAACTCTATAATTGATTTTAGATTATTCAACACACCTAGCATAAACTTATTTAGATTAGCAAACTAAAAAGAGCCAAAGCTCTTTTTTTAATTTCTAAATTCAAACTCATAATCTAATATTTTTACTATATCTCCCTGTTTAGCTCCTAAAGACTCAAGCTTCTCATCTACTCCCATCTTTGTTAGTTTCTTAGCAAATCTTAAAATTGCTTCATCTGAATTAAACTTAGTCATTCTAAATAACTTTTCTATTTCTTTTCCCTTTAAAATATACGTATCCCCATCTTTTTCAACCACAAACGGATCTTCCTTTTTATATTTATATAATATATAGTCTTCAAAATCTTTATCTTCCTCTAGTGGTGCCACTTTTATTTCATCTAATAAATCAGCTATATAAATTAATACTTCCTCTAATCCAGTTTGATTTATCGCAGAAACTTCAAATATCTTTTTATCATTTACCTTTTTCTTAAACTTTTCTAAATTCTCTTTTGAACCAGCAATATCCATCTTATTCGCAATTATAAAACTTTCTTTGTTTAAAAGTTTTGAATCAAAATCCTCTAACTCTTTTTGAATTTTTATATAATCATCATAAGGATCTCTTCCCTCATATCCAGACATATCTATTATATGAGCTATTACTCTTGTTCTTTCTATATGTTTTAAGAATCTATCTCCTAAACCCTCTCCAAGAGAAGCTCCTTCTATTAAACCTGGTAAATCAGCAACTGTAAAACTTCTTCCATCTATTGTTTTAACTACTCCAAGATTTGGCACCAACGTCGTAAAATGATATGCCGCTATTTTAGGTTTTGATCTTGATATCTTAGATAATATTGTACTCTTACCTACACTCGGCATTCCCACAAGCCCTACATCTGCAAGAAGTTTTAACTCAACCTTTAAATAACGTTCCTCTCCAGGTTCCCCCCTCTCAGAAAAACTAGGAGCAGGATTATTTTGTGTACGAAATGCTGTATTTCCTCTTCCACCACGACCACCTTTAGCGACAACAAACTCTTCGCCTTGCTTTTTAAGATCACAAACAAGTAAATTAGTATCATTATCCCTTACTACTGTGCCTGGTGGAACTTTTATCACTATATCCTTAGCACTCTTTCCATTTTTATTTTTTCCTTCACCATTCGCACCACGTTGTCCTTTAATAATTTTATTATAACGCAAATCAACTAAAGTCCTTAGTCCTTCATCAACTTTAAATATTATATCTGAACCTCTTCCACCATTTCCTCCAAACGGTCCACCAAGTTCAACATACTTCTCTCTTCTAAAAGCTGTACATCCATCTCCACCAGAACCTGCAAGTACTTTTATATTAACTTCATCCACGAACATACTATCACCCTTTTTCTTTTTAAGATTATATCAAATAAAAAGAAAAATAACAATTATTTTCCCTCATTTTGTCTGTGAAAAAGTTGAAAAACCAATTCTATTTCATCATCATCTAAAACTGATTCCACCATTTCCTCTCCATTTTCTATCTTTTGTTTTAATAAAGCAACTGAATCTTCTCCATTCTCATCAATCGCTAACATATAATGTGTATTATTAAAATCCAGTTCTTGTGTAATGATAAAATCAAAACCATTCAGTGTTATATACTTAACTTCTTCCATGACTACCTCCCTATTCCAAAGTTTTCTGGTGTCCTTTTTATCACCTCAGAATAAGTAACATGTCCTTGAAAATCCGGATGAGTTGATAAATAGTCCTCAGGATGATTAATAACATCTGCCCCAAATATAACACCATTTGTTAATCCTAAAGCAACAGATACTATTGCTATAGATTTCTTTATCTTTTTAGCTCTACTTTCCTTACTAATAGATTTTTTTCCTACTTTAACTGTACCTTCAAAACTTACAAGATTATAATTTCCTTCATCATCCTTTTCATAACCTCTTCTTGTCATCATTTCATCATAATCTCTTTTCGCTGCACTTTTCACATCTTGCCCATTATAAACACCTGTTCTTTGATATTCTTCATCTAAATTCATTATCTTTTTCGCATTATAAGTTGTCTCATTATCATTATTTTGATTAATCATTCTTTTCGTTTGTTCATATGAATAATTATCCATTTATATCCCCTCCAATTTTATAGTAACATAAAATGTACTTTTTTTGATAACTTTTAAAAAATATTTACACCAGTTATACAGTTATTTTATTATTTTGGAACATTCCCTCTTCCACTTTTATTTTATATATCTCATTTTCCTTATAATCTCCACTAAGTGCCAAATACAAATAATTACTAGTATGGCCATAAGCTTTATCATTTTTTCGTGTTTCTATTAAGATTTCCTCTTCTTTCCCTATAAAACTATTATAATAATTCTCTTCTAATTCTTCTGATAATTTTAATAGTTTTTTTGTTCTTTCCTTTTTTGTATTTCCATCTATATGACCAGACATCCTCGCAGCCTTTGTTCCATTTCTTTTTGAATATGGAAATACATGTACTTTAGAAAAACTTATATCCCTTATAGTTTCCATACTTTCTTCAAAATCTTCATCCGTTTCTTGAGGAAATCCTACTATTACATCAGTTGTTATTGAAATATCTGGTCTTATCCTTCTTATTTTATCTATTATACTTTTATACTCTTCCTTTGTATATTTTCTATTCATTAATTTTAACACATTATCGCTTCCACTTTGAAGAGGTATATGTAAATGATTACATAATATAGGATTCTTCAACAACTCAAAAAACTTATCATCTAACTCTGTAATTTCTATCGAAGATATTCTTAATCTCTTTAATCCCTTTATTTTAAGAATCTCTTCTAACAAATCAGAAAAATTTGTATTTAAATCCTTCCCATAGTTACCAGTATGTATCCCTGTTAAAACTATCTCTTTATAACCATTCCTCACAAGATTTGTTAATTCTTCTATAACCATTTCCGGTCTTTTTGATCTACACCTTCCTCTTACAAAAGGAATAATACAATAAGCACAATAATTTTCACATCCATCTTGTATTTTTACAAAAGCCCTAGTTCTCGTTGCTGTATGATTTATTTCCATATCTTCAAATGGAACAGTCATTATATTTTCCTTTGCAATTATTTGTTTTTTAGTCTTTAAATTTTCCTCTACTAAATCAACTATATTTGACTTATTATAATTTCCTATTACAACATCTATTCCCGTAAAATCATAATCTTTTGCACTTTCTACAAAACAACCACACACCACTTTACAGGCATTTTTATTCTTAATACTATTTATTATTTTTCTATCTTTTCTATCGCTATTATTAGTTACTGTACAAGTATTTACTATATATACATCGCAATCATCATCAAAAGAGACTATTTCATAGCCTCTATTATTAAATAAACTAATTATAAATTCACTTTCATAGGCATTAACTTTACAACCTAATGTATATATTCCAACCTTCATATTGCCCTCTCCTTAATCAAGTCTGTCTTTTAATTTTCTAAGTTCCGTTAAAAAGTCTTCTGTTTTTTGAATTTCTTCCTCTAATTCATTATTTTCAACATTTTTATTTATTTGTTTAAATGCTTCTCTAGAAGAATTTACATCTTGTTTTACCTTTCCACTATAAAAACCAAACACAGGAGATATAACCTCAGAATTTTTAAACCTCTTAGGTTCATCATCCTCAAAAACAGGATTACTGACACTTGATTTATTATCTTCTGACTTAATTTGTTCTTCCTCATGTTTTCTATATAGTTCTTCTAAAGTAATTGCAGCTTCCGTTTCATCTGACAGTAACTTATCATTTTTCTCATCTATATTATGTGATGCCTTTACAAGTTCATCATAACTTATTATTGATTTTTCCTCTTGTTCAGTTTCAAAATGTGTATGATCTATCAAATTATTATTATCTATTAACTTTTTAGTAACTTCTTCTAATTTTTGTTTAGCTTCCTTTTCAGCCCTTTGCTTATTTTTAGTTTCTACATAAACTACATCATTATTTATCTTATCTTGATTATAATTATACACATCATTATTTCTGCTTACCCTACTTGGTTGTGCTTGATATACTCTTTTTTGTGGTCTAACTTCATTATTTTGATTTATTACATTTCTATTACCTACATTATTATTTACTGGTTTACTATTCGTATCATTTACTTGTCTTTGAACCCTCATATATTGTAATTGTTCTTTATTAGAAGAATAATTTCGTTTTTGTGTTTGATTATTTATATTACTATTTACATGTTTTACAGGTTCTTCTCTTACAACTTTTGGTTTATTAACCTCAGGTCTTGGTCTTCTTACTTGATCATTACTACTATTATTTATATTTGATATTTGCTTTCTTATTTGTTTTTTAATTCTTGCCTTCATTTGAAATTTCTCTATAAAAATTATAATAATAAGTGCTAAAACAATTACTCCAATAACAACACTTATTATTATAAAATTTTCTTTTCCTAGTTCATTTATAAATTCACTCATATACTTCACCGTTTCCTAACAAAATAATTCTACCATGAAACAAATAACTTGACAATAATCTTATATAAATTTCTTATCCCTAAAAAGAAAAAAGCAACTTATCTATTGCTTTAAAAACTTATTATATTTTTCTATCTCTTTATCTGTTAAATCAGTTTCATTTAATTTCTCAATTAATTTCTTTTGTTCTCTTGATAACCTCTTTGGAGTAATTACTTTTATTATTACATAGAAATCTCCATGATTATGATAATTTACATCCTTTATTCCTTTTCCTTTTATTCTGTGTTTATCTCCAGAATTAGAGCCTGCTGGAATAGTTAATGTTACTACTGAATTTAGTAGTTTTACATCCTTTTTCGTTCCCATAATTGCTTCAGTTATTGTTATTGGAAGTTCTATATAAACATCATTTTCTTCTCTTTTATAAAACTCATGTTCTTTTACTTTAAATTCTATAAATAAGTCCCCATTCGGACCACCATTCGGAGAAGATTCTCCCATTTCAGATAACCTTATTTTATTTCCTGTATTTACTCCCTCTGGAACTTTAACCTCTACTTCTTTTACTACTTTTGCACGTCCTGTTCCACGACATTTTGAACAAGTTTTATCAAATGTTACACCATCACCTTTACATACAGGACATGTTGTTTTAGTTAAGAAACTACCAAATATAGTATTTTGAGTACCTGTTACTGTACCACTACCATGACACTCTTCACAAGTATGTTCTCCAAATCCACCTTTTCCTTTACACTCATGACACTTTTCAGTTGTAGTTATTTCTATTTCTTTTACAGTCCCAAGTGCTGCCTCCATAAATGTTATTTCCATTAATAAAAGACTATCATTTCCTTTGGTTTTTCTCTTCGAACTACCTCTTGAACTACCAAAACCAAATGAACTAGCACCACCAAAGACATTATCAAATATATCAGAAATATCTCCAAAATCAAAACCTGAAAAATCAAATCCTTGAGACGAACCAGCACCACCTTCAAACGCAGCATGACCAAATTTATCATATTGCTTTCGCTTGTTTTCATCAGATAACACAGCATAAGCTTCTTGAACTTCCTTAAACTTTTCCTCTGCACCATGTTCCTTATTTACATCCGGGTGGTACTTTTTTGCTAATCTTCTAAATGCTAGTTTTATCTCTTTCTCGTCTGCATTTTTGCTAACGCCAAGAACCTCATAATAATCGCGTTTTGCCATAAACTACCTCTTTCTACTTTGCTATTTCTTTAAACTCATTTAAAGTTTGTCTAAACATTTCTAGAGCCTTATCTATCGTATCATCATTTACTATGTCTATACCAACTTTTTTCAATATCTCAAGTGGATAATCATTTCCCCCACTTGATAAAAACTCTATATAATTTTCAAGTGCATTTTCCTTATTATCTAAAATATCACTTACTATCTTAGAGGCAACCGCTATACCTGTTGCATATTTATATACATAAAAACTAGTATAAAAATGCGGAATACGTGCCCATTCTAATTTTATCAAATCATCACTTATAACTTCCTCTGAAAAATACTGTTTATTTAGTTTTAAATACGTACTACACAACAATTCTTCAGTTAAAACTTCTCCTTGTTCCTCTAAGTCATGTATTTGTAGTTCAAACTCCGCAAACATTGTTTGTCTTATTAAAGTTGTTCTAAAATTTTCCAATAAGTTATTCAAATAATAAGCCTTTTCTTCTTTAGTTTTTGCATTATCACTACAATACCTATTTAATAATATTTCATTTACAGTAGAAGCTATTTCTGCTAGAAAAATGGGATACCCTGAATCATGATATTCTTGTCTTTCGTGAGAATACAAACTATGCATAGAATGTCCTAGTTCATGTGCAATTGTAGACACATCATTAAAATTACCCTCAAAATTTAACAAAACATATGGAAGAGTATCATAACTTCCCCAAGAATATGCACCATTTCTTTTATTATTATTGTTATATACATCTATACAATTACTATCAAATAACTGTTTCAAATCATTTATATATGCATCTCCTAAAGGTTCTAAAGCCTTTATTACAAGATCCTTCGCTTCTTCATACGAATAATCTCTACTTATATTAGATACAAGTGGAGCATATACATCATACATATGTAACTCATCTAATTTCAAAATATCTTTTCTTACCTTCATATACTCTTCCATTATATCTAAGTTACTATGTACCTTATTAATCAAACTTGTATATAAATCTTTGCTAATATTGTCTCCATATAAAGACATTTCAAGTGGACTTTTATACTTTCTTGTTTTCGAAATAAAGAAATTACTCTTTACATTACCCTTTAAAAGAGAAGCAAACGTATTTTTAAAATTATTATATGACGTATATAAACTAGTAAATGCTTCCTTCCTTACTCTTCTATCTTCATTTTTTAAATAATTTGAATAATTACTATTTGTAAGTGAAACTTTATTACCATTCTCATCTATTATATCTTGAAATTTTAAATTAACATCATCTAATACCTTAAATGTATTCTCTGGACTTGATAAAACTTCTCCTAAACGAGCCATCATTTGTTCTTGTTCTAATGAAAGTATATGTTCCTTATCCCTAAAAAGATCCTCAAACATAAAAGTATATTTTTTCAAAAGCTCATTTTCCTTTATATACTTTTGAATTACAACATATTCTTCATTCAAAACTTCAGGAGTATAAAATGCTAAATGTTCAGAAACATCATCCGCTATTTTATCTATCTTTCCCATTATTTCTTCACTTTTTGAAACTGCTTTATCCTCATCAAATCTCATATGTGAATACACTATTAACTTATCTAATATTCTGGATATTTTAAAACAATCCTCAGTAGCATTTAACAAAGTATCACTATTTGATGTTATCTTTCCCTTGTATTTTTCATAATCATTTGTTAATTCTTTTACCTTTTTTATATCACTAGAAACTTCTTCTTCACTACTATAGATTTTTGATAAATCCCATTTATATTTATCATTTATTTCTTTTCTTGGTTTTGACATAGTTTCTCCTTTTATTTATTTTTATGACTAGAAGCCTTACATAATGTAAGGCTTACTACTATTTTTCTTCAAAATCTGCTTCTTTTACATCATCTTGTTTAGGTTCTTCATTTGTTTGATTAGCTTGTTCTTTACTAGCTTGTTCATAAACTTTTGCTGCTAATTTATATGTAACTTCTTGAAGTTCTTCACGTTTTTTATTTATATCTTCAACATCTTTTTTATCTATTGCTTCTTTTAAAGCTTTAACTTTTTCTTCAGCTTCTTCTTTTTCCTTATCATCTATCTTATCACCAAGATCTTTTATTGCTTTTTCAGTTTGGAATACCATTGATTCTGCTTCATTTATTGCATCAGCTTCAGCTTTTTTCTTTTCATCTGCAGCACGATTTGCTTCAGCTTCTTTCATCATTTTATCAATTTCTTCTTCAGATAAAGTTGTATTAGATGTAATTGTTATTTTTTGTTCCTTATTAGTTCCAAGATCTTTAGCAGTTACATTTACTATACCGTTTGCATCTATATCAAATTTTACTTCAATTTGAGGTACTCCACGTGGTGCTGGTGGTATATTTGTAAGTTGGAATCTTCCAAGTGTCTTATTATCTGCAGCCATTGGTCTTTCACCTTGTAGAACATGAATATCTACCGCTGGTTGATTATCTGCAGCAGTTGAGAACACTTGACTCTTACTTGTTGGAATAGTTGTATTTCTTGGAATTAATGTTGTCATTACATTTCCTAAAGTTTCAATACCAAGTGAAAGTGGTGTAACATCAAGAAGTACTATATCATTAACATCTCCAGTAAGTACTCCCCCTTGAATTGCTGCACCCATTGCAACTACTTCATCTGGGTTAACTGATTTATTTGGTTCCTTACCTAATTCCTTCTTAATTAATTCTTGAACCATTGGAATACGTGTAGAACCACCAACTAATATTACTTGATCAATATCTTCTTTTTTCATTCCAGCATCCTTTAAAGCATTTCTTACTGGTTTTAATGTAGATTCTACTAAATCTCTAACTAAATCTTCAAATTTAGCACGAGTAAGTGTCATATCTAAATGAAGTGGCCCATCACTACCTTGTGTTATAAATGGACAAGATATTTGTGTTGTAGTAACTCCAGATAAATCCTTCTTAGCCTTTTCTGCAGCTTCTTTAAGACGTTGCATTGCCATTTTATCTTTTGATAAATCAATACCATTTTGCTTTTTAAATTCTTCAACTAAATACTCAATAATTACTTCATCAAAATCATCACCACCAAGATGGTTATTTCCATTTGTAGCTTTAACTTCAAATACACCTTCACCTAATTCTAGGATTGATACATCAAATGTTCCTCCACCTAAGTCATAAACTAAAATTGTTTGCATCTTTTCTTGTTTATCTAAACCATATGCAAGTGAAGCTGCAGTTGGTTCATTAATAATTCTTTCTACTTCAAGACCTGCAATCTTACCAGCATTCTTAGTAGCTTGACGTTGTGCATCATTAAAATAAGCTGGAACTGTAATAACTGCTTTTGTTACCTTTTCACCTAAGTAAGCTTCTGCACTTTTCTTAAGATCACCTAAAATCATTGCACTTACTTCTTCTGCACCATACTTCTTTCCTTCCATTTCAACTTTCTCTTTCGTACCCATAAGTCTCTTTACACTACGAACTGTATTAGGATTTGTTTCAGCTTGACGCTTTGCAGCATCTCCTACTATTATTTCTCCATTTTTCATACATACTATCGAAGGTGTTGTTCTATTACCTTCTGGATTTGGGATTACCTTAGCTTCCCCAGCTTCAAGAACTGCGACACAACTATTTGTTGTACCTAAGTCTATACCTATAATTTTACTCATAAAAATCTCCTTCTTTCTTATTCATTTATTATAACCATTACTGGTCTTAAAACTTTGTCTTTATATGTATATCCTTTTTGATATACTTCTAAAACCTCACCTGATTCCTTAGTCTCATCCTTTCTCATAGCTACTGATTGATGAAACATAGGATCAAACTGTTTACCAAGTGCTTCAATTTCCTTAACATCATTAGCACTCAATATTTCCTTTATTTGATTGTAGATAAGTTTGAAACCTTCCAAATACGTTTTCAACTCTTCAGATAAATCATCCTTATTTATGACCCTTTCAAAATTATCTTGTACCTTAAGTAACGATGCTAATATATCATGATTTGAGTATTTTAATAAATTCGATACCTCTTCATCTTTACGCTTACGATAATTAATTAAATCTGCCTTTGCTCTTAAAGTTTCTTCCTCTAAATTTTTTAACTTTTCTAAAAGTTCCTGTTCATGTTTATTCTTTTTTTCTTTCTTATTAACTTTCTCTTTCTTTTGTTCCTCAACTGGTGTTGCCTCTTGTTTTTCTTCTTTTTCCATAAGCACTCCTTTATTTCTTATTTAGGTTTTTCTTTATATAATTTAAAAGCGATACTACCTTAGAATATTCCATTCTTTTAGGACCTATTATAGCAACTTCTCCCTCTTCACCATCTGCCTTATACTTCGTTTTAATAACTGTTACATCCTCATCTAAATTCGTTTCATTACCTATATAAATACTTATATCATTATTATCCTCTTCAATATGTCTTAATGTACTTTCATCATCAAGTTTAGTAAATAACTTCTTTATCTTTTCAACATTATTAAACTCAGGTTGATTTAAAATCTTATTCTTTCCAACAAACGAAATATCACTCTTTATAACAAAATCATTAAACACATCATAAAAAGCATTATATATTGTTTCATGTTGCTTAACATATTTATTAATTATAGGCTTCACCTCAAACTCAAGTTTTTCTTTCACTTCACAGATTGGTGTTCCTACAATTAATTTATTTATCAGTTCAACACTCTTACTAATTTCCTCTAGGCTTACTCCACTCATCTTTATTTGTTTATGTTCTATATGTCCCTTATCAGTTATTATAATTGCCAATAACTTTTCTTTATCAAGTGGAAGAACTTCAACTTTTTTTAACTTATTTTCACTAGAACTTGAACCAAGTACTACAGATGTATAATCGGTAAGTTCTGAAATTAATTCTAAACTCCTCTTTAAACAATCATTTAACTCAAGTTTATTATTATTAAAAATTGTCTGGAGTTTTAACATATCTTCACCAGTCATTTCCTTAGGTTTCATCAAATTATCTACATAATATCTATAACCCTTTTCACTAGGAATCCTACCTGATGAAATATGTGTCTTCTCTAAATAACCTAAATTTTCTAAAGATGACATTTCATTTCTTATTGTCGCAGATGAACAATTAAGCTCGTCACATATTAACTTTGATCCTACCGGTGTAACATTCTTAACATATTCTCTAATTATAACTTCCAAAACCCTTTCTTGTCTTGTCGTAAGCATACAAAACACCTCTTCTAGCACCATTAATACTCAAGTGCTAATACCATTATAATATTATGCATTAGCATTGTCAATATATGAGTGCTAATTTTTTTATTTTTTTTTGATAATTTTCATTTCACACTTAAATAATGATAAAATTTTATAATTTTTATTCACATTTTAAATCAAAAGATATACCTTTCTATAAAAGAAAAAAACTACAAGCATTCATCTTATAGTTAATTCTTTTTATTACTCAAATTCTTTTGTGACACTTCTTTTGTTTCAGTTTCTTTTAAATTTTTTTGTTCTTTTTCCATATCTTGTTCTTCCTTAGTAGGAACCTTAATGCTTACTGAAAATACCTTTTTACTATAATCAATTACATCCTCACCATTATCGCCCTTCTTAAGTTCATAGAAATTTATTCTCAACTTTGGATCATCTTTTGGCTGTTCAAAAACCATTGAACCAGTTTTAATACCTCCAATAACTAAATTTCCTGAATAAAGTGCATCCTTTACATTTATAGATGTAAATATTCTTGTTTTTTCTTCTCCATTACTATTAGACATAGTGTAATTAACATAACTATATGGAACCTTTTCACCAGTATTATTCTTCATGTATATTGTTACTATCAAAAACTCATTTCCCTCTTTTGGAGCCTTATAACTATTTCCTTCAGAAGTTTCAACCTTTACAACCTTATAATCTACTCCCTTATAAGTAATAAGATCACCCATACTAAATATCTTATCAGTCGTAGCCTGTTCTCCAATTGCCAAAGTCTTCTCTTCACTTGTTAAATCTTTATAAGCATCAACTCCAAAATAAGAAAATGTTCCGAGTGCTACCAAAGAAACAAAACCTATAACTAAAATCTTTAAACTTAATCTATTTGTTACTGGTTTACTTTTACCAATTACTTGTTTTAAACTATCAAATTTTGCCCTAAAAGCATTACCCAACCCTTTTATTTTCTGAGATAACTCTTGTTTAAAATCAACCAACTTTGATTGTTTTACACAAATCTTATCTTTAACTTTAACATTTTTCTCTTTAAATTTAATAGGTTTTTGCTTTGTCTTAATAGGCTTTTGCTTCACATTATTTAGCCTAACTTTTTTCTTATCCTCTAGTATTTTAACAATCTTATTTTTTAAACTACTTAATTTCTCTTTTTGATTATCAATAAAACTTATTAACTTTGTCTTTAAATTACAAACTTTACTTTTGATATCTATTTTCTTAAGCTTTATAACCAAACTAGACAACTTACTTTTTACTTGTCCCAATAGTTTTAATGTAGTACCCCTTACTTTTTTTACTGCTTTTATACTCTTATCCTTTGCCCTATTAATCAAACTTGGAACTTGTTTCACTTTTTTATACCCTTGTTTCTTTATCTTTTTTGTCTTGTTCTTTATTAACTCTTTTTTAGTATTAAAATCATTTACTAATTCTATTTTTAAATTTAATCTCTCATTCGTATCTTTTAACTCTGTTTTACTTGTTATATCTAATTTTTCTTTCTTATTCAGTTTTTTTGCATTATCTGAAACTTTTTTCAAAGCAACTTTATTGTTATTCGGAACTATCTTAGCTTTACTTACATCAGCTCCACAAAATTTACATATTTTAGATTTATTTGTTACATGTTTTTTACATTTTTTACATACTTTCATAGTTATCACGTCCCTAGTATTTGTTTTCTATAAATCAACTAGCAAAATTATATCATAAAAATACATTTTTTGATATAAATTTCTCATTTTTTTTACACTTTTTCGTAAATACTTTTAATAAATACTATGTTTCTATTTTTTTTAAATGAAAATAGGATAAAAAAACTTTACAAAAGTTAGTAAAGTCTTTAATAAACATAAACTTTAGTTCCTACTTTAGCCCTGTTATATATTTTTTTTGCTACCCCATAAGGTAAATTTACACATCCATGAGACCCATTATATTTATAAATTGAACCACCGAAAGAACTTCTCCATGTAGCATCATGTAACCCTATTTGTGTCCCATAATCTATCAACATCCAATAATTTACCCAAGTCTTATAATCTGCTCCTGTTAAATAAGTCCCCATTGCCTTACTTCTTATTCTAAAAGATCCAGTTATTGTATCCCAAGTATTCTTTGTTCCTGTTACTACTCCAGAAGTCAAAACTAAATTACCATTCTGATAAAACCATAATTTTTGTTCCTTAATAGAAACCATTATACAATTATCCTTATCTATCTCACTTCTAGTTCCCACCTGCACTGTTCTTTCAGTACTTTGATAATTACCAAACGAATCCACAACACTATAAGTTACCTTATAATATCCCGTTTTACTAGTATTTACTTTTCCCCTTTTTATTACCTTTGATGTTACATCTCCATCATAGTTATCAGTAGCTATAACACCCTCATCTATATATGGTTCACCTTTTTTTAATACTACCCTACTTTTTCCCCTTAATTTAATCACCGGAGGAGTCTCATCTACTACTTTTACAGTTCTTATCTTCGTTGTCTTATTCCCAGATGAATCTACTACTGAATAATAAAGTTTATAACTTCCCAAACTACTTGTATCTATTGTGCCTTTTACTTCAACTTTATTTGTTATATTTCCATCATAATTATCTGTTGCAGCATAACCAGGTTCCTTATAATCAAGACCATACTGAGTCTTATAAGTCTTACCCTTCTTTAATTTTATTTCAGGCTTTATATTATCCCTTACTCTTATTGTCCTAACTATTTGTTTTGATCTACGTCCTTTTAAATTAGTTACCTCATATGTTACCTGATAATCTCCGACAACTCTTGTATTTAAATTACTCTTTACTTTTATCCTATCCGATATATTTTTTCCATCAAGGTAAGCTTCCGCACCTTGTTCTTTATAATTCCCCTTTAAATCAACCGTAACTACATCTTCACCTTTTAAAGTTATTTCAGGATTTGCAAAATAAGCATAAAGAAAATACCAAACAAAACACAGTATGGCTATTATTACAAATACTATTAAACACGATATTTCTATTTTACTAAACCTTTTCTTCATCTATTATCACTACTTCATTATAACATCTAGCAAGATAAATTGTAAATTCATTTTTTTAAAAGTGTGTCATTAGTGTAATTAATATCGTCAAGACATAATAAAACCCTTATAAAATAAGGGAATATTTTCTTAATGGCGGAGTGGGAGGGATTTGAACCCTCGCGCCAGTTACCCGACCTACACCCTTAGCAGGGGCGCCTCTTCAGCCTCTTGAGTACCACTCCAAAGCACAACTTAGTGCATAATAATTATATGATATTATTTTTAATATGTAAAGACTATTTTAATTTTTTTTGAAGTTTGTGTGCTTTTATTATATTATTAATTAACATTATTACTGTTAATGGACCAACACCCCCAGGAACCGGAGTCATATATTTTACTTTTTCCTCTATATTTTTATTACAATCTCCATATAACTTTCCGTCTTCCCTATTTATTCCTACATCTATTACTACAGCACCATCTTTTATATAAGATTTATCTATATATTCCTTTTTTCCTATTGCTACCACTAAAATATCAGCTTCTTTTGTTATTTCCTTTAGATTCTGTGTCTTTGAATGACATGTTGTAACCGTTGCATTTTCCCTTAAAAGAAGTGCTATTAAAGGCAGTCCCACAAGCTTACTTCTTCCAACAATAACAGCATTTTCCCCTTCAATAGAAACATTCTTACTCTTTAATATTTCCATTACTCCAAGTGCTGTACAAGGCGCTATTGCCTCATTTCCTGCAAACAAATTACCTATATTTTTACTAGTTAAACCATCAACATCCTTATAATAAGCTATCTTTTCTATTACATTCTTTTCATTTATTGTACTTGGAAGAGGTAGTTGAACCAAAATACCTGTTACTGTCTTATCATCATTTAACTTTTCTATTTCCTTTATTAAATCACTTTCTGTTATATCATCATATTTTTGATGACAAAAATCTATTCCTACCTCTTTACATAACTTACCTTTATTTCTTACATAAATATTACTAGCTTCATTATTTCCAACCTGAATTACTACTAACTTTAACCTTTCATCTATGCCATTTACCTCTGCTACTAGTTTTTCCTTTATTTCCTTTTGAAGCACTTTCCCATCTATTATTTTATCCATTATCTGCATCTCCTTATAAGAATAGTATTAATAAAACTCCTAGTATTATAGAAATTGCTATCATTACTATTAATATTTTAAATATTTTCTTATCCTTAGCATCCCCTTGCTTTACATCTTCTTTTTTTTCTTCCTTTTTCAACTCTTCCTTTTTCGATAAATTTTCTTTAGCTTCTTTAATAGATTTCTCTTGTAACTTTACTAAATTTCGTTTTATTTTTTCAGGAGCAGGTTCTTTCTTAAAAGGTTCCTCCTTTTTATCCTTTACTTCCCTTTCCTCAATACTTGCTATTATATCCTTTAATTCCTTTGTTTTTTTATTTTCTTGTTCCTTTTTTTCTCTCTTTCTTTGAACAATTAACAACTTCTGTAAACTCTCTACTATTTCAAAATACTTTTCCTTTATATCCTCTGGATACTTTTCTATTCCTTTTATACTATATAAACTCTTTAACATTTGATCTATCGACATATTATCATTTATTACTTTATCTATTATTCTATACGTAGACTTTGTAGGATTAAAATTTTCTTGAATTTGTTTTAACTCATTTTTTATATCATTTAAGTTTTCCATATCACACCTCTTTTCATTTAGTATATCATTTTATTTTTAAAATTAAAAGCGAAACTATTAAAATAAATATTGCAGCAATAAGTATAATCACATATATTGTTACACTTAACGAAGCAGCACTTTTATATATATTTTCATCTAACCTTACTCTTACATTTTTCTTATTCATTCGCATACTTTTCTCAATATTATAATCATCTACACAACTATCTATTTCATTACTTACAGAATTTACTTCATTTTCGTTTCCAGTAACCTCTAAAGTTTCTCCTTCAGAATTTTCTGACATTAAACTACCATTTTCCTGAAACTTATTTGGCTCATCTATTAAATGTTGCTCTAAAAGTTCTGGTAATATAAAAGCTTTAAAATAACTAGGATCACTATATACACAGTTATATAACGGTTTACTCTCATCTACCTGAGTTCCTTTATATCCAATTTGAAGAGTTACCATTTTAGAATTTTCATAATCTATTTTTATATTAAGTTTACTATCATTTGTTTGAGTTCCTCTTAAATCACCTATTATGTTAAGAACATTCTTACTATCTGGATTCAGTAAATATAGCTTATTATTCCTTGCATCTTCATTTATCTTTCTAACTTCTCCCTTATCATTTGATAATGCTTCAGGGGTCGTTAAATTATAAATCCTCTCATCAAATTCATCACCAGAAGTTTTTTCTTGTTTTATCCCCTTTTCCAACGCAAGTTCTATATTCTCTAGCTGTTTTGCTTGCTTTGCTATGTACTCTTGTTTTTCAACATAACTCATCTTATCAAGTTGTTTCTCTATACCATATTCTAAATTATAATCAATATTTCTTTTACTTAACTCTTCTTTTACCTCTTGTCCTTTTTCCTTTATTTGATCATTATTTTGATTTATTTGTTTCTCTTGCTTTTCAAGAGCCTCTAACATCTTATAAGTTTCACTAAAAAAATTTTGTAAATTTTCTGGATAATCCTTCATTAAACCAAGCTTGTCTAATTCATCTAACATTTCACTTGCATTATTTGAATTTATTGCTCTCATTAATGTTTGATATGAACTTTTCTGTGGATCAAAATAATTTGAAGCTTCCTTTAGATGTCTTTTTATTTTCTCTAAATATACATTATTCATGCTAACCTCCTATTATATTAATTATATAATAACAAATAAAAAAAAGATAGATTTTTCTATCTTAAAATGGTCCACCATCTACTCTTACAATACTTCCTGTTGTATATGAAGCCTCATCACTTCCTAAATAAACATAAGCCCCTGCCAATTCCTTTGGTTCTGCTATTTTTCCAAGTGCACATGTTTTACATAACATTTGTCTCATTTCTTCAGTCGTAGCTTTTTTAACCATATTCGTTAATACTGCTCCTGGTGCTACAGCATTTACCCTTATTCCATATGCACCTAACTCTTTAGCACAAGCTTTTGTTATTCCATTAACTGCATACTTTGAAGCAGTATATGCAGTCTGCATCCTAGAACCATCATTTGCAACCATAGAACTAGTATTTATAATAGAACCTTGACCTTGTTTTTTCATATAAGGAATTACCTCTCTTATAAACTTAAAAACCCCAAAAGTATTTACCTCAAACATATTTTCAAAATCCTCATCAGTCACACTTTCAGTTGGACCAGAATTAGTAATTCCAGCATTATTAATCAATATATCTATTCTATTATACTTTTCTATTGTCTTTTGAACAACTTCCTTAATATCACTTGTATTTTTTACATTACAAGTAACTCCAAAAATATTCTCCTTATCATACTTTTCACATAAAGTATCTATCGCATCCTCTATTTCCTTCTTATCATAAGAAGCTATAACCACCTTAGCACCCTCTCTTAAATAAGCTTCAGTTATAGCATAACCTATTCCTGTTGATCCACCAGTTATTATTGCAACTTTATCTTTTAATCTCATATTTATCCCTCCTTTAATATTATAACACGTTTTTTTCCTTTAATTGTTTTAAAATTGACTCTATATCTTCCAAAGTCTCATCCAAAAGATCTATTCTAAAGTTTGTTACTCCTAATTCCCTTAAGTATGAAATATCCCCTATATTATTAATCTTTTGATAATTATACAACCTCATATTATGATTATCATCCTTTAAAAGCATAAATCTATGACCATTCCTATCATCCAAATAATAATTACTATTTTGACATAAATTACATACTTTATTCTTATTTAACTGTTTTTTAATCAAACAATACCTCATAATCATTAATTCCACTTTTCCATATATTAATACCTCAAGATTAGGATTTGTTCCATACCTTTTTTTATAATTATTAATTAAATCCTTTAACTCATCATATGTAAGTTCCGGAGATAATCCCACCTTATATGCAGATTTATGATATAAATTAACTGTTAAACTATTTACCGCATTCATATAAATATCTATTATATTTTTATTTAACTTACTTAATAATCCACTTGTATTAGAAATTACTATATTATCTTGATCATTTGATTTTATTCTTGATGCCCTATAAAATACATTTTTATAATCCTTATACTTATTATATAAACTCATGTTCTCTACATATATAAGTACATCCTTATCTAACAAATACCTTAACTGACTCTCTGTCCTTACTAAGAAACTAATTTCATTTGTTATAATATGATCCTCTTTCAAAAAAATTGGACTTTTCTTTATAAAATCTACCTTACAATTTTCTCTTTTACTTATTAATTCTTGTGTCAAAACCTGTTTTAAATTATTAATATTCTTCATCGGAATAAATATATCATTATCCATATCATACATAATTGTTCCTATCTTAAAAGGAGTATTTCCAAGTTTAGACAGTTTTTCTTCTATATCCCCTTTAGTAGTCCTTATATGTTTTGCCTCTTCTACCAAACCTTGCTTCTTTGATATCTCTACATCTTCACATACTATTGTAACTTCTAATTCCTGATTTAGCCTAGCTTTCACTTTAAAATCAATGTTTATCTTTCTTTCATCATAGCTTTCTATCTGTTTTTCAAGATTCGTATCTAATGTTTTATGAATATCTCCCTTTTGGGTAATACCAAACTTATTATCTAAATAGACTATATCCCCTTTTTTAGCAGCACTTATCAAAAGACCCTTTTCACTATATATATAGTTACATATCATTCCCTGATTATTAGGAAGACGAATTCCATCTCCTTGATACAAATCATCCATTAATTTTATTTTTAATCTTTTCCCAGTTTCTAGTATTTTTCCAAGCAAATACCCTTGATGATTACAAGTTTTTTGATTAACTATATCAAAATCATTATTTAAATATCCTTCTGTAAATTCCCTATTATAAAGTTTTAAAAGATTAGCCTGTTCCTCCTTAGTTATAGAAAGAACCTCTCCTTTATAATATTTATCTACTAAAGTCCTATAAAACTTTGTTACATATCCAACATAATATTTTGATTTCATTCTTCCTTCTATTTTTAAAGATGTTATTCCTAGTTTTATTAAATTTGATATCTGATCTTTAACACACAACTCCTTAGTACTAAGTAAATAGTTGCCCCTAGTATCCACTTTCCTATTTTCTTCATAAAGATCATATTTAAATCTACATGGACCAGAACATTCTCCCTTGTTACCACTTCTTCCAAAAAGCATACTAGACGCTAAACAACATCCAGAATAACAAATACATAATGCACCATGAATAAAAACTTCAAGTTCTATATCTTCACTTAACATTTTTATTTCCTCTAAAGTTAATTCACGTGCTAAAACTACTCTAGTACAACCTATACTTTTCAAAAACTTAAGCGTCTCATTATTCGTATTATGGGTCTGAGTAGAGGCATGTATTTCTAAATTTGGAAACATTTCTCTAACCAAAGTTATTAATCCCAAATCCTGCATAATAAGAGCATCCACCCCTAAAAGATGTAGATTCTCTATATACTTAATAATATCTTCAAGTAAATAATCCTCAACCAAAGTATTCACGGTTACATACAGTTTTACCCCGTATAAATGACAATATCTTACAGACTGCTCTATTTCATCCAAAGTAAAGTTCTTAGCAAATTTCCTTGCACCATATTTTTTACCAGATATATATACAGCATCACAACCACATTTTATAGCCATCTTTAAACTATCAATATCCCCAGCCGGAGAAAGTATCTCTATCTTATTCATAATTTACCCCTTCTACATATTTTCTCGGAACCCTCTTTGAAACTAAACATAACACCTCATACGGAATTGTTTCCAAATGTTTTGCTATTTCCTCAATATGATTTATATCCTTTATAATAAGTACCTGATCTCCCTCTTTTACAGTATCATCTACCTTTACAAATAACATATCCATACAAATATTTCCAACTATTTCATATCTCTTATCATTTATATAAACATATCTACCAGTATTTTTTCTTATTATACCATCCGCATATCCACAAGGTATTACCGCTATTTTTTCATTACCTTCAGCCTTATAAATAGCATTATATCCAAGCGTCTCATCTTTTCTCAAAGTATTTATCTGTATTACTTCACTTATTAATCTAAACGTTTGAGATAAATCTAAACTCTTATCCTTAGTAAAACCATACATTATAATACCAAGTCTGCAACCATTAACAAAATCAATCTTATCATTTAAAACCAAAGCATCACTAGCAAACATATGAAAAATTAGAACCTCATCTTTATCTATATCACTTGTAAGCTCTATATACTTATTTATTTGTTTATCAGTATCTTCTCTAGAATCAGCATTATATATATGAGTATAAATCCCTTCAATTATTATACCTCGACTTTTAAGTAAACCATAAACCTCATAAAACTCATTCTTATCCTTTATACCTAACCTATTCATACCAGTATTAAGTTTTATATGTACCTTTATATTATTTAAATCTTTCTTAAGCATAGCCCTAGCATATTTCAATGAACTAACCGTTACTGTTATATTATTCTTTTCACATATCTTCAAATACTTCGGATTTATAATCCCTAAACATAAAATAGGTATTTCCTTTAAATCCCTTCTTATCTCCAAAGCCTCTTCAAGTGTTGCAACAGCAAGATAATTAACCCCACCATCTACTATAGACCTTACTACCATATTACCATTATGACCATAAGAATCAGCCTTAACCACTCCAAAATAATAAGTATAATCATTATACCTATCAATTATTTTCTTTATATTATTTTTAATATTTATTAAATTAATTTCAATATAAGTATTCCTATACATATTATGTTCCTTTCTCATGTTTATTATATATTATTTTATGCCAAAAGAAAAGATTAGAAATCTAATCTTAAAAACATAACTATCTTATTTTAGAATCAGAATCCTCTAATACTTGCACAGTATCATCATCATTTTTCATTTTTTCTAGTTCTTGCTCTACTTCTTCTCTTAGTTCTTCTGGAACATAAATAAGTGCCATCTCATCTTGTTTTACTGCTTTTAAATATATTTCTTTATCTAATATCTCATCTGAGAAACCATATTTATCTCTATATTTTTTTCTCTCTTCTACCTCTTTTTTTGCATAATTTCTAAACCGTCTCGAAGAAGAAGCAAAAGCACATTCTAATATTCTTATTTCTTTATTTAGGTTACCAAACCTATTACGTAAAAAGCTCCCATTTTGTTTTACAACTTCTAAAAGGATATCTTTATCCCATAGTTCTTTTGGAATAAATTCTATTGCCCTCCAATATCGTTTTACTGCTACTAAAGCTATTTCTTTATTTATCATTTCTTTTGGGATAAAGCTTAAGCCTAAGATATGGTTTTTACCCATAATATTTTGAATACTAAAATTCGTTTCAGCTAAAGTCATTATCTCATCTTTACTTAAAACATCTTTTGTTTTCATTCCTTTTTTATTTTCTCGCATTTCCTCTAATCTAGGATCAACGTGCCAACCCATTGTTTCTATTTTGGCATCTATTTCATATATAAATTTTATATCATCTTTAGTTAAAGGTTTATCATTTTCATACTTTGTATATACATATGTTAACATCTGAGTATCTTTTACTCTTTTTTGGTAACTTTCTGCATCTGGAAATCCTTTTAATTTTTTAGAAAGTATATCTTCAAAATGTGGTTCTATATTTTGATCTTTTGCTACTCCTCTTATTTCTCCGATTCTGTTTTTTCCATTCATTCTTATTGCAAGTCTTGGATTTGTAGCCTTTCCTTCTTTATCATAAGTATAATATACATAAAAATCTCCATTTTTTACTTGATTTCTACAAGTTTCTTCTCCTGCTGTACACCAACCAGTATTTTTTCCTTGAAGTGATTTATGTAACTTTTGATAATTATCTCCTTGTTCATACTTTACCCATTCTCCTTTTGTCTCTTCTCCAAAGTTACTTTCTCTTTTATCTTTTAACTGAACTGTATAAAGCTTAAAGAAATTACCATTATTTACTAATTGCTCTAAATCTTTATCTTCAATCTCTTCTTTATTCACTTCTTTTATTATTAAATCTATTGATTTAGCAAGTACTTCTCTATTTAACTCTGGAAATGGTGATACTGTTGCTTTACTTCTTTTATTATAAATTCCTTTATTTGTATCATAATTTCCTACTGTAAGCATTCCTTGAAAAGCCCAGTACTTTGCCCATGTTGGATAAAATTTTGAATCTTCACTTGTAAAATAATCTATCCATTCATCTAAAGACTTCTTTTGATCTTGTATTATTAAGTCCTTTTGATCTTCTCTTTGACTTTTACTCATATGAACACCATATTGATCAAACTGTACTTTATCTAAATAATCTATATATTTCTCTGATATATCTTCTCTTTTGATTACATATTTATCATAATAATAGTTTTTCAAAAGATTCATTCCTGTATCTGTTTTATGATTAATTGCTTTCTCATGTACTCTTTCAAGTCTTTCAATATATTTCCTTACTGCTTCATACTTATTATCACTTTTCGTACTTGAATGTTTTACACTTTCATCATTATACATATCGTTATATAATTTTAGTAAAAACTTTTCTCCATCATAGTTCATATCTATACCTCTTTTCTATACTCTATAACCCCATTTTACAATATAGAAAAAAATATTTCAAGTTTTACAAGAATACTTAACAATACTTAATCAAAAAATAAAGAAATGCAAACCAAATTACATTTCCTTATCTTCTTCATTTAACTCATAACTAGAACATAATGTTTCTTTTTCATCTTGTGCTAGTCCTGATTGATTTTTAATCTCTACTTCTCTTAAATTGCAATGATCTTCATCTTTATTGCAATGTTTACAACTATGAACATCACATTTAATGTTTTGTTTTTCTTCTTTCAATTTTATCACCCATTTATAGTATTATCTCATATTTAATTTTTATACTTTAATTTTATTAATTTTGAGATACTTACTATTAAAGGAGTCGGAGCGGTTCCACTTCTATACTTTGTTGTACTTTTCCCACCATGTATTAAGGGTACTAGTTCTATATTTTTTCTTTTTATTAATAGTCCTATTCCAGGTATTTCATCTTCTAACGTAATAAAATCATATTTATTTAGATCATCAATTATCTTTTCCTTTATATCTATATGTTTATATTTTACTTTATCTTGATTTATGTTTATACCCATTTCTTTACTTATATTTATTAACTCTTCACTACTTGTAGATATATTCCCTTTTGTATTAATTAATATAGTTGTCATACTCTCACTATTACCACTTGTATATATTATATCATAATCTTTTAAATTTAATGTCTCTTTTATTTGACTCGTCGCTGCATCTTCTAATTTCTTCGATTCTAATCCAAGTTTATGTAATGAATTGCTATTTCCCACATATTTAACACTTGCTTTATTATATGATTCCAGTACTTGTTCTTTAATAATATCACCTTTTTCTTTGCTTTTGTTCTTTTTTTCTTTTTTTATCATATATTGGTGTTGGATACATTACATATGTTCCTAGAGCTTTAATCTTTACATCATCTTCTTCTAGAATCTCTAACTCCTCATCAAAAGTTATAAATTTATTCTGTTTAACTTCTCCTACGACTGTTTCATTATATAGCACTTGCACATATCCTTCTTCTTTAATTAACATGCACTTTAATCCCTCATAGAATTTACTCTTCATAAACATTCTCCTTTTGTAAAGTTTATTATATCACTCTAAAAAAAATATGTAAATATGCTAGAAAAAGTAAAAAAAATGTAATAAAATAGATATGGTGGTAAAAATGAAAAGAATAAAAGTTTTATTAGTATTTGTTTGTTTGTTTGGTCTTACTGGTTGTGCCAATACTTTAAAATGTTCTATAGAAACCAGTAATTATGATGCAAATGTTAAAATTAAGTTTAAAGATGATAAACCCATCTCTTATAAGTATAAAGATGTCATGAGATTTTCTGAAAACTCTTCTGATGCAGAAATATATTATCATTCTAAATATAATGATTACAGTAATTTAATTTCAGATAAGCTTGCCCATGTACGAAACAAACCTGATGGAGTATATGTTAAGATTAATTATGACTTTAACAAAAATAACTCCTTAGGAGAATCTACTTTGCTAATTGAAAGAAATGATACCAAAAAAATAGCTAGTGAAAAAATAGAAAGTTTAGGTTACACCTGCAAATAACCTAAACTTTTTTATTTATAATTATTTATTAATTCTTCAAGTTCCTGATCCTCTTTCGTCTCTGCCTTTTTTATTTCTATCTTTTGATCAAACCAATCTGGCAGTTTTTCCTCTTTTCTCTTAGTAGTAGTCTTTGTCTTTCTTTTTTTATGCTCTTTTATACAAGCATTCATCGCCTCAGGAACAGTTTCTATTCCTAACCTTTTCCAGTTACTTGCTATTGTCTCTATATATGTTTTATTTAACTTTTTATTATTTACTCTTAAAACATAATCAAGTAAAACATTAACCACTCCTGGAGTTAATTTTAAGTCTAACAACAAACTCTCTATTATCTTTAAATCCCTTGTTATTACCTTTCCATCCTTATATTTACTCTTTAAAAACTGATATGGATTAGTATTTTCAAAAGTATATATCATCTTTCCTTTTTTTGAACTATCTCCAGTTGGACTCTTTAAATACTCAGGTTGTGAATAATGAATTATTGTTGGAAGATTACCATTATTTTCAAACTGATAAAAATTCCTTGCACTTTTTCTTAAAGTCTCCTTATCAATTAAACCCTTTTCATTTAACGATGTCCTTATCAAACTTTGCATAGTACTAACATCAATATTATAAAGAAATGCCAAATTATTTATTAAGTTTCTCGTATCTTTATTAAAAGCCCTTTCATTTATTAAATTCTTATCAAGGCCCGATATCAATAAATCAAAATCAATTAACTCCTTAAAAAGTATTTCCCCCCTTTTTCTAGACACTATATCATCATTATTAACAAGCGAATTAACAGGAATACTAGTATAAACCTCATCAAACTTCAAAGATATATCCTCATAATCCTTTAAAACTATCTTAGGCAACTTATATCTTTCAGTTAAATTCTTATACTCTATTTTTCCAACATTATTATATAACACTATATTAAGAACAGGATGATTCAAAAACTCATTCGCATTTAAAGGACTATATAATAGATATACATAATTATTTATCGTTCCCTTTTTCATATATGTTTTTATAAGTCCTATTCCCTCAAGTTTTTCCCTTGCCAAAACTATATCCTTTAAAGAAGTTTGCATTACTGTTAACAAATGATGATGAGTAAGTTCCCCCGATACAAATAACTTCTTTTCCAAATCATTTAACAACGTCAAATACAAAGATACCGCTTTACTTCCTATTATTGGTTGATATAAATCAATTAATGTTTGTTTATCCATTTCCGTTATAACCGTCTTATTTATTACTATATAACTATCCGCAGGTAATATCATATTATCCATCCTATCAACCAAATGTTGATTCCTTTCCATTTATTTGTTTATATTATACTATAACTTTTTTATTATTTAAAGAAAAAAACATCCTTTGATGTTATTTATTTCTATAATATAGTGTCGTAATATATATTTTCTCTTTTACCATATTTTGCCCATTTAAAAACACTATATCTACTCCATTATAATCACTAGAAGTTTGATATTTATAAGACTTAATCTTACTTTCATACTTGGTTACTTGTTTTGTATCACTATCCACCTTATATAAATTATTATCTGTATCTATAATATAGTACTCTACTTTATCATTCTCTTCCTTGGAAAAACCATCTTTTACCTTTATAACTAAATTATTATACTTGATTTCTTTATATGTATAAGTATTATTAGTCTTTTCAGCATAATAAGGTCTTTGATCTGAAGATATAAATATTTGTTTTAAAGGATTAGAAGTATCAAAACCTGTTGGAATCACATCCGGATACTTATAATCATCCTTAAATAATGAAGTCATTTTTCCATTCTTTATTTGTTTTAATTCCTTACTATTAGTTAATGCATATATTGATAAAGTTCCAGTTGGATATACCAATCCCTCTTCATGACAAAACTTATATAATTTTTTTATCTTTTCATTATTTATTTTCTTAAATTTATTTACCTCTTTTTTATTATTATTTAGTACTACATTTGAATAATAAACATCTCCCTCTTTTGTTAACACTAAAAATACAGAAGTATCTAACGTTTGATAATAACCATAATAAACACTATCTGGAATACCTTCAATTCCTTGTGCTTCCTTTATAGTTATTTTACTACCTATGTTAGATAAATCTTCAGGAACAAATACCTTTTCATTTTCTATTCTAATTGCCTTATTTTTAGCATCCATTGGTTCTTCATCATAATAAAAGTTCTCTTCCTTAGAATTTACCTCACATAAATACTTTTTATCAGTTAAATTATTTATATCATAAAAACTAGCAGCACTACTACTTTCACTCTTATCAGTTACAATCTTGTTATATATCAAATATGATATCAATCCTATAAAAATTATAAGTATTATAAATACAAGTACCTTTATTAATTTATTATCTTCTCTCATAACTTATCCTCCCTCTAGAAGATAACAAAAAAAAGGCAAATTGTCAATTACTAGATAGTTATTAATTTCTTATTTTGTTTTATCTTTGACAGTTCCTCTCCATATACTATGTTACAAAATTCACATACCTTTAAATACTCTTCTTTACTAATTTCTTTTAAATTTACATAATACTTATTATTCAAAAAATACTTTTTCCTATTCTTAAATAAATAATAGTCCTCAAACTCTAAATAAATATCTTCATTTTCACAAATCACTATCTTTAAATCTATTATATCCTTCAAAAAATCAATTTCCTCTTCTTGTATTAAATCTATTATTGTACATATTTTAGTTTCATATATATTAACCCTATAAAACCCTGATATTGTCTTATTATATTTTCTTTTTAGTTTTATAATCAGTTCCTTTATTTGTCCCATTATATTGTCTTTATCTAAGACATTTTCACCCATCAGAAAAACCGATATTTTATCATTTCTGGAGATTACTTTCATTAAATCACCTAATTTATTATATGAAAAAAGCTTACAAAGTTTCTTCTTCCTCTAGTAAGCTCTCTATTTCATTTAATATTTTATCTTTTCCTTCTTTTGTCACATTTGATAATACTATAAAAGTATCTCCCTTTTCTAATTCTAATGTCTTTAAAATTAAATTCTTTGCTTTTTCTCTCTTATTATTTGATATTTTATCAGCCTTAGTTGCAACAATTGTTACAGGTAACTTATAATATTTTAAATATTTATACATTAAAATATCATCTTCACTTGGTTTATGTCTTAAATCTACTAACATATATGTCCTAACCAGATTCGATCTTTTTTCCAAGTATTCTTCAATCATTAACCCAAACTTTCTATGTTCCTTCTTACTTACTGATGCATAGCCATACCCTGGAACATCTACAAAGTAAAAACTCTTATTAAGTAGATAAAAATTTAAATTACGTGTTTTACCAGGAGTATTAGATACCCTAGCCATCTTCTTATTATTCGTTATTGTATTAATAAAACTACTTTTTCCAACATTGCTTCTTCCTACCAACATGAACTCTGGCAAGTTATCTACTGGATACTGACTTCTCCTTATAGCACTTATTACGAATTCTGAATTAGTAATCTTCATTTCCATCACTACTTTCTTTATATTCTAGGCAAAGTTTATCTAAATCTTTTATCAAAGTTTCTACTTCCTCAAACGTTTTTAATTTAACTCCACTTGCTAAAGCATGTCCTCCACCACCATGTTTTTCCAAAAGTTTATTTATAACAGGACCTCTTGATCTAACAGAAACTCTTATAACTTTATTCTTTACATCTTCAGTTGCACTTAACCAAACCAAAAGTTCTTCAATATTATTAAACTCATTTATCGAATTACCCCCAGTCGCAGGATCAACATTATATTCCTCAATTACTTTATTTGGTAATTTGATATATCCTACCCCATTTTGAGTCTTCTCCATATTCTCAGCCATATAACCAAAAAATTTAACTTCTGCAAGAGGCCTTTTATATAGATTCAAATATACTTTTGTTATATCTATATCATAATCCTCAATCATTTCACTTACTACCTTAAATGTTTCAGCCTTTGAATTATTAAACAAAAACCTATTTGTATCTGCAACCATTCCTGTATACAGAATCTCACATATTTCCTTATTCAATTCAAGCTTAGTATTTTTAAGCAAATCATAGACAATCTCAGAAGCACTAGATTTATCATCTTTTATATATTCTATATCACAAAACTTTTCTATAAATGGATGATGATCTATTTTTACACTACACTCATAATGAGTAAGTTCCTCCATATCTACTCTTTTCTTATCAGGAGTATCTACCACTATAAGAAGTATTTTCTCCAAATTATCAAAGTTTACTGCTTTATCCAATTTTCCTATAAAATTAAACTTTATTGTTCCATTTCCTATTGCATATACATTTTTTTCTGGAAATGTTAATTTGATTGAATTTTTTAGAGCAATTTGACTCGACATTGCATCTGGATCCACTCCAACATGCCTTGCTATTACAATATTATTATATGCTTTTATTGCTTTAAAAATTTCCTTATACATGATATCATCCTTACTACTCATTAATAAATTTATAAGTATCTTTAGCAATCATAAGTTCTTCATCTGTAGGAATTACCCAAACTGGTACTTTTGATGAATCACTACTTATCAATGTTTCTTTTCCACGAACATTATTTCTTTCATCATCTATTTCTATTCCTAATACTTTTAACTTATCTATTATTTGTTTTCTTGTTGTAATTGAATTTTCCCCTAGTCCTGCTGCAAAACAAATCGCATCTGCTCCCTCAAGTTTTACATAATATTTTGCAAGATAATCAACACATCTATTTACGAACATCTTTTGTGCTAAGATGCATCTTTCGTCACCTTTATTTACTCCATCTTCAATATCTCTTGAGTCACTACTCTTTCCACTTACTCCCAAGAAACCACTTTTCTTATTTAAAGCATTCATAACCTCATCTAAACTCATACCAGATTTATCCATAACATAAGGTATCATTTGTGAATCTATATCACCACATCTTGTTCCCATCATAAGTCCTGAGTTAGGAGAAAAACCTAAACTTGCATCAACACATTTTCCATTTTCTATTGCTTCAATACTACATCCTCCGCCTAAATGACATGTTATTAATTTAAAATCCTTCTTACCTAAAATTTCACTCATTCTATTAGCTAAATAATTATGACTTATACCATGAAAACCATACTTTCTTATTCCATATTCTTCATACCATTCATAAGGAACTGGATAAATGTACTCTGTAGGTTTAATAGTTTGTTGAAATGAAGTATCAAATACCGCCACTTGTTTAACCTCAGGCAATTCTCTTTGAAACGCATTAATAGCAAGTAAATTAGCAGGGTTATGAAGTGGTGCTAAATCAAATAACTCTTTTATTTGATTAGTTACATCCTCATCTATTACTATAGAACTAGCATACTTAGAGCCACCATGAACAACTCTATGTCCCACACCTTCTATTTCATTTAACGACTCTATTACTTTGTTTTCAAATAATTCATTTATTAAAATTTTTACTGCATCTTCATGATTTTTTAAAACAGCTTCCTTTTTAGTTTTTTCCCCATTAAGTTTAATTGAGTAAAAACTATCGCTTATACCAATTCTTTCAAATACCCCAGATATTAGTACTTTTTCCTCAGGCATTTCATACATTTGAAACTTTAATGACGAACTTCCTGCATTTACTGATAATATTTTCATATATAATTCCTTCTTTCTTTAATAATTTCATAGTCTATAATAACATAAATAAGAAGAAAATTCTAGAATATTAACAGTTTTTAACATCTTTTGTAAAAATATCCATGTTTTATTTACTAATAAAATTTGTTGTATTATAATAAATATAAGGAGGAGATTTATGAAAAAAAAGATATTTGGTTTTCTTATTTTACTTATTGTTTTAGTAACTAGTCCTGTTAGTGCCAAAGAAATTAATGATTTTTATAGCACTAGTGGAAACAATGTAAAATTAGAAGACACTATTAATGGAGATAGTGCTATCGCAGGTAATATCATCGACATGATTGGTAACATTGATGGTATCGGTTTCATCGCCGGAGAAACCGTTAATGTCAAAGGAAGTCTTGAATATGGCTTCATGGCAGGTAATAATATTACTGTTGATGGTGTTATTTCTAAAAATATTTATGCTGCTGGAAATATCATTACATTTACCAAAAATGCAAGTATTGGTAGAGATATATTTTTAGCAGGTAATGAAGTAGTACTTAACGGAAACCTAGATAGAAATATTTCCATCAGTGCTACTAGAGTAGTTTTGGAAGATAATCTTACTATTAATGGAAACATCAAAATTAATGCTAGCTCCATAGTAGTTAAAAATGGAGCTAATATAAAAGGAGAACTATCTTATAACGAAGACATCAACAAAGATATCAGTAATACTGCTAACATAGGAAAAATCACAACTTATAAAATAGAAAAAGATTCTAGCTTCAACGTTAAAGACCTATTACAAAGCACTTTAAATATGATAATTGTATTTCTTGTAATTACAATAATTATCCCTAAATCTTTAGAAAAGTCTGAAAACATCTATAACGAATCTAATAAATACGCTAAAAACATAGGTATTGGGGCATTACTCCTAATATGTGTACCTTTAATTAGTCTATTACTTATTTTAAGTAACATTGGTATATCACTAGGAATAATTCTTGGTCTAATATATGGTATATGTATCTATCTATCATATATCGTTTCAGGATTTATACTAGGTAATTTATTATTAGGTAAAGTAATGAAACTTAACACTAATAAATACCTATCTGGAATTATTGGTATCATTATTATAAAGATAGTTTCCATAATACCAATCTTCGGAGTTCTTGTTTCTATACTTGCACTACTTTTAGGACTAGGAACTATTTGGAACTTAATTGGATGCAGCAACAACAAAAAAGAAGAACCTAAAACCAATATAGTAGATGCAGAAATAAAAGAAAAAAGCTCAAAAGAAATTAAAGAAAAAACTAAAATTAAAAAAGAAAAATAAAAGCTAGTGAAAAATCACTAGCCCTTTTTTTGGCTTAAAAAATATTACTACATAAATTTTATAATATATATCTCCACAATCATTTTAAATTATTTATTTCTTCTTCAGATAAACCTGTATATTTACTGATCATTTCTATATCTAAGTTATCCTTTAACATATTTTTTGCTGTTTCGAGTATGCTTTCTTTTTTGCCCTTTTCCCTTGCTTCTTCAAGTTCTGTTATCCTAAGCTTTTCTTCATGTAATTCTTTATCATATAAGCCTACTATATCATCTTCCATACTTGCTCTTTTCGCATCTTTTACATACTCTTCCATTATACTCTCACCCTCATATAC